>NZ_JBICMS010000001.1:0-114715 GCF_043106615.1 Pseudomonas sp. CJQ_9 | reverse complement strand
TCGATTTCTCTCCTCCTCCAACGGCTCGTAGCGTTTGGCAAGTGCGCGAAGGATTCAGGGTGAGTGCATTCCTGACTGGAATGCCCCTATGAAAAACATGAATTTTATTTATAGATCCTGAACCCCTACCGTAGTTTCTCTTGCGTATGGAGATGACGGTATGAACGCTTCAAAGCTGTGCTTGTACGTAGACGCTCAATTCACCAGCCCTTACGCCATGGCATGTTTTGTGGCGCTGCGTGAGAAGGGCATCGAATTCCAAATGAAGACTCTTGACCTCGACACGCTAGAGCATCAGACACAGGACTATTCCCGTATTTCGCTGACTCAGAGAGTGCCCACTCTGGTGCATGGCGAATTTTCTTTGGCTGAATCATCCGCAATCACTGAGTATCTGGAAGATCTTTTCCCTCAGACGCCGATTTACCCGACCAGCCCGCAGCAACGCGCCAAGGCGCGGCAAGTTCAAGCCTGGCTGCGCAGTGATTTGCTCCCTATCCGAAATGAACGCTCCACGCTTGTTGTGTTCTACGGCGTTAAATACGGGGCTTTGTCTGCCTCGGCTGAGGCCTCGACGCGAAAGTTGGTGGAGGCTGCGCAACTGCTGCTACGCGATAGCCCGGACTACCTTTTTGGCCAGTGGTCTACCGCCGATGTCGATCTCGCTTTGATGTTGAATCGACTGATACTCAATGGCGACCGCCTTCCCGCTCAACTGGAGGATTATGCTCAGCGGCAATGGCAACGCCCAACCGTGCAGGAGTGGTTGCAGTTGGAGCGACCTCCTCTCTAATCACACTGGCTTTCGACCTGGAGCTGCCACCAAGCGTAGGCATGCAGCGTGATATCTATCGCTTGAAGGTCCAGCTTCTTCATGTGTTCGAAGCGTTCGAGGCTGACATCACCGCTGTCATAGTGATCGAAAACGCCCGAACATATGCGGGCGCGTAGTTCAGCCCCGATTGCTAACTGAACAGCGTGTTCCTACACATCAGTAGCCGCTGAGAATGTTGACGATCACTCCGCTGGCGATGGCGACCAGCACGTAGTCGCCGTTCACGTACAACCAGCGGTGATCGCGCGGAGGTGCATACAGGTGCCGCGCCTTCCAGTCGGTCACCCAGTAACGGTCACCACGGTAATGCGGGTCGACCACATGGCCGCGGCGCCACTGCTGGTGGGGCACCGGCATGCCTTTTTGCGGGTGGAAGTTCGGGTCGCGATAAGCAGGCCCCCGGCCATTGTCGTGGCGGCCCTGCGGCTTAGCGTGGGGCGGGTTGCCTGCGTGCCCTGGGCCGCCATCATGACGGTCAGGCGGGCCAGGCTGCGCGAAACTTGCCAGAGGTGCGCTGAGCATCAGCGCCGCGCAAATCATGGTCAGGGTCTTTTTCATCGTTGCGGTCCTCTGTGTATTAACGCCCGGCTGGATCTTTCAATGACCGGGTACGGTTAACCAATCAGACCATGAATCAGGTCGTTTAATGTCAGGACAGAGGTAAAGGTCCGGTAAAGGTGGCCTGGCAAAAACACGAAGCTAGCGTAGCCCAAGCGCTTTCAAGCGACGGTACAGCGTGCGTTCGCTCATGCCCAAATGAAGCGCCAGCTCACTGCGCGAACCTTTGAACTGTTCCAGAGCCTGGGCCAGTTCACCGAGGTCACGGCGCTTTACGCCACGGCTCACCGGCGTTTGCGCGCCGATGTCCTCAGGCAGGTGCTCCGGCCTGATCACCCCATCATCGGCGAATAACCGCGCCCGTTCCAGAACATTGCGCAGCTCGCGGATGTTGCCCGGGAACGGATGCAAGGCAAGGCGCTGCAAGGCATCGTCACTCAAGCTGGGGACCGATGTGCCCGCCATGCGTTGCAGCAGGCTCTGCGCCAGCAAGGGAAGATCCTCTACCCGCTCACGCAGTGCCGGCAGGCGAATCGGGAAGCCGCTGATGCGGTAGTACAGGTCCTCACGGAAGCTGCCATCGGCAACCATTTGCCTGAGGGGTTTGTGCGTGGCCGACACCAGGCGGAAATCCGAATGCACTGTGCGCAGGCTGCCTACCGGGCGGAAGCTGCCAGACTCGATCAGGCGCAACAGCTTCACCTGCATCGCCAGCGGCACTTCACCAATTTCATCAAGGAACAGCGTGCCGCCATGGGCGGCTTCGGCCAGGCCGATCTTGCGCTGGTTGGCGCCGGTGAACGCGCCTTTTTCGTACCCGAACAGTTCGCTCTCGAACAATGACTCGGTCAAGCCGGTGCAGTCCACCACCACCAGTGGGCCGTTTGTCCTGGCGCTACCCATGTGCAGCGCACGGGCGAACAGCTCCTTGCCGGTGCCTGACTCACCTTGCAGCAAGACAGGGATCTGCGCTGGCGCCGCGCGTTGCAGGCTGGCCAGGGCTGCCTTGAAGGCCGGCGCACGGCCGACCAGCCCTTGCTCTTGCGGCTGGGCCGAGGCCAGCGTGATGGTGGTCAAGCGTTCGACAAAGGCTACGACCGTACCCTGTTCGTCCAGGATTGGCCGCAGCTCTACATCCACGTGCTCGGGCCCGCGTGGCGTGTGGTGAATGTGCAACACGCGCTCCGCGACCTTGCTGTCCCAGGCTTTGCGCATGGGGCAATGTTCGCCAGCCTGGTCGCATGGCACGGCATAGTGGTGCGACACCCTGTGGCACTTTTCCCCTAGGGGTGCTTGTTCGTGCTGGCCGAACTGGCGGCGATACGCAGCATTGGCCGCCAGGATGTTGTAGTCGGTGTCCAGCACGATGGTCGGCAGGGCATCGTGCTCAAGGTAGGAAACCAGCGCCAGGATAAACGGATGGGTTTCAGGCATGACAGCACCGTTCGGATGATCGATGCAGGGTAACAAGGACTGCCAAACACTGCCATTGGCTGACAGTCGACTGCCAAAGGTGCTGCCAATTCAGCCAGGTGTTGTCAGTACTGCTCCGGTTTCGTTGGGCCCGGCACGATAAAGAGCCTGGCATGCATCTTGATAAACCTCCTGATACTGCCTACGCCTTGAATAGACGCGGCGGATAACTGGAGAACGTGATGATCATCGGCAACAACCTTCACGTGGACGCCTTTTACGATGAGGCGACCTCGACCATCAGCTACCTGGTCATGGACCGTGAAACCCGGCAGTGCGCGTTGATCGACAGCGTACTGGATTACGACCCCAAGGCCGGGCGCACCTGTACTGCCTCAGCAGATCGGCTGGTCGAGCGCGTGGCTGAATTGCACGCCAGCGTGCGCTGGATACTTGAAACACATGTGCATGCCGACCACCTATCGGCAGCGGCCTACCTGAAGGAGAGGCTTGGCGGCCATACCGCCATTGGTGCGCACATCACCCAGGTGCAGAAGGTTTTTGGCAGCTTGTTCAACGCCGAGCCTGGCTTTGCCCGTGATGGCAGCCAGTTCGATGTGCTGTTCGAAGACGAGGAAGGTTTCCGCATCGGCAACCTGCATGCGCGGGCATTGCACACCCCTGGGCACACGCCTGCATGTATGAGCTTCATGATCGAGGATGCGGGTGAGACCGCGGTGTTCGTCGGCGACACCTTGTTCATGCCTGACTACGGTACTGCCCGTTGCGATTTCCCCGGCGCCGACGCCCGTACGCTGTACCGCTCGATCCGGCGCTTGCTGGCGTTCCCCGACCAGACCCGCCTGTTCATGTGCCACGACTACCTGCCAGGTGGTCGCGAAATGCAGTACGTCACCACCGTTGCCGAGCAGCGCGCCAGCAATATCCACATCCACCAGGGTATCGACGAGGACAGTTTCGTCGCCATGCGTGAGGCCCGCGACAAAACCCTCGACATGCCGGTGCTGATCCTGCCGTCGGTGCAGGTGAACATGCGCAGTGGCCACTTTCCGGAGCCGGAAGCCAACGGCGTCAGGTATTTGAAGATCCCGCTGAACAAGCTGTAAGCGCCCTGCCCTATAACCAGATTTCCAGGATTTATTGCCATGCCTGCCTTGTCGTCCACTACCCATACCGACCACCACACAGTGGTCATCGTCGGTGCCGGTGCCGCCGGTATCGCCACTGCATCCAGCCTTATCAGCCGTGACGCGTCCTTGGATGTGGCCTTGATCGACCCAGCCGAGGTGCACTACTACCAACCTGGCTGGACCATGGTCGGCGCTGGTGTTTTCAACGCGGCGAGCACTGCCCGCACCATGGCTTCGACGATTCCGCGCGGGGTGCGCTGGGTAAAGGCGCGCGTCCAGGGTTTCGACCCGGTGCGCCAGTTGGTCATGCTCGAGGATGGCCGGGCCATCGGCTATGAACAACTGGTGGTTTGCCCTGGCCTGAAGCTCGATTGGGCGGCCATTGATGGGCTCAGCGAGACCTTGGGCCGTAACGGGGTCACCTCCAATTACCGCTACGACCTAGCGCCCTATACCTGGGAGCTGGTGCAGAAGCTCAAGCACGGCCGTGCCCTGTTCAGCCAGCCGCCCATGCCGATCAAATGCGCCGGCGCGCCACAGAAGGCGCTGTACCTGTCGTGCGACCATTGGCTACGCCACGGTCACCTGGGCGCGATCAAAGCCAGCTTCTTCAATGCCGGCGCAGTCTTGTTCGGTGTGGCCGACTACGTGCCTGCCTTGATGCAGTACATCGAAAAATATGCCGTGGACCTGAATTTCAGCCATCGGCTGGTCGCCGTGGACGGCCCTAAAAAACGTGCCACCTTTGTGCGTAGCCTGCCCGATGGCAGCAGCGAAACCCGCGTCGAGGCCTTCGACCTGCTGCATGTGGTTCCGCCGCAAGTCGCGCCGGACTTCATCCGTGAAAGCCCATTGGCCGACAGTGCCGGCTGGGTCGATGTAGACCCGCACACCCTGCGCCATCGCAAGTACAGCACTGTTCACGCCTTGGGCGATGTGGCCAACACCAGCAACGCCAAGACAGCTGCAGCGGCCCGCAAGCAGGCTCCGGTAGTGGCCAATAATGTGCTGGTAGCGCTGGGGCGGTTGCAGACACTGGCCCAGTACGACGGTTACGGCTCATGCCCGCTCACGGTCGAGCGCGGCAAGATCGTGCTGGCCGAGTTCACCTATGGCGGCAAGCTGGCGCCCAGCTTCCCCAACTGGTTGCTGGACGGTCGCAAGCCGACCCGCCTGGCTTGGCTGCTCAAGGCGCAGGCCCTGCCGCCGCTGTACTGGCAAGCCATGCTCAAGGGTCGGGAATGGCTGGCGCGGCCACAACCGTTGGTAGCAGAGGCCGGGCAGTGATCGAAGCGCATTTGCTTGGCGCAGCCCTGGGGGCCATCATCGGCGCCGTGCTGGCATTGACGGGCGCCGGTGGAGGCATTCTTGCCGTGCCCCTGTTGGTGTTCGGCCTTGGCCTTTCGATGGTCGAAGCGGCACCGGTCGGCTTGTTGGCGGTAGGCCTGGCGGCAGCCGTGGGCGCGGTCCTGGGTTTGCGTCGCGGCCTGGTGCGCTATCGGGCGGCACTGTTCATCGCCTTGATCGGGGTGGCGGCAGCGCCACTGGGGTTGATGCTGGCGCACCGTTTGCCCAATACGCCGTTGCAACTGGTGTTTGCCGGGGTGCTCACCTACGCCTGCTTGCGTATCTGGCGCAAGGCCGCCAGGGAGCTGCGTGGCGAAGCCAACGATGCGCATCGCTTTATCGAGCCTTGTGTGCTGAACCCGCTGCAGGGCCGCTTGCGCTGGACTCTGCCCTGCGCTCGCGCCCTGGCATTCACCGGGGTGCTGTCCGGCTTGCTGTCTGGCCTGCTCGGTGTGGGGGGCGGGTTCGTGATCATTCCGGCGCTCAACCGCTATACCAACCTGCGCATGGCCACGATCGTCTCCACGTCGCTGGCGGTGATTGCCTTGGTGTCTACCGGCAGTGTGATCAGTGCCAGCCTTGCAGGTGTTCTGCATTGGCAAGTGGGTGGCCCGTTCGCTGTCGGCGCCGTGCTTGGTTTGCTGCTGGCGCGCCCCCTGGCGGCCAGGTTGGCCGGCCCACGCCTGCAGCAGATGTTTGCCGTGGCAGGTTGCGCCGCTGCCCTGCTGCTGGCCAGCAAGGCGTTACTGAGCTAACAGCTCGCCCTGTTGTTCTGCGCACAGCGCCAGCAGGTAATCCCATACGACCCGCAGGCGCACCGACTTGTGCAGCTCGCGGCGGGTACAGATCCAGTAACTGCGCTGGATGGTTTCGCCAGGCAGTACGCGGACCAGGGTCGGGTCGTGCCGGGCCATGTAGTTGGGCAGCACTGCAATGCCCAGCCCAGCACGTGCGGCCACCTGCTGGGCAATCACACTGGTGCTGCGGAAGACCACATTGGGCGCCCGGCAGAAGCTGTTGAGAAACAGCAGCTCCTGGCTGAACAGCAGGTCGTCGACGTAGCCGATCCAGCTGTGGCGGGCCAGATCCTCACGGTTGCGCAGGGGTGGTGCGCGGTCGAGGTAGCCCTGGCTGGCATACAGGGCCAGGCGGTAGTCGGTGAGTTTACGGGTGATCAGCAGGTCGGCGTTGGGCCGCTCCAGGTGGATACTGATTTCGGCTTCGCGGTTGAGGATGCTGACGAACCTCGGCACTGCCACCAGCTCCACTTCCAGCCCGGGGTAGCGCTCGAACAGCGCGTTCATGCGCGGGGTGAAGAACATGATGCCAATGCCTTCGGTGACCCCCAGGCGGATCTTGCCCAGCGGGGTGATGGCCTGGGTGATTTCTTCCTGGGCCAGCAGGGCGACGTTCTCCATGGCTTCGGCGTGCTTGAGCAGGGCCTGGCCCGAAGGGGTCAGCTCATAGCCTTGGGCGTGTTGCACGAACAACGCCGTGCCCAGGCTTTCCTCGATGCGCTCGATGTGCCGGGCCACGGTGCTGTGGGTGGTATTGAGGCGCTTGGCGGCGGTAAGCAGGCGGCCGCTGCGCTGCAACTCAAGGAAAAACCGCAGATCGTTCCAGTCGAACATGCTGATCCTTGTGGCTGTTCGTCTCGCCCTTTCACGGGTGAACCCGCGAAAGGGCCAGTGCAGACTTGCCGCTGTGCTAAAACGCACAACCGCTGCGCGAAATCGCGTGTTTCACCCACGAAATTACGCACTAAGATGGATCGGGACAAGAATAATTATCAGGCCCGAGGTTGCACATGCCATCAGCCGATTCTGTCTTCGATTACGTGGTGGTAGGCGCCGGCCCCGCCGGGTGCCTACTGGCCAACCGCTTGTCCGCCGACCCTGGTTGCCGGGTGCTGCTGCTGGAAGCGGGCGGGCGGGACAACTATCCCTGGATTCACATTCCCGTCGGTTACCTCTACTGCATTGGCAACCCGCGCACCGACTGGTGTTTCAAGACCCAAGCCCAACCCGGCCTGGGTGGGCGCGCGTTGGGCTACCCACGTGGCAAGGTGCTGGGTGGCTGCTCTTCCATCAATGGCATGATCTATATGCGCGGCCAGGCTGCCGACTATGACCACTGGGCCGAACAGGGCAACCCCGGCTGGGCTTGGAAGGACGTGCTGCCGCTGTTCAAGGCCAGTGAAAACCACTTTGCTGGCGCCAGCGAGCACCATGGCGGCGGTGGCGAGTGGCGGGTCGAACGCCAGCGCTACAGCTGGCCGATACTGGATGCCTTCCGCGACGCCGCCGAGCAAAGCGGCATCGCCAAGGTGGATGATTTCAATACGGGCGATAACCAGGGGTGTGGTTATTTCCAGGTCAACCAACGCAGTGGCGTGCGCTGGAATGCCTCCAAGGCGTTTCTGCGGCCGGTTCAGCACCGCGCCAACCTCACCGTGCTTACGGGTGTGCAGGTTGACCAGGTGCTGCTCAACAATACTCGGGCACGGGCGGTGAAGGCATTCTGGCAAGGCGCCTGGCACGAGTTTGCGGCTCGCCGCGAGATTGTGCTGTGTGCTGGCGCGGTCGGTTCCCCGGGCATTCTGCAACGCTCCGGCATCGGCCCACGGCAATTGCTGGAAAGCCTGGGTATTGGCGTGCGCCACGACATGCCAGGGGTGGGTGGCAACCTGCAAGACCACCTGCAACTGCGGCTGATCTACCAGATCCGCAATACCCGCACCTTGAATCAGATGGCCAACAGCCTGTGGGGCAAGATGGGCATGGGCCTGCGCTACCTCTACGACCGCAGCGGCCCGCTGGCCATGGCCCCGAGCCAGTTGGGCGCGTTCGTACGCTCCAGCCCGGACCAGGCCAGCGCCAACCTGCAGTACCACGTGCAGCCGCTGTCGCTGGAGCGCTTCGGCGAGCCGTTGCACCGCTTCCCGGCCTTTACCGCCTCGGTCTGCAACCTGCGCCCGGCCAGCCGTGGGCGTATCGATATTCGCAGCACCGACATGCACAGCACGCCGCTGATCGACCCCAACTACCTGAGCGACCCCCAGGACTTGCAGGTGGCCGCCGATGCCATCCGCCTTACCCGGCGCATCGTGCAGGCCCCTGCCCTGGCCGTATTCGAGCCCGAGGAATATCTGCCTGGCGCGGCCCTGCAAAGCGAACAGGACCTGATCGAGGCAGCCGGCAAGATTGGTACTACCATTTTCCACCCGGTGGGCACCTGCCGCATGGGCAATGGCGCGATGGACGTTGTGGATAACCAGCTGCGCGTGCATGGCATCCCCGGCCTGCGCGTGGCCGATGCCTCGATCATGCCGCAGATCACCTCTGGCAATACCTGTTCCCCCACCCTGATGATCGCCGAAAAGGCGGCACAACTGATTCTCAAAGGAGCTGCTACCCAGACCTACCTGAACGAAGACGCGTTACCGACGCCCTGACCCGGGTGCGTGCAGTAGCGGCAGCTGCGGTCGAAGGCTGCCGACAGTGGAACAACAAGAATAATCACTGTGGCCTGCGGGCCGAGGACAGCAACGATGTCGGATTACATTCAAGAGCAGGCTGCGGCGGCCAGCGGTTCCAACCGTCGTGAAGAACGCAAGATCATTTTCGCGTCATCCCTCGGGACGGTGTTCGAGTGGTATGACTTTTTTCTCTATGGCGCGTTGGCAGCGGTCATCAGCAAGCAGTTCTTTGCGGGTGTTAACGACACCACCGCTTTCATCTTCGCCCTCATGGCCTTCGCTGCCGGCTTCCTTGTGCGGCCGTTCGGTGCATTGGTGTTCGGCCGCCTGGGTGACATGATCGGGCGCAAATACACCTTCCTGGTCACCATCGTGCTGATGGGGCTGTCCACTTTCGCCGTGGGCTTGCTGCCTACGTATGCCAGCATCGGCATCGCCGCACCGATCATTCTGGTGATGCTGCGCATGCTGCAGGGCCTGGCGCTGGGCGGTGAATACGGTGGTGCGGCCACCTATGTGGCCGAACATGCACCCCCTGGCAAGCGCGGTTTCCACACCGGCTTCATCCAGTCCACCGCTACCCTGGGCCTGTTGTTGTCGTTGCTGGTGGTACTGGGCAGCCGCTATGTCAGTGGCGATCAGTTCGAAACCTGGGGCTGGCGCCTGCCGTTCCTGCTGTCGATCGTGCTGCTGGGTATTTCCACCTGGATCCGCATGAGCATGCATGAGTCGCCAGCCTTCGTGAAAATGAAGGCCCAGGGCAAGGTCAGCAAGTCGCCGATCCGGGAGTCGTTCACCTCGTGGCCGAACCTCAAAGTTGTACTGACCGCACTGTTCAGTATCAATGCCGGGCAAGCGGTGACGTTCTACACCGCGCAGTTCTACGTGCTGTTCTTCATGACCCAGATGCTGAAGGTAGACCCGGCCCAGGCCAATACCCTGCTGATCATCAGCGTGGTGATCGGTGCGCCGTTCTTCGTGTTTTTTGGCTGGCTGTCGGACCGTATCGGGCGCAAACCGATCCTGATGCTGGGCTTGCTGCTGGCCACGGTGCTGTACTTCCCGCTGTTCAAGGCTTTGAGCCACTATGCCAACCCACAAATTGACGCCGCCAGCCGCCAGGCGCCGATCGTGGTCACTGCTGATCCGCAAGGCTGCACGTTCCAGTTCGACCCGGTCGGCAAGGCCCGTTTCGACAGCCCGTGCGACAAGGTCAAGACCTTCCTGGTCAAACAGGGCCTGCCTTACAGCTCGGTCAGCGTAGCCGGCAGCGAGGTAGTGGTGAATGTGGGCGACAAGACCATCAACGGCTTCGACGAAGCCGCGATGCGTGCGGCGGTGGAGCAGGCAGGCTATCCGGCCAAGGCTGACCCCGCACAGGTCAACCAGGTGATGGTCGTGGTGCTGATCGTGGCGATGATCCTGATCGCGACCATGACCTACGGCCCATTGGCCGCAGTGATGGTCGAGCTGTTCCCGACCCGCATTCGCTACACCTCGATGTCGCTGCCCTACCACATTGGCAACGGCTGGTTCGGTGGCTTCCTGCCCACCGTGTCGTTTGCACTGGTGGTGTACACCGGGGACATCTTCTACGGGCTTTGGTACCCGATCCTGGTGACCGGCATCAGCCTTGTGGTGGGGATTTTCTGCCTGAAAGAAACCAAGGATGTGGATATCGACAAGATCTGAAAGCTGGCGCGGATCCTTGTAGGAGCGGCCTTGTGTCGCGATGGGCCGCGCAGCGGCCCCAGGATTTCTGTCTTGATGCACACATTGCCGGGGCCGCTTTACGGCCCATCGCGACACAAGGCCGCTCCTACCCAAAGCGATGCGTACTTGAAATGGAGCCCATAAAAAAACCGGCTGTAAAAGCCGGTTTTCTTATGCCCCGAAAAAACTTATGCACGCTTTTCAGAAAAATGTCATAAGCAAAAATAAACAACCAATTCAACAAGTTAGCGCTTACTTCAAGCATTTCAACGAAAAAGTGCTCACAAGTTATCCACAGAAATCACGCCATCTGCTCCTGTGGTTGTTCTGCTGCTGGCGGCAGCGAGCCCATGGCCCGCTGGGTTGCTTCGTTCCACGCCTGAGCGCGGTCGTTGAGCTCGGCAATGGCCCGTGGCCCGGTGCCGTTGGCGTACATCGGCTCGCCAATCACCACCTCGATGGTGCCCGAGCGCTTGCCCCAACCGGTTTTCGGCCAGAACTTGCCGGCGTTGTGGGCAATCGGCAGTACCGGCAGCCCGGCATTCACTGCCAGCGCGGTACCCCCGCGCGAGAACTTGCCGACCGTGCCGAACGGCACACGGGTGCCCTCCGGGAAGATCAGCACCCAGATCTTCTGCTTGAGCAGCTCATCGCCCTTGCTCGCAACTTGGCGCAGTGCCTCCTTCGGGTTATCGCGGTTGATCGCGATCGGCCGCAGCATGGCCATGGCCCAGCCGAAGAACGGCACGTACAGCAGTTCGCGTTTGAGCACCTGGCTAAGCGGCGAGAAGTACTGCGAAAGGAAGAATGTTTCCCAGGTGCTTTGGTGGTTCGACAGGATCACGCAAGGCTCGGCCGGCACGTTCTCGGCACCGGTGATCTTGTAGTCGATGCCCAGAATCGTCCGCACGAGGAACAAGGCGCAGCGGCACCAGTACACATTGATGAACTTGTAGCGCTTGGGGAACGACAGAAACGGCGCGACGAAGAAGCTCAGCGAGCACCACAGCAACGAACTGGTGCCCAGCAGCAGGTAAAAAAGAAAGATTCTGATCGCCTGCAGGATCGACATAGTGGCTTGTACCATTGCGGGGCATGCCCGCCTGAGAAAAATGCGCCCGCAGGCGCACTGTTTAAATTAGTTCTCTGGCGATAGCTGCCAGATCGTCGAAAATCAGTGTAGTTTGCGGAACACCTTTTGCCAGGGTCCGCTCACCCTTGCCGGTTTTCACCAACACAGGTTGTGCACCGACGGCCAGGGCGGCCTCCAGGTCGCCTTTGCTGTCGCCAACGAACCAGACGCCTTCAAGGCCGACCTGGTAATGCTCGGCTATCGCCCGCAGCATGCCGGGCTTGGGCTTGCGGCAATCGCAGCCTTCATCCGGGCCGTGCGGGCAATACACGATGTGGCCAACCTCGCCCCCCTGCTCGGCCACCAGCGCGCGCAGGCGTGCATGCATGGCCTCGAGGGTTGCCAGCGGGTAATAGCCACGGGCGATGCCGGACTGGTTGGTGGCCACGGCCACTGTCCAGCCCGCCTTGCTCAACTGCGCGATCGCTGCGACCGAGCCTGGGATCGGGATCCACTCTTCCAGCGTCTTGATGTAGGCGTCGGAGTCGTAGTTGATCACCCCGTCACGGTCGAGAATCAGCAGTTTCAAGGCTTACCCCAGCAACGAGATGTCGGCCACACCCAGGAACAGGCCGCGCAGGCGGCTGAGCAGGGCGTAGCGGTTGGCACGTACCTTGGCGTCTTCGGCGTTGACCATGACCGCCTCGAAGAAGGCATCAACCGGGTCGCGCAGGGCTGCCAGGCGGGCCAGCGATTCGCTGTACTGCCGTGCAGCAGCCATCGGTTGCACGGCCTGGTCGGCCTGCTGGATGGCCGAGTACAGCGAGAACTCGTTGGCATTGTCGAAGTACTTCGGCTCGACCTGCTCGGCGATGGCGCCTTCGGCCTTGCTCAGCAGGTTCGACACACGCTTGTTGACCGCGGCCAGGGCCTCGGCTTCGGGCAGCTTGCGGAACGCTTGCACCGCCTGTACACGCTGGTCGAAGTCCAGCGCCGAGCCTGGCTGCAGGGCACGTACCGACAGGTAGGTGGCCACGTCGATGCCTTCGTCTTCGTAGCGCGCACGCAGGCGGTCGAAGATGAACTCCAGCACCTGCTCGGCCAGGCCGGCAGCCTTGACCTTGGCACCGAACTGCTTGACCGCGAATTCCACGGCACCGGTCAGGTTCAGGTCCAGCTGCTTCTCGATCAGGATACGCAGCACACCCAGCGCTGCACGGCGCAGGGCGTACGGGTCTTTGCTGCCGGTTGGCAGCATGCCGATGCCGAAGATGCCCACCAGGGTGTCGAGCTTGTCGGCGATGGCCACGGCGGCACCGGTGAGGGTTTGCGGCAGCTCGGCACCAGCACCGCGTGGCATGTACTGCTCGTTCAGCGCCAGGGCAACGTCTTGCGGCTCACCGTCGTTGAGCGCGTAGTAGTAACCGGCCACACCCTGCATCTCGGGGAATTCGCCGACCATTTCAGTGGCCAGGTCGCATTTCGACAGCAGGCCAGCCCGGCCGGCGCGCTGGGCGTCGCCGCCGATCAGCGGGGCGATGAAGGCAGCCAGTTTGGAAACGCGCTCGGCCTTGTCGTACACAGTGCCCAGCTGAGCCTGGAAGACCACGTTCTTGAGGCGCTCGTTGAAGGTTTCCAGCGGCTGCTTCTTGTCCTGCTTGAAGAAGAATTCAGCGTCGGTCAGGCGTGGGCGCACGACTTTCTCGTTGCCTTGCACGATCTGCTTCGGGTCGCGGCTTTCAACGTTGGCCACGGTGATGAAGCGCGGCAGCAGCTTGCCTTCGCTGTCCAGCAGGCAGAAGTACTTCTGGTTGTCCTGCATGGTGGTGATCAGGGCTTCCTGCGGCACTTCGAGGAAACGCTCCTCGAACGAGCACACCAGCGGCACCGGCCACTCGACCAGCGCGGTCACTTCGTCCAGCAGCGCCGGTGGCACGATGGCCGTGCCTTCCTGCTGCATGGCCAGCTCTGCGGTACGCTTGCTGATCAGCTCGCGGCGCTCGGCGAAGTCGGCCAGCACGTAGGCTTTGCGCAGGTCTTCGACGTAGTTGGCCGGGGCAGTGATGAGCACGTTTTCCGGGTGGTGGAAGCGGTGGCCACGGGATTCACGGCCGGCCTTCTGCGACAGGATGGTGCAGTCGATCACCTGGTCGCCCAGCAGCATGACCAGCCATTGGGCCGGGCGCACGAACTCTTCACGGCTGGCGGCCCAGCGCATGCGCTTGGGAATGGGCAGATCGTTCAGCGAGTCCTCGACGATGGTCGGCAGCAAGCCGACGGTCGCTTTGCCTGGGATGTGCTGGGAGAAGCGCAGCTTGGGGCCGCTCTGGTCGATTTCGGCCAGCTCTACACCGCACTTCTTGGCAAAGCCCAGGGCAGCCTGGGTCGGCTCGCCGTCTTTGAAAGCAGCCTGCAGGGGTGGCCCGTCGATGTTGATGCTGCGGTCAGGCTGCTGCACGTCCAGCTTGCGAATCAGCACGGCCAGGCGACGCGGCGCAGCATAGACCTGCTTGCCGGTGTAGTTCAGGCCAGCGGCCTGCAGGCCCTTTTCGATGCCGGCCAGGAAGGCGTCGCCGAGGCTGGCGAGGGCCTTGGGAGGCAGCTCTTCGGTGCCCAGTTCTACCAGGAAATCTTGAGCACTCATTGTGCAGCCTCCAGCTTAGCCAACACTTCGTCACGCAGTTCGGGGGTGGCCATCGGGAAGCCCAGGCGTGCGCGGGCTTGCAGATAGCTTTGCGCCACGTCCCGGGCCAGGGTACGCACACGCAGGATGTAGCGCTGGCGCTCGGTCACCGAGATGGCGCGGCGGGCGTCCAGCAGGTTGAAGGTATGCGAGGCCTTCAACACCATTTCATAGGTCGGCAGCGGCAGCTCCAGCTTGATCAGGCGGTTGGCTTCGCTTTCGTAGAAGTCGAACAGTTCGAACAGCTTGTCGACGTTGGCATGTTCGAAGTTGTAGGTCGACTGCTCCACCTCGTTCTGGTGGAACACGTCACCGTAGGTGACCTTGCCGAACGGGCCGTCGGCCCATACCAGGTCATAGACCGAATCGACGCCCTGGATGTACATGGCCAGGCGTTCGAGGCCGTAGGTGATTTCACCGGTGACCGGGTAGCACTCGATGCCACCTACCTGCTGGAAGTAGGTGAACTGGGTGACTTCCATGCCGTTCAGCCAGATTTCCCAGCCCAGGCCCCAGGCGCCGAGGGTCGGCGATTCCCAGTTGTCTTCGACAAAGCGAATGTCGTGCACCAGCGGGTCCAGGCCAATGGCTTTCAGCGAGCCCAGGTACAGCTCCTGGAAGTTGGCCGGGTTCGGCTTGAGCACCACTTGGAACTGGTAGTAGTGCTGCAGGCGGTTGGGGTTTTCGCCATACCGCCCGTCGGCGGGGCGACGGCTAGGCTGCACGTAGGCGGCGTTCCAGGTTTCTGGACCCACGGCGCGCAGGAACGTTGCGGTGTGGAAAGTGCCGGCGCCTACTTCCATATCGTAGGGCTGAAGCACCACACAACCTTGAGCTGCCCAGTAGTTTTGCAGGGCGAGGATCAGGTCTTGGAAGGTACGCACGGCTGGCGTAGGCTGGCTCACGAAATTCACCTGTATCTGGGGATGCGGATGTAAAGAGCGGGAGTATAACCTGATTCGCCTCGCCCTCTACTCATTGGAGCCTTATGCCACGCTGCTTTTGGTGTACCGACGATCCGTTGTACCAGGCCTACCATGACCAGGAATGGGGAACGCCGCAGCGCGATCCGGCGTTGCTGTTCGAGATGCTTTTGCTCGAAGGGTTCCAGGCCGGGCTTTCATGGATCACCGTTTTGCGCAAACGCGAGCGTTACCGCGAGGTGATGCACGGGTTCGACCCGGTCAAACTGGCCACCCTCAGCGACGAACGCATCGAAGCGCTGATGCAGGACCCCGGGATCATCCGCAACCGCCTCAAACTCAAGGCTGCGCGGCGCAATGCGCAGGCCTGGCTGGCTGTGGATAACCCCGCCGAATGGCTGTGGTCGTTCGTGGGCGGTGCGCCGAAGATCAATCACTTCCAGGGCCGCGCTGACGTGCCGGCGGTCACCGACGAAGCCAAGGCCATGAGCAAGGCCCTGCAGAAAGCCGGCTTCACCTTTGTCGGCCCGACCATCTGCTATGCCTTCATGCAAGCCACCGGCATGGTCATGGACCACACCATCGATTGCGATCGTTACGCCGCCCTGGTTCGTTGAAGGGTTACAATGCGCGCCTTGCTGAAATAAGGAATTCGCCTGTGGAAAAGTTCAAGGGCGCCCTGATGGTCGGGGTGCTGCGCCTGTTTGCCAAGCTGCCCTGGGGCGCTGTACAGCGCGTGGGCGCCGGTATCGGCTGGCTGATGTGGAAGATCCCCAACGGTTCACGCAACGTGGTGCGCATCAACCTGGCCAAGTGTTTCCCAGAGATGGACCCGGTTGCCCGTGAGCAACTGGTCGGCCAAGCCTTGCGGGACATTGGCAAGTCGTTTGTCGAAAGCGCCTGTGCCTGGATCTGGCCGCCACAGCGCTCGCTGGAACTGGTCAAGGAAGTGCACGGTCTGGAAGTGCTGGAGCAAGCCCTGGCGTCTGGCAAGGGTGTTGTCGGTATCACCAGCCACCTGGGTAACTGGGAGGTGCTCAACCACTTCTATTGCAACCAGTGCAAGCCGATCATCTTCTACCGCCCGCCCAAGCTCAAGGCTGTGGATGACCTGCTGCGTGAGCAGCGCGTACAGATGGGCAACCGCGTTGCGCCTTCGACCAAGGAAGGCATTCTCAGCGTGATCAAGGAGGTGCGCCGGGGCGGCCAGGTGGGCATCCCCGCTGACCCGGAGCCGGCCGAATCGGCGGGCGTGTTCGTGCCATTTCTCGGTACCCAGGCACTGACCAGCAAGTTCGTGCCGAACATGCTGGCGGGCGGCAAGGCAGTGGGGGTGTTCCTGCACGCCTTGCGCCTGCCGGATGGCTCGGGTTTCAAGGTGTTTCTCGAAGCCGCGCCGCAAGCGATGTACAGCACCGACGTGAATGAGTCGGCGGCGGCGATGAGCAAGGTGGTCGAGCGTTATGTGCGCGAGTACCCGAGCCAGTACATGTGGAGCATGAAGCGCTTCAAGAAGCGCCCGGCTGGCGAGCCGCGCTGGTATTGAGATCTCTGGGGGCGCTCTGCGCCCCATTCGCTGGCACGCCAGCTCCCACAGGGATCGCATCAGGGCTCACAGGCGCTGCACATCTTGCGGCAAACACCTGTCAGCCCTGCTGCGGTCCCTGTGGGAGCTGGCTTGCCTGCGATGGGCTGCAAAGCAGCCCCGGCTATCTCAAGCCTTGTTCAGCTTCTTGAGAAAAACGGTCATCTCTTTCTCGGCTTGCTTGTCCCCGTGGGCCTGTGCCGCCACGATCCCATCCTCCCAGGCCTTGCGCGCCGCCGGTAGGTCACCCTGCAACTGACAGGCCTTGCCCAGCAGCTTCCAGGCTGCCGAGTACTTCGGGTCCTGCTCTACACAGCGCGCCAGGTGCACCGCAGCTTCTGCCCCGTTACCTTCATCCAGCCAGGCCTTGCCCAGCCCGAAACGCAGCAACGGGTTATCCACACCCTTGGCCAGCATCTTCTCCAGCGACTCGCGCATGCCTTTTTGCTCCTAGAAGAAACTCAAGCCGACGTGGAACAGCTTCTCCACATCGCGAATATGCTTTTTATCCACAACGAACAGGATCACATGGTCACCCGATTCGATCAGCGTGTTGTCGTGGGCAATCATGACCTCTTCGGCACGGATGATCGCGCCGATCGTGGTACCCGGTGGCAGGTTGATGTCCGCTATCGCCTTGCCAACGACCTTGCTCGACTTGGCATCGCCATGGGCCACCGCCTCGATCGCTTCGGCCGCGCCACGGCGCAGCGAGTGCACGCTGACAATGTCGCCCCGGCGCACGTGGGCCAACAGGGTGCCGATGGTCGCCAGCTGGGGGCTGATGGCAATGTCGATCTCACCCCCCTGCACCAGGTCGACGTAGGCTGGGTTGTTGATGATGGTCATCACCTTGCCTGCACCCAGGCGCTTGGCCAGCAGCGACGACATGATGTTGGCTTCGTCGTCGTTGGTCAGGGCCAGGAAGATATCGGCGTCGGCGATGTTTTCTTCCAGCATCAGGTCCCTGTCCGAGGCGCTGCCCTGCAACACCACGGTGCTGTCTAGCGTATCGGACAGGTGCCGGCAGCGGGCCGGGCTCATCTCGATGATCTTCACCTGATAGCGGCTTTCGATGGCTTCGGCCAGGCGCTCGCCAATTTGGCCACCACCGGCAATGACGATGCGCTTGTTGGTCTGGTCGATGCGACGCAACTCGCCCATCACTGCCCGGATGTCTTTTTTCGCGGCAATGAAGAACACCTCGTCATCGGCTTCGATCACCGTGTCGCCACGCGGGGTGATTGGCCGGTCGCGGCGGAAAATGGCGGCCACACGGGTATCCACGTTAGGCATGTGCGCGCGGATCTGGCGCAACTGCTGGCCCACCAGCGGCCCGCCGTAGTACGCCTTCACGGCCACCAGCTGCGCCTTGCCTTCGGCGAAGTCGATCACCTGCAGCGACCCTGGGTGCTCGATCAGGCGCCTGATGTAGTTGGTCACCACCTGCTCGGGGCTGATCAGCACGTCGACCGGGATGTGGTCATTGTCGAACAGCTCTTCACGCGTCAGGTAGGCCGACTCGCGTACCCGGGCAATCTTGGTCGGGGTGTGGAACAGCGAATAGGCCACCTGGCAGGCAACCATATTGGTTTCGTCGCTGTTGGTTACCGCCACCAACATGTCGGCGTCGTCGGCACCGGCCTGGCGCAGCACCGTCGGCAGCGAGCCGCGGCCTTGCACGGTGCGGATGTCCAGGCGGTCGCCCAGGTCGCGCAGGCGGTCGCCGTCGGTGTCGACCACGGTAATGTCGTTGGCCTCACTGGCCAAGTGCTCTGCCAGCGTACCGCCCACTTGCCCTGCGCCGAGGATGATGATTTTCATCCGCTACTCCCTACCCTTTTGTGCTTACCCGCGCGAGGCGGCGATCTTGATCAGCTTGGCATAGTAGAACCCGTCGTGGCCGCCTTCCTGGGCCAGCAACTGGCGGCCGTGCGGTTGGCGCAGGCCGGCCTCGGTGGCCAAGTCCAGCTCCCGCGCGCCGGGAGTGCGGGCGAGGAAGGCCTCGATCACTTGCGTGTTCTCGGTCGGCAAGCTGGAGCACGTGGCATACAGCAGCATGCCGCCCACTTCCAGTGTCGGCCACAGGGCATCGAGCAATTCACCTTGCAGCGCGGCCAGGGCCGGAATGTCGTCGGCCTGGCGGGTCAGCTTGATGTCCGGGTGGCGACGGATCACGCCAGTGGCCGAGCAGGGGGCGTCCAGCAGGATGCGCTGGAACGGCTTGCCGTCCCACCAGCTGGCAGTGTCGCGGGCGTCGCAGGCGATCAGCTCGGCATCGAGCTGCAGGCGGTCGAGGTTCTCGCGCACGCGGGTCAGGCGCTTGGCCTCAAGGTCGATGGCTGTCAGGTGAGCCAGGCCCGGTTCGGCTTCCAGCAGGTGGCAGGTTTTGCCGCCAGGCGCGCAACAGGCGTCGAGCACGCGTTGGCCGGCGGCCAGCTCCAGCAAGTCAGCGGACAGCTGCGCGGCTTCGTCCTGCACACTCACCCAGCCCTCGGCGAAGCCTGGCAGGCCGCGTACGTCGCAGGCTTCGGCCAGAACGATGCCATCGCGGCTGTAGTGGCAGGGGCTGGCGGCAACGCCCGCGTCGGCCAGCAAGCCCAGGTAGGCATCACGGCTGTGATGACGGCGGTTGACCCGCAAGATCATCGGCGGGTGCGCATTGTTGGCGGCGCAAATGGCCTCCCACTGCTCTGGCCAGAAAGCCTTCAGCGCCTTTTGCAGCCAGCGCGGGTGGGCGGTGCGTACCACGGGGTCGCGCTCCATGCCGGCCAGCAGCGCTTCGCCTTCGCGCTGGGCGCGGCGCAGCACGGCATTGAGCAGGCCCTTGGCCCAGGGCTTCTTCAGCTTGTCGGCGCAGCCCACGGTCTCGCCAATTGCGGCGTGGGCCGGAATACGGGTGTAGAACAGCTGGTACAGGCCGACCAGCAGCAGCGCCTGCACATCGGCGTCTGCCGCTTTGAACGGCTTCTGCAGCAGTTGGGCGGCCAGCAGGTCGAGCCGGGGCTGCCAGCGTGCAGTGCCGAACGCCAGGTCCTGGGTCAGGCCGCGGTCGCGCTCATCGACCTTGTCCAGTTGTGCCGGCAGCGAGCTGTTCAATGAAGCCTTGCCGCTGAGTACTGCGGCAAGGGCACGGGCGGCGGCGATGCGTGGGTTCATTGGCCAAGTACCTTGCCGGCGGCGAACTTCTCGCGGCGGCTGTTGAACAGGTCGCTGAAGCTCAGCGCCTTGCCACCGGGCAGTTGCAGGCGGGTCAGGCTCAGTGCCTGGTCACCACAGGCAACCACCAGGCCATCTTTACTGGCGGACAGGATCTCGCCCGGCTCACCTTTGCCTGCCGCCACGTTGGCTGCCAGCACCTTCACGCTCTCGCCATCGAGGGTGCTGTGGCACACCGGCCAAGGGTTGAAGGCACGGATCAGGCGCTCCAGTTCGACGGCCGGGCGGCACCAGTCCAGGCGCGCTTCGTCCTTGTTCAGCTTGTGTGCATAAGTGGCCAGGGCATCGTTTTGCACCTCGCCTTGCAGCGACCCGTCGGCCAGGCCGGCAATGGCTTGCACGACGGCAGGCGGGCCCATTTGCGCAAGGCGGTCATGCAGGCTGCCGCCGGTGTCCTCGGTGCTGATCGGGGTGGTTACCTTGAGCAGCATCGGGCCGGTATCCAGGCCGGCTTCCATGCGCATCACGGTGACACCGCTTTCGGTATCGCCGGCTTCCACGGCACGCTGGATCGGCGCTGCACCGCGCCAGCGCGGCAGCAAGGAGGCGTGGCTGTTTATGCAGCCCAGGCGGGGGATATCCAGCACCGCCTGCGGCAGAATCAGGCCGTAGGCAACCACGACCATCAAGTCTGGCTGCAGTGCGGCAAGTTCAGCTTGCGCCTCGGCGTTGCGCAGGGTTTGCGGCTGCAGTACCGGGATGCCATGGGCCACGGCCAGCGCCTTGACCGCACTGGGCATCAGCTTCTGGCCACGGCCGGCAGGGCGGTCAGGCTGGGTGTAGACGGCCACGATCTCGTAAGGGCTGTCGAGCAGGGCCTTGAGGTGTTCGGCAGCAAACTCTGGGGTGCCTGCAAAGACGATGCGCATGGAGTTCTCGCTTCAAAAAAGAAAAAGGCTTGCCGGAGCAAGCCTTCTGGAAGGTGGGGATCAGGCTTGCTGGCGGTGCTGCTTTTCCAGTTTCTTCTTGATCCGGTCGCGTTTGAGCTGCGACAGATAGTCGACGAACAGCTTGCCGTTGAGGTGATCGAATTCGTGCTGCACGCAGACCGCCAGCAAGCCTTCGCACTCCAGCTCGAACGGCTTGCCGTCGCGGTCCTGGGCTTTTACACGTACCCGCAGCGGGCGGTCGACGTTCTCGTAGAAGCCCGGCACCGACAGGCAACCTTCCTGGTACTGGCCCATGTCGTCGGTCAGCTCTTCGACCGTAGGGTTGATGAAGACCCGCGGTTCACTGCGGTCTTCGCTGAGGTCCATCACCACGACCTGCTGGTGCACGTTGACCTGGGTCGCGGCCAGGCCGATGCCGGGGGCTTCGTACATGGTTTCAAACATGTCGTCGATCAGCTGACGCAGGGCGTCGTCGAACACCGTCACCGGCTTGGCGATGGTGCGCAGGCGCGGGTCGGGGAATTCGAGAATGTTCAAGATGGCCATAAGGTCAGGCAGTCACTGTGCGTTTGGTTGAAAACTGAGCACACATAATAAAGGCAAACGTGGATTTCAGCACCTGTGAAAGCTCGTCTAGGGTTTTCAGGGCCTGCTTGTCGGCTATTCGATAGACAGGTTGTCAAAGCGTTATCAACACAGTTATCCACAGGTTGTGCCACGCCGATGGCCCTTTTCAGATCAAGGATGATCCCCATGTCGAATCACCATTCGTCGCCTGTTGCGCCGGCTGAACTGGAGGCGCGGCTGCGTCTGCACCGCTTGCCGGACACCGGCCTGCGGCGTTTCTGCACGTTGCTCGAGGCGTTTGGCAGCGCATCTTCTGCCCTGTGCGCACCCGCCGGCGCCTGGCGCGAGTTGGGCATTTCCCAGGCAGCAATCGACGCGCGGCGCAGTGCCGAAGTGCGCGACGGAGCGCTGGCGGCGATGGCCTGGCTAGAGCAGCCGGGCCAGCATTTACTGATGTTTGACGGGCCTGGTTACCCACCGCTGCTGGGGGAAATCGATGATGCCCCGCCGTTGCTGTTTGTCGCCGGCGACCCTGCCCTGCTCGAACGCCCGCAGCTGGCAATTGTGGGAAGCAGGCGCGCTTCACCGCCAGCCCTGGATACCGCCGCGGCGTTTTCCCGTTACCTGGCACAGGCCGGCTTCACAATTACCAGCGGGCTGGCGGTGGGCATCGACGGCGCCGCTCATCGGGCCGCAATACAGGCCGGCGGGGGTACGATCGCGGTGCTCGGCACAGGGCTGCAAAAACTTTATCCACAGCGGCACACCGCGCTTGCGCAGGCGATTATCGACAGCGGCGGCGCGCTGGTTTCCGAGTACCCGCTGGATGCCGGGCCGCAGCCCAGCAACTTCCCCCGGCGTAACCGCATCATCAGTGGCTTGTCGCTGGGCGTGCTGGTGGTCGAGGCCAGCCTGGCCAGTGGTTCGCTGATCACGGCGCGGCTGGCGGCAGAACAAGGCCGCGAGGTGTATGCCATTCCGGGCTCCATCCACCACCCTGGGGCCAAGGGCTGCCACCAGCTGATTCGCGACGGCGCGCTGCTGGTGGAAACCGTGGAGCAGATCATGGAAAGCCTGCAGGGCTGGCAGAACCTGCCACCTGCGGTTGTGGACAAGTTCGACCACCCACTGCTGGCCTTGCTGCACGCGGCGCCACAGACCAGCGAAAGCCTGGCCCATTGCAGCGAGTTGCCGCTGGCCGAAGTGCTTGCGCAATTGACCGAGCTGGAACTGGAGGGGCGGGTCAGCAATGAAGCCGGGCGTTGGTTTGCCCGCGCGGGCTAAGTACACTGCGCACAGGCAAGTTCATAGGCGGAGTAACAGCAATGGTAAGCAGTTTTCGTGTGCAACAAGCCGCACGTGAGATCCGGGCGGGCGCAGTAATCGCCTACCCAACGGAAGCGGTCTGGGGCCTGGGCTGCGACCCCTGGAACGAGGACGCGGTGTACCGCCTGCTGGCGCTGAAGTCGCGGCCTGTGGATAAAGGCCTGATCCTGGTCGCCGACAATATCCGCCAGTTCGACTTTTTGTTCGAAGATTTCCCCGAGGACTGGATCGACCGTATGGGCAGTACCTGGCCGGGGCCCAATACCTGGCTGGTGCCGCACCAGGACCTGTTGCCCGAGTGGGTGACCGGGCAGCATGACACCGTAGCGCTGCGGGTCAGTGACCACCCGGTGGTGCGCGAACTGTGCGCGCTGGTGGGGCCGTTGATTTCCACCTCGTGCAACCCCGGCGGGCGGCCGGCGGCGAAGACCCGGTTGCGGGTGGAGCAGTACTTCCATGGCCAGCTGGACCTGGTGCTGGGTGGGGCGCTGGGTGGGCGGAAGAATCCGAGTGTGATTCGCAACCTGGCTACCGGTGAGGTTGTTCGGCCGGGTTGATACCGCTGGCGAGGGCTTCGCCCTCGTTTCGCGACACAAGGCCGCTCCTACAAGTACAGCGCAGCTTTCAGCCCTGGCGCTATGCCTGTAGGAGCGGCCTTGTGTCGCGAAAGGGCCGCAAAGCGGCCACACTAATCGTCAGACCTATTTCTGATTTGCCCGATCTTGCCAATTGGGAAGCTTCCTACTGTCTCTGTCCTAAGTCATCACCTTCCATGCTGGAACCCCTGCCTCTAGCCTGCTCACGTCGCAATTCGGCGGGAGCATCCGAAGCAATGCCGCTATTCAAAAATGCCGAATATCTGATAAGGGCGAATCTGCAGCAGCTTGCGTCCAGCAACCGGGTTAGATCGGTGGAAATAGGCAGGTTTACCGCAGATCAATTTGAAGCGATAAACAGGCAGAAAGAAGCGCAGGAACTACCGCTGCTTGAGGATACGGGCATCGTATTCATCGGTAGCCATGCCTACAGAAGCCGGGTGATTCGAGATGGCTACACCATTGATGACATGGTTTTGCAAATCGAGGCAGCACTGGCGGCGACATCAATCTGGAAAAACGCCACGCGCATGACCGCTCTTCGCAGCACGATTGGTCGTGACGATGGCTATGGCAATGAAGTTTTTGATGAGGCGATTTTTGAACTGACGGCTCGCAAGCCCAAGGCAGAGCTGTATTCGATTATCCCTAAAGGGGATAGAAACAAGCCCAAAAAATAAAGGCCGCTTGAGCGGCCTGAATGGTAAGGATGTACTCGCCCGGATAACTTGAAACTCAACCGGCGCACCAGCACAACCTCAGGAGCAAAGGCTACGCCTCCGAGCATTCATGGTCAAGCGGCGCCCCTCACCCTCCCCGCGGCGCAGCGCTTGATGCTGGTGCGCCATTGCAGTCAGGGTTTTCTGATTGTTGCCAAAATGGCTGTCCAGCTCGCGGCTTGGGAAATATCCTACGACCCGCGTCCTCTGCCATCACCTTCTCAGTGGGAACCTCTGCCCTTAGGCTTCAACCGTCGCCGAATAACTTGGCGATCGGGTGTGGTAACCCGGCTTTAGAGTGATCTTGGCAGTCCATGGCGGCTGTTCGCAGGAGGCTTCGTGCCTGCTGGGTTTTGGATCTCTCACCCGGTTTACCACCCTGCGGATAGCTGCCACCCATTCGTGTGGTAACGCCTGGGTGGGGCCATGAGCAGAGATCTAATGATGAAGAAAATAGTCCCAGATCCACCCCTACCCTGCACCTCCACCCGCCCGTTCGGCCGCTGCGACGCCGGCCATGACCCACTCTTCACCGTCAACCCGAACATTTCCGCCGAGGACGCTCTGGTCCACGTAGCCCTGTACCTGCGTAGCGCCTACGAAACCGGCTACAAAGCTCTGGACTACATGCGCGAAGAGGGCCGCGGCATGTTCTGGTCGAACCTGCATGCGATTGAAATGGCAGAGGGGGTGGTCGAGGCAATCCTCGATGGGATCGAGTCGACCCCGCCACCGACGAACCGACCCTCACAGCCATAGCGCAGCTTTCAGAGCCGACGCAGCACCTGTGGGAGCGGGCGCGCCCGCGAACACCGGCAAAGCCGGTGCCATCCACCGCGGTGGCTTCTTCGCGGGCATGCCCGCTCCCACAGGGAACGTGTGTGGCTCAGGGAATGAGTACTGTCGACCCTACAGTCCGCCGCGCCGACAGCTCTGCCTGCGCTTTGGCCGCCTCGCTCAGCGGGTACCGCTGCTGGATATCCACAACCAGCTTGCCACTGCCAATCATCGCAAACAGGTCATCGGCCATGGCTTGGGTGTTTTCGGCATTGTTGGCATAGGTCGCCAAGGTCGGCCGGGTCACATACAGCGAGCCCTTCTGCGCCAGAATCCCCAGGTTCACCCCACTGACCGCACCCGAGGCATTACCGAAGCTCACCATCAGCCCGCGCGGTTGCAGGCAGTCCAGCGAGGTCAGCCAGGTATCGGCGCCAACGCCGTCGTAAACCACCGGGCATTTCTTGCCGTCGGTCAGCTCCAGCACCCGCTTGGCCACGTCTTCATGGCTGTAGTCGATGGTCGCCCATGCGCCCAGCGCTTTGGCCCGCTCGGCCTTCTCGGCAGAACTCACAGTGCCAATCAGCTTGGCACCCAACGCTTTCGCCCATTGGCACGCCAGCGAACCCACGCCACCGGCGGCCGCATGGAACAGGACCACGTCACCGGCCTTCACCTGGTAGGTTTGCTTCAGCAGGTACTGCACGGTCAAACCCTTGAGCATCACCGCCGCTGCCTGCTCGAAGCTGATGGTGTCGGGCAGCTTGACCAGGTTGGCCTCCGGCAGCGTGTGAACCTCGCTGTATGCGCCCAGCGGGCCGCCGGCATGGGCCACGCGGTCACCCACCTTCAGCCGGGTCACGCCTTCGCCCACGGCCTCGACCACACCGGCCGCTTCGGTGCCCAGCCCCGAAGGCAGTGATGGCGGTGCATACAGCCCGCTGCGGAAATAGGTGTCGATGTAGTTCAGGCCGATCGCATGGTTGCGCACGCGCACCTGCTGGGGCCCCGGCGGGGCGGGTTTGAATTCCACAAACTGCAGCACTTCCGGGCCGCCATGCTGGCTGAACTGGATACGCTTGGCCATCTCGTACTCCTGTAGTCGGGATCGGGAAAGGCCTTCTATCGGACGCCTTTGCTTGATCGCCGTCAACTGCGGCACGCGCGCTGGCGGTGTTATGCTACGCGGCGAATTCTTCCCTGCCCGTTCCTGGTGACCCGATGACTAGCCGCACCGAGGCCGTGAAAGCCTACCTGCTCGACCTGCAAGACCGCATCTGCTCTGCCCTCGAAAACGAAGACGGCGGTGCCCGCTTCGTCGAGGATGCCTGGGTGCGCGAAGCCGGTGGCGGGGGGCGTACGCGGGTGATCGGCGAGGGCAAGCTGATCGAGAAAGGCGGGGTCAACTTCTCCCACGTGTTCGGCGCCGGCCTGCCGCCGTCGGCCAGCGCCCATCGCCCGGAGCTGGCGGGCCGGGGCTTCGAGGCCTTGGGCGTGTCGCTGGTGATTCACCCGTACAACCCGCATGTGCCCACCTCGCACGCCAATGTGCGGTTCTTCATTGCCGAGAAGGAAGGCGAAGAGGCGGTGTGGTGGTTCGGTGGCGGTTTCGACCTGACCCCATACTACGGCGTCGAGGAAGACTGCATTCACTGGCACCGCGTGGCCGAGCAGGCATGTGCACCCTTCGGTGCCGATGTGTACCCGCGCTACAAGGCCTGGTGCGACCGCTACTTCCACCTCAAGCACCGTGGCGAGCCACGTGGCATTGGCGGGCTGTTCTTCGACGACCTGAACGAGTGGGACTTCGACACCTGCTTCGCCTTCATCCGTGCCATTGGCGATGCCTATGTCGACGCCTACCTGCCGATCGTCCAGCGCCGCAAGCACACCCCCTATACCCCGCAGCAGCGTGAGTTCCAGGAATACCGCCGCGGCCGCTACGTGGAGTTCAACCTGGTCTACGACCGCGGCACCCTGTTCGGCCTGCAGTCGGGCGGGCGCACCGAGTCCATTCTCATGTCGCTGCCGCCACAGGTGCGCTGGGGCTATGACTGGAAGCCGGCACCGGGCAGCGAAGAAGCGCGCCTGACCGACTACTTCCTGCAAGACCGCGACTGGCTTGGCCAGTAAGCCTGTGGATAACCAAGGAGCCGCCATGGACCAGTACGTCGTTTTTGGTAACCCCATCGGCCACAGCAAGTCGCCGCTGATCCACCGCCTGTTCGCCGAGCAGACCGGCGAAAACCTGGAATACGCCACCCTGCTGGCGCCGCTGGATGAGTTCAGCGACTGCGCACGCGGCTTCTTCAAGCAAGGCAGCGGCGGCAATGTCACCGTGCCGTTCAAGGAAGAGGCCTACCGCCTGTGCGACAGCCTGACCCCGCGTGCCCAGCGCGCTGGCGCGGTGAACACACTGAGCAAGCTGGCTGACGGCACTTTGCAAGGTGACAACACCGATGGCGCCGGCCTGGTGCGTGACCTGACGGTGAATGCCGGAGTCGAGCTGACGGGCAAGCGCATTTTGATTCTCGGTGCCGGTGGTGCAGTGCGTGGCGTGCTGGAGCCGATCCTGGCGCACAAGCCGCAATCGCTGGTGATCGCCAACCGAACCGTGGAAAAGGCCGAGCAGCTGGCGCGTGAGTTCGATGAACTGGGGCCGGTGGTGGCCAGCGGGTTTGCCTGGTTGCAGGAGCCGGTGGATGTGATCATCAACGCCACTTCAGCCAGTTTGGCCGGGGAATTGCCGCCGATTGCCGACAGTTTGGTCGAGGCAGGGCACACGGTTTGCTACGACATGATGTATGGCAAGGAACCTACGCCGTTTTGCCAGTGGGCGCAAAAGCTGGGCGCGGCCAAGGTGCTGGATGGTTTGGGGATGCTGGCTGAGCAGGCGGCGGAGGCGTTCTTTATCTGGCGTGGGGTACGGCCGGATACCGCTCCGGTGTTGGCTGAGTTGCGCCGGCAATTGGCTCGGGGCTGAAATTGCCGGCGCCGCGTTGGGTCGGCGTACACCCTTCCCTTGTGGGAGCGGCCTTGCGTCGCGATGGGCTGCAAAGCAGCCCCAAATCTCAATCCAACCTCATTCCTCAAACCGGATCGGGCACAACTGCGCCCCTTCCAGCTTCTGCAATTCCTCGATCACCTGCGGCCTGGCCCGGTGCAAGGTCAGGCTCCCGCCCAGGCGCCGCAAGCGCCGTGCCTCGCGGTGCAACATGTCCACACCCGAGTAGTCGATAAAATTCACCTGCCGCGCATCGATCACCACATGCGGGCCTTGGCACAGCTGCAAACGTACTTGCAGGTAGTGCGCCGCGCCAAAGAAGATCGAGCCACCTACCCGCAGCACATCCGCTTCGCCTTCGCGGCTTTGCTGCACCCGTGGCCGTGATGTGCGCTTGAGGTAGAAGAACAGCGACGCCAGCACCCCGGCATAGATCGCCGTCTGCAACTCCAGCAGCAAGGTTGCCGCCGCCGTCAGCGCCATTACCAGGAACTCCGAACGGCTGACCCGGAACAGCGCGCGGATGGCTTGGCGGTCCACCAGCCCCCAGCAGATCAACAGAATGCTGCCGGCCATGGCGGGGATCGGCAACTGTGCGATCAAGCCAGCACCGGTGATGGCGAACAGCGCCACCCATAGCGCCGAAAACACCCCGGCCATGGGGGAGCGGGCACCTGCCTCGTAGCTCAGGCCCGAACGGGTGAAGGAGCCAGCAGACAGGTAACCTGAGAAAAACGCGCCAACGATGTTCGACACGCCCTGGGCGCGAATTTCCTGATCAGGGTCGATCAGCTGTTCCGAGCGTGCCGACAATGATCGGGCAATCGACAGACTGGTGACCAGCCCCAGCATGCCTACCGCCACGGCACTGGGCAGCAGGCGCAGAATCAGCTCCACGTCCAGCAAGGGCAGCGGGCTCAACGGCGGAAGCTGGCCGGTGAATGCCGCCACCCTCGGCACATGGCCAAACCAGCCCGGCAGCAGCCAGGCCAGCAGGCTCACCGCGACCAGGCTTATCAACAGGCTGGGCCAGCGCGGGCGCCAGAGTTTGAGCGCCACACCGATAACCACGGTGGCCAGGCCCAATAGCAAGGATGGCACATTGATTTCGCCGGCATGGCTGGCCAGGTCCTGTACGGTTTTCAGCGCCGTGGCCTGGCTGGGCAGGTCCATGCCCAGCAGGTTGGGCAATTGCCCCAGGGCAATGACGATCGCGGCGCCAAGGGTGAACCCGAGCACTACGGAATGCGAGACGAAATTGACCAGCGCACCGAAGCGCAGCAGCCCCAGCAGCAGTTGAAAGACCCCGCCGAGGAAGGTGAGCAGCAGCACCAGCGTGATGTAGTCCGAACTCCCAGCCACGGCCAATGGGCTGATGCTGGCGTAGAGCACGATGGAGATGGCCGCGGTCGGGCCGCAGATCAGGTGCCAGGACGAACCCCACAGGCAGGCGATCACTACCGGCACGATGGCGGCGTACAGGCCGTATTCGGCAGGCAGGCCGGCGATCAGGGCATAGGCGATGGACTGCGGCAGCGCGAGGATGGCACCGCCCAGGCCCACCAGCAGGTCCTGGCGCAGGCTGCGGACCGTTTGGCGCGGGAGCCAGGCGAGGAAGGGCAGCAGGTGGATGATACGATGCATGGGTTATCCACAATCCTTGATTTAATGCACCTGACCTGTGGGAGCGGGCATGCCTGCGAAGAAGCCACCGCTCTAGATGGCACCGGCTTTGCCGGTGTTCGCGAGCATGCCCGCTCCCACAGGTTAGGTGTATTGCTGGTGAGTTCATAGTTTGGCTTTGACGGCCTCCAAGGCATCGCCATCGGTTTTGGTGGTGACCCCGGCCAACCACCCTTCCAGTAACTCGGGGTGCGTCTTGACCCAAGCCCTGGCCGCGTCGTCGAAGCTGATCTTCTTGTCCACAACCTGGGCCATGATGCTGTTTTCCATGTCCAGTGTGAACTTCAGGTTGCCCAGCAGCTTTGCCGCATTCGGGCAGGCTTGTGGATAACCCTTGCGCGTCAGGGTGTACACCTGGCCTTTGCTACCGAACCATTTTTCCCCGCCCGTGAGGTAGTGCATCTTCAGCTTCACATTCATCGGATGTGGCGTCCAGCCGAGGAAGGTGATGAATTGCTGCTTCTTCACAGCGCGGTCGACCTGCGTCAGCATCGCCTGCTCGCTGGATTCGACCAGTTTCCACTGGCCAAGGTCGAACTCATTGTTGTCGATGATTTGTTTGAGCGACAGGTTGGCCGGTGCGCCGGAACCGATGCCGTACAGTTTCTTGTCGAACTGGTCGGCGTGCTTGTGCAGGTCGGCGAAATCCTTGACCCCGGCATTCCAGACATAGTCTGGCACGGCCAAGGTGAACTCGGTGCCTTCCAGGTTGCGCGACAACTGCTGCACATCCCCATTGGCGACGAATTTGTCATGAAAGCCCTGGTGCGCCGGCATCCAATTGCCAAGGAAGGCATCCACACGGCCGTCCTTCAGGCCGCCGTAGATGATCGGCACGGCCAGGCTGTCGATCTTCACCTGGTAGCCCAGACTTTCCAGTAGCAGCCGGGCCACGGCGTTGGTCGTGGCTATGTCGCTCCAGCCAGGGTCGGCCATTTTTACCGTGCTGCATTGTGCATCGTCGTCGGCGGCGTGGGCCGGGGTGGTACCCAGGCCCAAGGCCAGGGTGAGTACGGCGGCGGAAAACGTGTGCATGGCGGCCTCTTCTCAATCCAGGGGGGCGGGCTGTGGGTAACGTGCCTTGCGCTCGAGGTCGTCGAGATCAATGTGGTTACGCATGTACTGTTGGCTGGCATCTACCAGTGGTTGATGGTCCCAGCTGTGCAGCTTGCCGATAGCCAGCGCTTGGGCCACCAGGCGGCGACGGCGCTGGCTGGCCAGTACCTGCTGGCGCAAGCTGGGCATGTCCCAACGCTGTCGGGCTTCCTCGACGAACGCCTGCAGCAGCGCCTGGTGGTCCGGGCTGCTGGCGAGGTTCTCCCGCTCGTGCGGGTCGCGGTCAAGATCATAGAGTAGGCAAGGGTCGTCTTCGCCGTACACGAATTTGTAAGGCCCGCGGCGGATCATCATCAGCGGCCCGACAGTGCCTTCGGCCATGTATTCACCGATCACTTCGTCGTGGCCGCCCTGCCCTTGCAGGTGGCCAAGCAGTGAGCGGCCATCCAGATGCAGGGTGTTATCCACAGCCCCGCCCGCCAATTCGACCAGGGTCGGTAACAGGTCGCAGGTCGATACCGAGGCGCTGACACGGCTGGCGGCAAAGCGCTGCGGTGCATGAACCAGCAGTGGCACCCGCGCCGACATTTCGAACCAGTGCATCTTGTACCAAAGGCCACGCTCGCCGAGCATGTCGCCGTGGTCGCCGGAGAACACGATCAGGGTGTCGTCGGCCAGGTCGCACTCTTGCAAGGTCTGCAACAGCTTGCCGATGTTGTCGTCGATGTAGCTGCAGGCGCCGAAATAGGCCCGGCGTGCATCGCGGATCTTGTCCACGGGCAGCGGTTTGTTCCACAGGTCATAGACCTTGAGCAGGCGCTGCGAATGCGGGTCCAGTTCTGCCTGGCTGAATTCGGTACCAGGCATGGGGATATCCACACCCTCATAGCGGTCCCAGTAGTGCTTGGGAATGGTGTACGGATCGTGTGGGTGGGTCATCGACACGGTCAGGCAAAACGGCCGGCCGTCGTTCTCGCGCACGTGGTCGTAGAGGTACTGGCGCGCCTTGAACACCACCTCCTCGTCGAAATCCAGCTGGTTGGTACGCACGCAGGGGCCTGCCTGCAGTACCGAGGACATGTTGTGGTACCAGCTTGGGCGCACATCCGGCTCATCCCAGTTCACTGCCCAGCCATAATCGGCCGGGTAGATGTCGCTGGTCAGGCGTTCCTCGTAACCATGCAGCTGGTCCGGGCCGCAGAAATGCATCTTGCCCGACAGCGCCGTGCGGTAGCCCAGGCGGCGCAGGTAGTGGGCGTAGGTCGGCACGTCGGCGGGGAAATCGGCAGCATTGTCGTAGGCACCGATGCGGCTTGGGAGCTGGCCGCTGACCAGGGTGAAGCGCGACGGCGCACACAGCGGGCTGTTGCAGTAGGCTGAATCGAACACCACGGCCTGCTCGGCCAGGCGGCTGAGGTGCGGCATCTGAATGGGTGAAGGCCCATAAATGGGCAGCAGGGGTGCGGCCATTTGGTCGGCCATGATGAACAGGATATTCGGGCGTGTCATGCTGGCTTCCATCGTTGAAGGTTATGCGAACCGCTTGCCTATCAAGATGCGACTGTGAATAACATGGGTAAAGCCCATGGCGGGCAATGACTGGGATTAGCCAAGCTTATGTTTGAGCGCTTTGCCGAACTGTCGTTGGATACGTTGCGGGTGTTCGAGGCCGCGGCCCGTTTGCGTGGCTTCACTGCGGCGGCCCTGGCGCTGGGCACCACCCAGCCTGCGGTAAGCCAGCAGGTAAAACGGCTGGAGGCGCAGTTGGGCACACGCCTGTTCGATCGGGTGTACCGCGGGATCGAACTCACCGAGGCCGGCCAGCTGTTGTTCGAGCATGTGCACCAAGGGTTGCAGGCCATGGACGAAGGTATTGCCCAGGTCAGTGGGCGCGGCCAGCGTGAAGTGCTGCAGGTGGCCACCGACTTCGCGTTCGCGGCGTTCTGGCTGATGCCGCGCCTGCAGCGCTTTCACGAGGCTTATCCACACGTGGATGTCAGCCTGGTGACCGGTGAGCGCAGCCAGGGCATGTTGCGCCCGGACATCGATGTGGCCGTGCTGTTTGGTGATGGGCGCTTTCATCAGGGCGAAAGCCGCTGGTTGTTCGATGAAGAGGTTTTCCCGGTGTGCAGCCCCCGCCTGATTCAGGGCAAACCCATGTCCGCCGTGGCTTTGCAGCGCTTGCCGTTGTTGCACCTCAAAGGTGAGCAGGCCAGTCGCTGGTTTGACTGGGCGGGTGTTTTTCGCGGGTTTGGCGTGGCCAGCCCACCGCCAGCCGGGCAACTGCGGTTCGATAACTACACACTGCTGATACAGGCCGCGATTGCCGGGCAAGGGGTGGCGATTGGCTGGGGGCACCTGGTGGATGGGCTGGTCGAGCAGGGTTTGCTCTGCCGGCCACTGGAGGGCAGCTTGCGCTCGGAACGCGGTTATTATGCGGTGTTGCCGCCGCGCAAACGCCGGGGCGCGTTGATCGAGCGGTTCGTGGGGTGGTTGGAGCACGAACGAAGCTATTAAAGGTGAGTTCGGCGCAGAGTCACGCGGGCTTTGGGCCCAGGAGGTATTGTGCAGAGGATCAAGGGTTACCACGCCCACATTTACTATGACGCAGCGACCCTGGAGCAGGCCCGGGCGTTGTGTGAGGAAGCGGCGCGGCTGTTTCCCGTGAGCATGGGGCGCATGCACCAGAAGCCGGTGGGCCCGCACCCGGACTGGAGCTGCCAGCTGGCTTTCGGACCGGAAGTGGTGGGGGTGGTGTTGCCTTGGTTGGCACTGCATCGCCAGGGTTTGGTGGTGTTCATGCACCCGCTGACCGGTGATGAACTGGCGGACCATCGGGACCATGCGATCTGGATGGGGGCAGTGAGGCCGTTGAACCTGTCGGTTTTTGGGGGCTGAACCTTGAATGCTTGTGTTGCGCTCATCGCCGGCAAGCCAGCTCCCACAGGTACAGCGCCACCCTCAGGCCCTGTGAAATCCTTGTGGGAGCTGGCTTGCCGGCGATGAAGGCGACGCCGGTCAGCGACGAGCGCCGCGCACCCCTTCCGCCAGTGCCGAGCACAGGCTCAACACATCGCTCACCGCCTGTTCGGCCGTGTTGGCCTGGGCAATCTTGTCGACCAGCGCCGAGCCCACTACCACGCCATCGGCCAGCCGGGCGATGTTCGCCGCCTGCTCTGGGGTGCGAATGCCGAAGCCAACGCTGATCGGCAGGTCGGTATGCCGACGCAGGCGGGCAATGGCTTCGGTCACGTGCTCGGTGGTCGCCGAGCCGGCCCCGGTCACACCGGCCACGGACACGTAGTAGACGAACCCGGAGCTGCGCGCCAGCACACGCGGCAGGCGCGCGTCGTCGGTGGTCGGGGTGGTCAGGCGAATGAAGTCGATACCTGCAGCCTGGGCCGGGGTCGCCAGTTCTGCATCGTGCTCTGGCGGCAGGTCGACAATGATCAAGCCATCGACGCCAGCCTGCTTGGCTTCATTCACGAACGCTTCCACGCCAAAACGGTGGATCGGGTTGTAGTAGCCCATCAGCACGATCGGCGTGGTGTGGTTGTCCACACGGAATTCACGAACCATCTGCAGGGTCTTGGCCAGGTTCTGGCCCGCTTCCAAAGCGCGCAGGGTAGCGAGCTGGATGGCTACGCCATCGGCCATCGGGTCGGTGAATGGCATGCCCAGTTCGATTACATCGGCGCCCGCAGCGGGCAGGCCCTTGAGGATCTGCAGCGAGGCGTCATAACCCGGGTCGCCTGCGGTAACGAAGGTGACCAGTGCCGAGCGGCCTTCGGCTTTCAACTCGGCGAAGCGTTGTTCTAGACGGCTCATGCCTGTTTCTCCTGGGCGGCCATGTGGCTCATGACGGTTTGCATGTCTTTGTCGCCGCGGCCCGACAGGCAGATCACCATCAGGTGGTCCTTGGGCAGCTGCGGGGCGCGCTTGATTGCCTCGGCCAGGGCGTGGGCGCTTTCCAGGGCCGGGATGATGCCTTCCAGGCGGCACGTGGCGTGGAACGCATCCAGCGCTTCGTCATCGGTGATGCTGACGTATTCAACGCGCTTCACCTCATGCAGGTAGGCATGTTCGGGGCCGATGCCCGGGTAGTCGAGGCCGGCGGAAATCGAGTGAGCGTCGGTAATCTGGCCATCATCGTCCTGCAACAGATAGGTGCGGTTGCCGTGCAGTACACCGGGCACACCGCCGTTCAGGCTGGCAGCATGCTTGTCGGTGTGCACACCGTGGCCGCCGGCTTCAACGCCGATGATCTGTACGCTTGGCTCTTCGAGGAACTCATGGAACAAGCCCATGGCGTTGGAGCCACCCCCCACGCAGGCGATCAGGCTGTCCGGCAGGCGGCCTTCCTTTTCCTGCAACTGGGCACGGGTTTCCTTGCCGATGATCGACTGGAAGTCGCGGACCATTGCCGGGTATGGGTGCGGGCCCGCCACGGTGCCGATCAGGTAGAACGTGTCGTCGACGTTGGTCACCCAGTCGCGCAGCGCTTCGTTCATGGCGTCCTTGAGGGTGCCGGTGCCCGCGGTAACCGGAACGATCTCGGCGCCCAGCAGCTTCATGCGGAACACGTTGGCCTGTTGGCGTTCGATATCGGTGGCGCCCATGTAGATCACGCAAGGCAGGCCGAAGCGCGCAGCGACGGTGGCGGTCGCCACGCCGTGCATGCCGGCGCCGGTTTCGGCGATCAGGCGTTTCTTGCCCATGCGCTTGGCCAGCAGCACCTGGCCGATGCAGTTGTTCACCTTGTGCGCACCGGTGTGGTTGAGCTCTTCACGCTTGAAGAAGATCTTGGCGCCGCCGCAGTGTTCGGTCAGGCGCTCGGCGAAGTACAGCGGGTTGGGGCGGCCGATGTAGTCGCGCTGGAAATAGGCTAGCTCTTCGAGGAATTGCGGGTCGGCCTTGGCCGCTTCGTATTCCCGGGCCAGGTCCAGCACCAGTGGCATGAGGGTTTCGGCCACATAGCGGCCGCCGAACGAGCCGAACAGGCCATTGGCGTCGGGGCCGGGGCGGTATTGGGACTGGGTCATGGGGCGCTCCAGGGCGTAAGCAATGAGTGATGGGCTTTACTCTAACCACGACAGGCCCGGCTGAAAACCGATAAGATTGCGCAAATTTGTCAGAAAAACTCACAGGTAACATGGCCCACGACCTCCCTCCCCTCAATGCCCTGCGTGCTTTCGAGGCCACTGCCCGGCTTAACAGCGTCAGCCAGGCGGCCGAGGCGTTGCACGTTACCCATGGCGCCGTGAGCCGGCAGATCAAGGTGCTTGAGGAGCATCTGGGGGTGGCGTTGTTCGTCAAGGACGGGCGTGGCATCAAACTCACAGATGCCGGGCTGCGCCTGCGCGATGCCAGTGGCGAGGCGTTCGACCGCTTGCGCAGCGCATGTGCCGAACTGAGCCGCGACACCCGCGAGGCCCCGTTCGTACTGGGTTGCTCAGGCAGCCTGCTGGCGCGCTGGTTCATCCCGCGGTTGGGGCGTTTGCAGGCAGACTTGCCAGAGCTGCGCCTGCACCTTTCAGCCGGTGAGGGTGACCTTGATCCAAGGCGGCCAGGGCTGGATGCGCTACTGGTGTATGCCGAGCCCCCGTGGCCGGCAGACATGCAGGTGCATGTGTTGGCCGAGGAGCGTATCGGCCCGGTGCTGAGCCCGCACTTCGCCGGTTACCAGCGCTTGCAGGGGGCGCCAGCCAAAGCTTTGCTCGAAGAAGCCGTATTGCACACCACCTCGCGCCCACAGGCTTGGCCGACCTGGGCGGCGCAGCAGGGCCTCGAGCCGACCGCCATGCACTACGGGCAGGCTTTCGAGCACTTGTATTACCTGTTGGAAGCTGCGGTGGCGGGATTGGGCGTGGCGATCGCGCCGCAACCACTGGTCGCCGATGACCTGCGGGCGGGTCGCCTGAGTGCGCCGTGGGGCTTTTCACCGACCCCGGCGGCGCTGGCGCTGTGGGTACCTCGGCGCGCCGCTGACGGGCGCGCCGAGCAACTGGCGCAATGGTTGCGGGCAGAACTGCTAGGGCAGAGCGCTTAGTTGCGCTTGCACAGCAAGTAAGCTGCCAGCAGGCCCAGGGCGCCTATGGCTACACCGGCAGTGGTATACGGGTGCTCCTGGGCATAGTCGCGGGTGGCGATGCCGGTCTGGCGGGTACGCTCCTTGACTTCCTCATAGGCATCGCTCAGCAGGCTGCGCGAATGGCGCAGGGCACTCTCGGCGTTGCTGCGCATGGCCTTGACTGATTTCTGGGTTTCTTCGGAGGCATCGTGCTTCAGGCTTTCCAGGCTTTTCAGCAGGCTTTCGATCTCTGCTTCCATGCTTTCCAGGGATGTTTTACGCAGCGAATTGCGGGGCATGTTGACTCTCCTTTGCAGTATGGACTCTATGAAGTGCGACCCTTGGGCTGCACGAAAGTGCGATCGAACTTTCGCCCCTGATGACAGCTCGCAGGTAAACCAGGCTCGCACTGCCAGGCTGAATATCACTATTACCCAAGGAGAGCGCTCATGACCGATCATCACACCTACAAAAAGGTCGAACTGGTGGGGTCTTCGCCTACCAGCATCGAAGAAGCGATCAACAATGCCCTGGCCGAAGCCGGCCAGAGCATCAAGCACATGGAGTGGTTCGAGGTGGCCGAGACCCGTGGCCACATTCGCGACAACAAGGTCGCGCACTTCCAGGTGACGTTGAAGGTGGGCTTCCGTATCGCCAATAGCTGAAACACAGCCAGGCTGGAACACGCTGGACTGATGGGGTATTAGGAACAGGGCGCCCTGGTGGGCGCCCCTTTCTGGTTTCATCTGCACAAGGAATGCGAGTGATGAACAAACTGATACTGGCGCTGGGCCTGATGACGCTGGCCGGTGGCGCAATGGCGGCCGGCAAACCCTGCGAGGAGCTGAAAGCGGAAATTGCCGCCAAGCTCGATGCCAAGGGGGTTGTTGGCTACAAGCTGGAGATCGTCGAAAAGGGCGACCCGGCGGGCAAGGTGATCGGCAGCTGCGAAGGCGGCACCAAGGAAATCGTCTACCGCCGCGGCTAACGCGGTGGCCCCTTCGCGGGGGCACTCGCGAAGGGGTTCACTCGCTCTTCAAAGCCTGCGCCAGCAGCTCATAAGCGCGGATACGGTCTGCATGCTCGTACAGGTCACAGGTAAACATCAGCTCATCCGCCCCGGTTTGCTCCAACAATACCTCCACTTTGGCGCGCACTTTCTGCGGGCTGCCGATCATCGCCAAACCCAGGAAGCTGCCTACCGCATCGCGTTCATGGGGCAGCCATAAGCCGTCCATGCTGGGTACCGGGGGTTTCTGCATCAGGCTCTGCCCGCGAATCAGCGCCAGAATGCGCTGGTACACCGAAGTGGCCAGGTATTCGGCCTGCTCATCGGTCTCGGCAACCACCATGGGAATGCCCAGCATCACATAGGGTTTGTCCAGCGTGGTGGAAGGTTTGAAGTGGTTGCGATACACGCGGATTGCCTCGTGCATGTAACGCGGCGCGAAGTGCGAAGCGAACGCATAAGGCATGCCGCGCATACCGGCCAGTTGTGCGCTGAACAGGCTGGAGCCCAGCAGCCACATGGGCACATCGGTGTCATGCCCAGGCACAGCGATCACTTTTTGATCATCGGTTCGGGGGCCAAGGTAGCGTGACAGCTCTTCGACGTCGTCCGGGAAATCGTCCGGGCCACCGGCGCGGTCTCGGCGCAAGGCGTATGCAGTCATCTGGTCGGAGCCTGGCGCACGGCCAAGGCCGAGGTCGATGCGCCCCGGGTACAGGCTGGCGAGGGTGCCGAACTGCTCGGCGATCACCAACGGCGCATGGTTGGGCAGCATGACCCCGCCGGAGCCTACGCGAATGCTCGAAGTGCCCCCGGCGAGGTAGCCGATCAGCACCGAGGTCGCCGAGCTGGCGATGCCGTCCATGTTGTGGTGTTCGGCCACCCAGAAGCGGTTGTAGCCAAAGCGTTCGACGTGCTGCGCCAAGTCCAGCGAGTTGCGCAGCGACTGCGCCGGGCCGGCGTCGGCGCGAACGGGCACAAGGTCGAGGGTGGAAATCTTCAGGTCACGTAGCTGCGTCATGGGGCCTCCGCAAGAATGATTGGCCAGAGGCCTTTATGACTCTGTATGGGCGTATTCGTTGGATTCAATGGGGGGCGCAATTGCTCTGAACTTGCCGGACGTACCTGACCTCTGAACCCATAGGCACCTAACCGAGTGACAAGGAGGCATCATGAAGAAGACAGCATCGGCGATCTGGCAAGGTGGTTTGAAGGACGGCAAAGGCCTGCTTTCAACCGAAAGCGGCGCCCTCAAGCAGAACCCTTATGGCTTCAACACCCGTTTCGAGGACACGCCGGGTACCAACCCAGAGGAACTGATCGGTGCGGCGCATGCGGGCTGCTTCTCGATGGCACTGTCGATGATGCTCGGCGAAGCCGGGCTCACCCCAGACCGGATCGACACGGCGGCGGAAGTCACCCTCGACAAGCAGCCTGATGGTTTTGCCATTACCGCTGTACACCTGGTGTTGCGAGCCAAGGTGCCAGGCGCCAGCGAGGCGCAGTTCATGGAAATAGCCAACAAGGCCAAAGCAGGCTGCCCGGTGTCGAAGGTGCTCAACGCCAAGATCAGCCTGGATGCGGCGTTGGTGGGCTGAAGCGGCGCAACGATGGCAGTTTGCTGTAGTCTAATCAATGTCGGCAGCAATACTGCCTTTTCAGGAGCCGTTCCATGATTCGCGTAGCAATCGCCGTGTTCGCTTCGCTGGTCGCCACGTCTGCGCTGGCGGCGGTCAAGCCGTGCGAGGAACTGAAAGCCGAGATCGAGGCCAAGATCCAGGCTCAAGGGGTGGCGTCGTACACCCTGGAGATCGTGCCCAACAGCGAGGTCCAGGACCCGAATATGGTGGTCGGGACGTGCGATGGCGGGACCAAGAAGATCATTTACCAGAAGAATGATCGCTAGCGCTCGAGCATGGGTGGCCGCTTCGCGGCCCATTTGCGACAAAAGCCCGCTTCCACAGGACCCTGTAGGAGCGGCCTTGCGTCGCGATGGGCTGCGCAGCAGCCCTGACTCGCAGCAGCTCCCCCACCGGCAGCACCCCCTATCCGCCGCACCCCCGCCTACGGAATACAGAACACATCGCTAGGCTCATTCACCAGCACCGTGCGGCTGGCGTCATACAGCAACACCTGCGGCTCCATTACCGGCGCCCGTGCTTCCAGGCGATAACGTTCCCCGGCCTTGAAGTCATCGAAGCGCACAGTCAGGTAACAGGTACGGTCCCGGGGATCGGTCAGCATCCCGCCAGAGTAGATCTCGTAATCGAAGCGCACGACCAGCTCATGCTTGCCGGGGGTTACCTGAAAGTATCGGCCGTCTTCCAGGCGCTTCCCGTCAAGGCGGTCGGCCATGATCACCCGGCCGGGCGTCATGGTGTACAAGTCGACCCAGGCTTGCTTGGGGTCGACCGGCGGCAAGGGGCTGGCGCAAGCCCCCAGTGCACTAAGGGCGATCAGCATCATGGGCTGGCGCATGGCAAAACTCCCACTTGCGATTGGCACGTTAAGCATAGCGCCGTTTGCGTGGTTCAGGTGTGCTGGCAGCCCGCTGGCAGGCCCTGGCCCAGCAGTTTTTGTTGCTGGTCATACAACTTCACCCACGGGCGGAAGCCGATGCTCCCGGCCTGCAGCTGATAGCGTTGCCCGGCGTTGAAGTCTTTGAACGCCAGCTTTACCTGGCAATCTCGCCACAGGGGTTGGTCGACCGGGCCGATGTTGCTGGGGGTAACCGGAAACTGGTAGCGCACCGTCAACTCATGGCTGCCAGGTTGCACTTCGAAGTACCGGTTGTCGGCCCAATCGCGCTCATCGACCTGCACCGCGTGCAACGAGGTGTTGTCGTAGGGCGTGAGGTCGATCCAGGCCTGGTTCGGGTCTGGGTCTGGCAGCGTTGAACAGGCAGATAACAGCAACAGTGAACCGGCGATCCACAATGCACGCATGGCGAAACTCCCCCGTGGCGAGATAGTCTTGGAGCGAATCGGCCTTGAGCGAGTCAGACAGTCCCGATGCTTCGACTTTTTCTTTTGCAGCGCTCAGGCCCTGGGCCACTCGACCGCGTTTTCACCCGTTTGGTTCCGCTGCTGGCGGTGCTTCTGCTGAGTGGTTGCAGCAGTGCGGCCTATTACGGCCAGCTTGCACAAGGCCAGTGGCAACTGCTGCGCGCGCGGCAACCGGTGGAACAAGTGGTCGCCGACCCTGCTACCTCTCCCCTGTTACGGGCGCGGCTGCAGCGGGCGGAACAGGCGCGCGCGTTTGCCAGCCAGCAGCTGAAGTTGCCGGATAACCGCAGCTACCGCGTATACGCCGACCTTGGGCGCCCCTATGTGGTTTGGAATGTTTTCGCCACGCCTGAGCTCTCACTGCAACCGGTGACCCACTGTTTTCCGATAGCGGGTTGCGTGGCGTACCGCGGCTATTACCGGCAAGGTGCGGCGCGTGGCTCGGCAGCGTTGATGCGCGAGGAAGGGCTGGATGTGTACGTGGGCGGGGTGGAGGCCTATTCCACCTTAGGCTGGTTCGACGACCCTATTCTTTCGTCGATGGTGGGCTGGGGTGACGAACGCCTGGCCACCTTGATCTTTCACGAGCTGGCGCACCAGCGCTTTTATGTGCAGGACGACACCGAGTTCAATGAGTCCTTTGCCTCGTTCGTCGAACAGGAAGGCACCCGGCAATGGCGCGCAGCGCGCGGCCTGGCTGCGGTGGGTGGCGATCAGGGGCAGCAGCGTGAGCAGTTTATCCAGCTGGTGCTGGCCAGCCGCGAGCGGTTGCAGGCGATTTACGCCGGGCCGCTGGATGATGCGCACAAGCGCCAGGCCAAGCGGGCGGAGTTCGCGCGGCTCAGGCGTGACTACCAGCAGGTGCGGGACAGCCAGTGGGGCGGCGACAAGCGCTTTGACGCCTGGGTGTACGGGCCCATGAACAATGCCAAGCTGTTGCCGTTCGGGCTGTATGACCAATGGGTGCCGGCGTTCGCGGCGCTGTTTCGCGAGGTTGGCGGGGATTGGGGGCGGTTCTATGAACGGGTTGAGCAGTTGGGGAGGTTGCCCATCGCTGAAAGGAAGGCGGCGCTGCAGAAGTTGATGGCTGGCCGGTGAGACTTTGGGGCCGCCTTGCGGCCCATCGTCGGCAAGCCAACTCCCACAGCGACCGCAAGGGCTGCAAAGCAGCCCTGAAGGCCCTTAGGCCTTGATAAATGCCTGATGCATCTCGGCCAGCGTGGCGAAGTGGAAAGCCGGTGCTTCGGCCATCAACTCCTCCCGGCTACCAAACCCATAGCCCACCGCCACGGCCTGCAAACCATTGCTGCGCGCGCCGATCAGGTCATGCTTGCGGTCACCGATCATCAGCGTCTGCGCCGGGTCCAGCCCTTCTTCGTCCAGCAAATGGCGAATCAGCTCAACCTTGTTGGTGCGCGTGCCGTCCAGTTCGCTGCCGTAGATCACCTTGAAGTGGTGGTCGAAGGCGAAGTGCCGGGCAATTTCGCGGGCAAACTCCCACGGTTTGGAGGTGGCGATATACAGCGTGCGGCCCTGGCTGTTCAGGGCTTGGAGCAGCTCCGGTACGCCGGCGAACACCAGGTTTTCGTACAGCCCGGTCACGCGGAAGCGCTCGCGGTAGAAGTTGACCGCCTCCCACGCCTTGGCTTCGTCGAAACCATAGAACTGCATGAACGCCTGCAACAAAGGTGGGCCGATGAAGTGCTCGAGGCGGGCCAGGTCTGGCTCATCGATGCCCAGCTTTGCCAAGGCATATTGGATAGAGCGGGTGATGCCCAGGCGTGGGTCGGTCAGGGTGCCGTCGAGGTCGAACAGGATGTTTTGCTGGTGCATGTACAAGGTTCCACGCAAATGCGCTCATTCAGGTTGATCGAAGCCTTCGGCCAGGTGCTGGTCCTTGAGCTTCACATAGTTGCTGGCGCTGTAGGCAAAAAACGCCCGCTCCTGGTCATTGAGCAGTCGCGCCTGTTTCACCGGGCTGCCCATGTACAGGTAGCCGCTGACCAGGCGCTTGCCTGGCGGCACCAGGCTGCCGGCGCCAATGATGACTTCATCCTCGACGATTGCACCGTCCATGACCGTGCTGCCCATGCCGACCAGAATGCGGTTACCCAACGTGCAGCCATGCAGCATCACCTTGTGACCGATGGTCACTTCGTCGCCGATGATCAGCGCGAAGCCGTCCGGGTTGAACGGGCCGGCGTGGGTGATATGCAGCACGCTGCCGTCCTGCACGCTGGTGCGCGCACCAATCCGTATGCGGTGCATGTCGCCGCGCACCACGGTCAGTGGCCAGACCGAGCTGTCTTCGCCGATTTCAACGTCGCCCAGCACCACCGCCGAACGGTCGACGAATGCCCTGGGCCCCACTTTCGGAGTGTGTTGCTGGAAGCTGCGAATGGCCATGATAGCGTCTCTCATCTGTGTCGATAGGCAGGCTGCCTGCTGCGGTCGGCGTCGATTGTAATTAAGATGGGGCAGTGTTTCTTCTGCCAAGGTATCCGAACCGTGAGTGCGAACAACCCGCTTCTGCAGTCCTACGATCTGCCGCCCTTCTCGCAAATCCGTGCCGAACACGTGTTGCCGGCGATCGAAGCGATCCTGGCCGACAACCGTAAAGCCATTGCCGAGATCCTCGAAAAGCAAGGCAGCAACCCCACCTGGGCAGGCCTGGTGCTGGCCATGGACGAACTGAACGACCGCCTGGGCGCTGCCTGGAGCCCGGTCAGCCACCTCAACGCGGTGTGCAACAGCGCTGAATTGCGCGAGGCTTACGAGTCGTGCCTGCCAGCGCTTAGCGCCTACTCTACCGAACTGGGCCAGAACCGTGCGTTGTTCGAAGCCTACCAGGCGCTGATCAGCAGCCCGGAGGCCGCCGGGTTCGATGTGGCGCAAAAAACCATACTCGAACATGCCCTGCGTGACTTCCGTCTGTCGGGTATAGACCTGCCAGCGGACAAGCAGCAGCGCTATGCCGATGTGCAAAGCAAGCTCAGTGAGCTGGGCAGCCGCTTCTCCAACCAGTTGCTGGACGCCACCCAAGCCTGGGCCAAGCATGTGACCGACGAGGCCGCACTGGCCGGCCTGACCGATTCGGCCAAGGCGCAAATGGCCGCCGCAGCGCAGGCTAAAGGCCTCGACGGCTGGCTGATCACCCTGGAATTCCCCAGCTACTACGCGGTGATGACCTACGCCAGCGACCGCGCTCTGCGCGAAGAGGTGTATGCGGCCTACTGCACTCGCGCCTCGGACCAAGGCCCGAACGCTGGCCAGAACGACAACGGGCCGGTGATGGCGCAAATCCTCGACCTGCGTCAGGAACTGGCCGAGCTGCTGGGCTACAAGAACTACGCCGAGCTGAGCCTGGCGACCAAGATGGCCGAGTCCAGCGACCAGGTACTGAGCTTCCTGCGCGATCTGGCCCAACGCTCCAAGCCGTTCGCCGCCCAGGACCTGCAGCAGCTCAAGGCCTATGCCGCCGAGCAAGGCTGCCCAGAGCTGGCCAGCTGGGACGCCGGGTACTATGGCGAGAAGCTGCGCGAACAGCGCTACAGCGTGTCGCAAGAGGCCCTGCGCGCCTACTTCCCGATCGACAAGGTGCTCAGCGGCCTGTTCAGCATCGTGCAGCGCCTGTATGGCATCGAAATCGCCGAGCTGAAGGGCTTCGACAGCTGGCACCCGGATGTCCGCCTGTTCGAAATCAAGGAAAACGGCCAGCACGTCGGGCGCTTCTTCTTCGACCTGTATGCCCGCGCCAACAAGCGGGGGGGTGCCTGGATGGACGGCGCCCGTGACCGGCGCCGCACCGCCAGCGGCCAGTTGCAAAGCCCGGTGGCCAACCTGGTGTGCAACTTCACCCCGGCTGCGCCTGGCAAGCCGGCGCTGCTGACCCATGATGAGGTCACCACGCTGTTCCACGAATTTGGCCACGGCCTGCACCACATGCTGACGCGCATCGAGCATGCCGGGGTTTCCGGCATCAATGGCGTGGCCTGGGATGCGGTCGAGCTGCCTAGCCAGTTCATGGAAAACTGGTGCTGGGAACCGGAAGGCCTGGCGCTGATTTCGGGGCATTATGAAACCGGTGCGGCCCTGCCACAGGACCTGCTGGACAAGATGCTGGCGGCGAAGAACTTCCAGTCGGGCATGATGATGGTGCGCCAACTGGAGTTCTCGCTGTTCGACTTCGAACTGCATGCCAGCCATGGCGACGGCCGCAGCGTGCTGCAGGTGCTCGAAGGCGTACGCGATGAGGTTTCGGTCATGCGCCCGCCGGCGTACAACCGTTTCCCCAACAGCTTTGCGCACATCTTTGCCGGCGGTTACGCAGCGGGTTACTACAGCTACAAATGGGCTGAAGTGCTGTCGGCCGACGCTTTCTCGCGCTTCGAGGAAGAAGGCGTGCTGAATGCCGAAACCGGCCGTGCTTTCCGCGAAGCGATCCTGGCCCGTGGCGGCTCGCGCGAGCCTATGGAACTGTTCGTCGACTTCCGTGGCCGTGAGCCTTCCATTGATGCATTGCTGCGCCACAGTGGCTTGGCCGAGGCCGCTGCGGCATGAGTGAGGTAGCCGTGAACAAGACCAAGAAGCGCTTTATTGCCGGGGCTGTATGCCCGGCATGCAGCCAGCCCGACAAACTGATGATGTGGAGCGAAGACGACGTACCGCACCGTGAGTGCGTCGCCTGCGGCTTTACCGATACGCTCAACGAACAGGGCTTGTCGGTGCCCAAGGAGCTGGGGACACGGGTCAATCACCTCGAACCGAAAACCCCTGCGGCCAAGGTACAGACGGTGCAGTTCTTCCCTAATCCGAAGTTGAAGAAATCCACAGAGTAAGGGTACAGGGCGTTACATAGAGCTTCTGCGGGGCAACAGGGGGCTGGCTACAGTGTCGGCCCCTGACTTGCCCCTGAGGTGCTTCGTGAATCACGGCCTTGCTCGAATTGCCCATGGCTTGCTCGACTACCCGTCGCTACGGCCCGAGCAACTGCAACCCGCTTTCTTGTCCATTCGCGACGCCAATGTCGCGGCGCTCGAACAGATCATCGAACACAGCGGCCCGGCGCCAGGTTGGGATAGCTTGGTGCTGGCCGTCGAGCAGCTTGATCAGCGGCTGGAAGACCTGCTGCACATGCTCGTGCCGTTGGTGTACGAAAGCCAGGCATGGGCTGTGGAAGTCGATGCCTGTAACCAGTTGCTGCTCGACTGGGTACGATACAAGCACGAGCACTTAAGGCTGTATGAAGCTTACCAGCGCCTCGATCCCGCGCAGCTGGATGACGAGCGTCAGGCTGTGCTCAAACTGATCCTCAGGGCGTTCCGCCACGCAGGCCATGGTTTGGGCGCTAGCGCGCGCAAGCAACTGCACACCACCGAGCAGGCGATCGTCGGGCTTGAGCAGCAATTCATGAGTAACCTGATCCAGGCACGTGAGGCCTGGACTTGCCTGTTGCCGGGCGAGGCGCGCCTGGCCGGCCTGCCAGGCCCTGAGCGTGATCGGCTGGCAGCCAAGGCTGCGGCGCAGGGCCAGGCGGGTTGGCTGCTCGACCTTGACGAGCGCACGGTGCAAGTGGTCCTCGAGTGGGCCGACGCGCGTGAGTTGCGTAAAGAGGTTTATCAGGCCTCACGGCAGCTGGCTTGCGACCTGGGTGGCAACCACGCCCTGGACAATGGCCCGGTGCTGCAGGCGCTGTTGCGCCTGCGCCATGAGCGTGCGCGCCTGTTGGGCCTGGCCAACGCGGCGCAGTTGAGCCTCGAAGCCAAGGATTCGCGTGACACCTCGCAGGTCGAGCACTTCATCAACGCATTGATCCAGCAGAACAGCGCGCGCTTGCAGGAGGAGCTGAACGCGATGCAGGTGCTGGGTAGCGAATTGGGTATCGAGGCGCTTGCCCCGTGGGACGTCGCATACCTTGGCCGGAAGCTGCGGCTGCAAGGCAATGAGGCGATCGATGCCCGCCTGCGCGAGCGTTTCCCCCTGGACAGCGTCCTGCAGGGGCTGTGGCAACTGCATGAACAGGTGCTTGGCGTGCGTATCGTGGCGTGCGACGTGGAAGGTTGGCACCCCGACGTGCAGGTGCTGGAGGTAATGGACGGGCATACCAGCCTGGGGCATATCTACCTGGATGCCTATCAGCGCCCAGGCAAGCTGCCCTGGCCATACAGTTATCCCATGCGCCAGCGCCATGTGGATGCCAACGGTGTGGTGACGTTGCCCGCCGCTCTGCTGTCCTGCTGTTTCGAGCTGCAGCCTGGGCATGTCACGCCCAACTTGACTCACGCAGACCTCTGCAAGCTGTTTCACGAGGCGGGCCATGCCCTGCATCAGTTGCTGGTCACCAACCAGCACCGGCGCCTCAATCGCACCGCCACTTCCGCCTTGGGCGCCGATGCCTGCGAATTCGTCGGCACCTTGCTCGAACAGTGGTGCTGGTCCGCCCCGACACTATTGGCGTTGCCGCAGCCGGAAACGAGTGCGCCGCCAGTGTCATTGCCACAGATGCAGCAGTGGCTCGCCGGCAAACGTCGTTTCCAGGCGGTGGCGGAAGCCGAGCAACTGCGGCTGTGCTGGTTCGATCTCGTCGCGCATTGCGACGATCGCGCCCGCCACGACCTTCGCCAGCTGGCAGTTGCGGCAACCCTGCAGGTCGGCTTGCCGCAAGCCTTCGCCCAGGACAGGTTTGCCGAAGGGTTTGATTACATGGTCACGGGTTACGAAGCGGGTTATTACTGCTACAAGTGGGCGCAGGTCCATGCCATTGACGCGTTCAGCGCATTCGAGGGGGCCGACGCCGATCATCGGGCGCTGGGCCGCCGCCTGCGCGACGAAATCCTGGCCAAGGGCGGGATGCGCCGGATGACGGCGTCGTTCAACGCATTCGCCGGCAGGCCCATGTCGCTGGAGCCGTATGCAAGGCGCCACTTGTCTCCCTGATAACAATGCTGGAGGCGGTGCTGGTAATATACTGTATGCATAACCAGTAGGGGCAAACAGCATGTATCCTGTTCGCGGTCGTGGTACCAGCCATAACCCACACAATCGTTTCGCATCACGCCAGTCGGTGCTCGAAGACGATGGCTGGTATCAGGAGGTGCCCGTTACCCAGGGCACCGAAGTCAGGGCCGAAACCGCCAAGACCATCATCGCACGCAATACTTCCCCTGACCTGCCCTTCGACCGCTCGATCAACCCCTACCGCGGTTGCGAGCATGGCTGTATCTACTGCTATGCCCGCCCGTCCCATGCCTACTGGGATCTGTCCCCAGGCCTGGACTTCGAAACCAAGCTGATCGCCAAGACCAACGCCGCCGAGGTACTGGTGCAGCAGTTGAGCAAACCTGGGTATGTGTGTGCACCGATCAACCTGGGCTCCAACACTGACCCGTACCAGCCGATCGAGCGCGAGCAACTGCTGACTCGGCGCCTGCTTGAGGTACTGCTGCGCTTTCGCCACCCGGTGACCATCGTCACCAAAGGGGCCCTGGTGCTGCGCGACCTCGACCTGCTCGCCGACATGGCTCGCCAGCGCCTGGTGCGGGTGATGATCAGCCTGACTACGCTGGACGATGACCTCAAGCGGGTGCTCGAGCCCCGGGCGGCAGCGCCAGGGGCGAGGTTGCGGGCCATTCGTGTGCTGCGCGAAGCAGGCGTGCCGGTCGGCGTGTTGTGCTCGCCGATGATACCGATGATCAACGACAGCGAACTGGAGCGCCTGTTGGAAGCGGCCAAGGCGGCCGGGGCGCAGAGCGCGGCGTACATGCTGCTGCGCCTGCCGCTGGAGGTGGCGCCGCTGTTCGAGCAGTGGTTGCACGACCATTACCCACAGCGCGCTGCGCATGTGCTGAGCCTGATCCGCCAGAGCCGCGATGGCGAGCTGTACGACAGCCGCTTTGGCACGCGCATGCGGGGTGAGGGGGTATTTGCCGAGTTGCTGGCGCAGCGCTTCGCCAAGGCGATGAAACGCCTGGCGTTCGAAGGGCGCGAGTCGCAGGTGCTGGATTGCTCGGCCTTTAGCCGGCCGGGCGAGCAGATGGCACTGTTCTGATAGCCAGGGTAAACACCCCCTACAGAAAGCCTGACTAATGGCAGCCAATAATTACGCTAATGCATATTGGCAGTTGATGTTTTTTTGCTATTATTCAGATCCCGCCTTTTATATCTGGAACGCCCGTTCTAGAGCCCTCGAATTAAGTTTCAGTTAAGTTTTCCCGGTTAGCGTAGGCAACCAATCCACACCGACTGTGATCTATGGGCTGTGCGTGTCATCTAAAACCCTGCATAGCCAGAATCTTTAACCGGTAAAATGGATTTACCTACACACCGTCAAGAGGATGAATCATGCCCGTCAAGGACCCATCCAAGGTCGTACCGCAGGTCCCCGCTGAAAGCGCCGATGCTGCCCTGAAGCACATCGTCGACGGTTTCCTGCGCTTTCACCATGACGTCTTCCCTGAACAGCAAGAGCTGTTCAAGAAGCTCGCCACTGCGCAAACACCGCGCGCCATGTTCATTACCTGCGCAGACTCGCGCATCGTGCCCGAACTGATCACGCAAAGTTCGCCAGGCGACCTGTTCGTGACCCGTAACGTAGGTAACGTAGTACCGCCTTATGGCCAGATGAACGGTGGCGTTTCCAGCGCTATCGAGTACGCGGTGATGGCACTTAAAGTGCACCACATCATCATCTGCGGCCACTCCGACTGTGGCGCGATGCGTGCGGTACTCAACCCGCAATCGCTGACCAAGATGCCAACGGTTGGCGCCTGGCTGCGCCACGCCGAAGTGGCCCGCACCGTGGTCGAGAACAACTGCTCGTGCGGCAGCGAGCATGAAAGCATGCAAGTGCTGACCAAAGAGAACGTCATCGCCCAGCTGCACCACTTGCGCACCCACCCTTCGGTGGCTTCGGGGCTTGCAGCGGGTCAGCTGTACATCCATGGCTGGATCTACGACATCGAGACCAGCAGGATCGAAGCCTACGACGCCGCCAGCGACAGCTTCATGCCCCTGGCCGCAGGCCAACCGGTGCCATGCGCCACTCCGAGAGGCCGCTACTAAGCGACCCGTCCGCCGTTAGAACCTTGATAGCCGGCTGCACCCTGTAAGGGTGTGGCGCGGCCTTCGGCTGCCCTGAATACCCTGACTGCCCTGCCGGCGAGCCCGCTGGCGGCCCGCGCCTGCGCGTTTGTCGGGGACCCAACGTGCCCATGGCCAGGGGAATGGCCGTGCGACTAGAGAAAGGAGAAACATGGTGAACATTACACAGCTGAAAGCGGCCCTGCCGCGTGAGTTGCTGGCTTCGGTCGTGGTCTTTCTGGTGGCCCTGCCCTTGTGCATGGGCATTGCCATCGCCTCGGGCATGCCGCCGGCCAAAGGCCTGATTACCGGCATTATCGGCGGGGTCGTGGTCGGCTTCCTCGCCGGTTCGCCGTTGCAAGTCAGTGGTCCGGCGGCGGGCCTTGCGGTGTTGGTCTTCGAGTTGGTACGCCAGCACGGCATGGCCATGCTCGGGCCGATCCTGTTATTGGCCGGTTTGCTGCAATTGCTGGCCGGGCGCCTGCGCCTGGGCTGCTGGTTCCGCGTCACCGCACCGGCGGTGGTCTACGGCATGCTCGCAGGCATTGGCGTGTTGATCGTGCTGTCGCAGGTGCATGTGATGTTCGACACCGTACCGCAGCCATCGGGTATGCAGAACCTTGTGCAGTTCCCGGCGACCCTCGCTGCGGCCATGCCGCACGAAAGCGCCGGCGCTGGCTGGATAGCCGGTGCGCTGGGCCTGGGCACCATCGCCATCATGTGGGGCTGGGAACGTTTGCGGCCGCAGCGCCTGCGCTTTGTGCCAGGCGCCCTGCTGGGTGTGGCGAGCATGACCATGATCAGCATGTGGTTGGCCTTGCCCGTGAACCGCGTGGAAGTACCGGCTGACTTGTCCGAAGCCATCGACTGGCTCCGCCCCGGTGACTTGATGCAACTGGCCGACCCTGCCCTGCTCGTCGCCGCCTTTGCCCTGGCATTCATTGCCAGTGCCGAAACCTTGCTGTCAGCAGCTGCGGTCGACCGCATGCACAGTGGCCAGCGGTCGGACTTCGACCGTGAACTGTCTGCACAGGGCATTGGCAACATGCTTTGCGGGGTGCTGGGTGCACTGCCGATGACCGGGGTGATCGTACGTAGCTCGGCCAACGTGCAGGCAGGTGCACAAACGCGCGCTTCGGCCATTTTCCATGGCTTGTGGCTGCTGGCTTTCGTGGTGGCGTTGAGCAGTGTGCTGCAGCAGATACCAGTAGCCAGCCTGGCAGGTGTGCTGGTGTTCACGGGGATCAAGTTGGTCGACTTGAAGGCATTCCGTGGGTTGGGCCGTTATGGCCGCATGCCGATGTTCACCTATGCGGCGACGGCGCTGGCGATCATCTTTACCGACCTCTTGACCGGGGTGCTGCTCGGCTTTGCCCTGACCTTGCTGAAGCTGGCATTCAAGGCTGCACGGTTGAAGATCAACCTGGTCGACCTGGCAAAGCCTGGGCACATGGAATTGCGGCTAAGTGGCGCCGCGACCTTCCTCAAGGTACCAGCATTGACCCAGGTGCTCGATGGCGTGCCGGCGGGCACCACGTTGCATGTGCCACTGGGTAACCTGAGCTATATCGACCACTCGTGCCTTGAATTGCTGGAGGACTGGGGGCGCAGCAATGCTGCCAATGGCTCGCGGTTGCTGATCGAGCAGCGGCGGTTGAAGCGGCGAATCGAGGGGCGGTTACGGACTACGGCGGGTGTGGGGGCCTGAGGTTGAAGTTCTGTAGTGCCTGAACTGGCCTTTTCGCAGGTGAACCCGCGAAGAGGCCGGCACAGGAGTATCAGGTCGGCTGGCCCAGCTCGACACCCAGCTGACGCGACAGGCACGGCCAGCGCTTCCACGCCTCACCGGTTGCCGGGCTAGTCAGCGTCTCGCGGTAGGCTTCCACCGACTCAGCCGCAAAGCTTGCGTCATTGAGCATCTCATCCACCGAGTGGTGCACCACTTCATCCAGCTGGTTGGCAAATGCTTCGCCGATCAACTGGTGGGCAATCAGGTTGGCGACGGTGGTGTCGACCGGGATCAGCGGCTGCTGGAAGTGACGGATGTACAAGTCATTCACCTCCTCCACCAGGCGGTGCGCCAGGTACGCCTCATCTAGCAGGCAGTCCAGCCCCACATGCCCGTTCATGACCTCGGGTGGCTGCAGGAAGTAAGCCTCGGCGATTTTCAATACAGGCTTGATCTGCGACTCGATGCCGGCCTCAAGGGCGACTTCATGGGCCGCCTCCAGCAGTTCCGGAACCTGTTCGATGTAGGCGCTGACGAAGCGCGCCAAAGTACCCTGTGCGTCCTGCTCAGGCAGTTGGATCGAGGGGTGCAGGTGGGGCAGTTGCAGCTCGAGACGCTGTTTCAATTGGCCAGTCTGGCTTTCATGTTGATGGGCTTGGCTTACCTGCTCGCGTACAGCAGCGATGTTCATGACAACTCCAGGGACATTACGTTTCAAACGGAAGACACTAAATTAGCTCGGTATACGGCATACCTAAGACGAATTTGTTATAGATGAGTTTAACTTTTGCTTTGCCTGGAATATAGCATGGCCACTACTTGGCCATACGCGCTCAAGCCTGCGGTTTTCAGGGGCTATAGCGGTTTCGTGAAGTTCATTTCATTGCCTTCGTTGCGCGGCTTTGGTCGCTGTCTATACTCCCGTTGAACGTGATTCGTTGATGAGGCCCGACTGCTTTTAGCAGGGGCTCGGTCGTTGAAGCCAGGCAGTCTTGACCGCCGTTCCCTCTTGCCGCAGGCCACGCCTCCGGGAAAACAAGAACGAGAAGGGGAACCCGCAATGATGCGACATCCACCTGTCTGGATGGGCCTGCTGTTGTGGTCGGTTCTGGGTCAGGCCAACGCTGCCTGGACCGTGAACATGCACCCAGGGGCGACGGAAGTCTCCAACGCCGTCTTCGATCTGCACATGACTATCTTCTGGATCTGCGTGGTCATCGGCATCGTGGTGTTCGGCGCGATGTTCTGGTCCATGGTCATCCACCGCCGCTCCACCGGCCAGCAAGCCGCGCATTTCCACGAGCATACCTGGGTGGAAATCCTCTGGACCGTCGTCCCGTTCCTGATCCTTGTGGCCATGGCCATACCGGCCACCAAGACCTTGATCGACATCTATGACGCCAGCGAGTCGGATCTCGACATCCAGGTCACCGGCTACCAGTGGAAGTGGCATTACAAATACCTGGGCCAGGACGTGGAGTTCTTCAGCAACCTGGCCACCCCCGCCGAGCAGATTCACAACCAGGCGCCGAAAGACGAGCACTACCTGCTGGAGGTCGACCAACCGCTGGTGTTGCCGGTGGGTGCCAAGGTGCGCTTCCTGGTGACGGCGGCCGATGTGATTCACTCATGGTGGGTGCCCGCCTTCGCGGTCAAGCGCGACGCCATTCCCGGCTTCGTCAACGAAGCTTGGACGCGCATCGAGAAGCCAGGCATCTACCGCGGCCAGTGTACCGAGTTGTGCGGCAAGGACCACGGTTTCATGCCCGTGGTGGTCGAGGTCAAGTCCCAGGCCGACTACGACACCTGGCTTGGCGAGCGCAAGGCAGAGGCGGCCAAGCTCAAGGAGCTGACCAGCAAGGAATGGACCCTGGACGAGCTGGTGGCGCGCGGCGACAAGGTCTACCACACCACCTGCGTGGCCTGTCACCAGGCCGAAGGCCAGGGCCTGCCGCCGATGTTCCCGGCGCTCAAAGGCTCGAAGATCGCTACCGGGCCGAAGGAAGACCACCTGAGCATCGTTTTCCACGGCAAACCCGGTACCGCCATGGCCGCCTTCGGCAAGCAACTGTCGGAGGTCGATATCGCTGCCGTGGTGACCTACGAACGCAACGCCTGGGGCAACAACAAGGGCGACATGGTCACGCCGAAGGACGTGCTGGCGCTCAAGCAGGCAGAAGCCAAGTGAACCGGGTTACTCGCGGCAATCAGTGGATTGCAGGAGACAGGACATGAGTGCAGTGATCGACGACCACGCCCACGGCCATGACCATGCGCACGGCCCGGCCAAGGGCCTGATGCGCTGGGTGCTGACCACCAACCATAAGGATATCGGCACCCTGTACCTGTGGTTCGCCTTCCTCATGTTCCTGTTGGGTGGCTCGTTCGCCATGGTGATCCGCGCCGAGCTGTTCCAGCCGGGGTTGCAGATCGTCGAACCGGCGTTTTTCAACCAGATGACCACCATGCACGGGTTGATCATGGTCTTCGGCGCCGTGATGCCGGCCTTCGTCGGCTTGGCCAACTGGATGATCCCGCTGATGATCGGCGCGCCGGACATGGCCCTGCCACGCATGAACAACTTCAGCTTCTGGTTGTTGCCGGCGGCGTTCCTGCTGCTGGTTTCAACCTTGTTCAGCCCCGGTGGCGGGCCGAATTTCGGCTGGACCTTCTACGCCCCGCTGTCGACGACCTATGCCCCGGCCAGCGTCACCTTCTTCATCTTCGCCATCCACCTGATGGGTGTCAGCTCGATCATGGGGGCGATCAACGTGATCGCGACCATCCTGAACCTGCGTGCCCCCGGCATGACCTTGATGAAAATGCCACTGTTCGTCTGGACCTGGTTGATCACTGCGTTCCTGCTGATTGCAGTGATGCCGGTGCTGGCAGGGGTGGTGACCATGATGTTGATGGATATCCACTTCGGCACCAGTTTCTTCAGTGCGGCTGGCGGTGGTGACCCGGTGCTGTTCCAGCATGTGTTCTGGTTCTTCGGCCACCCCGAGGTGTACATCATGATCCTGCCCGCCTTTGGCGCGGTCAGCTCGATCATCCCGGCATTCTCGCGCAAGCCCCTGTTTGGCTACACCTCGATGGTGTACGCCACCGGGGCCATCGCCTTCCTGTCGTTCATCGTTTGGGCGCACCACATGTTCGTGGTCGGTATTCCGGTGGTCGGCGAGCTGTTCTTCATGTACGCCACCATGCTGATTGCGGTGCCCACCGGCGTGAAAGTGTTCAACTGGGTCAGCACCATGTGGGAAGGCTCGTTGACCTTCGAAACCCCGATGCTGTTCGCCATCGCCTTCGTCATCCTGTTTACCATCGGCGGCTTCAGTGGGCTGATGCTGGCGATCGCACCGGCCGACTTCCAGTACCACGACACCTACTTCGTGGTGGCGCACTTCCACTATGTGCTGGTGCCCGGGGCCATCTTTGGCATCTTCGCCTCGGCCTACTACTGGCTGCCAAAATGGACCGGCCACATGTATGACGAAACCCTCGGCAGGCTACATTTCTGGCTGTCGTTCGTCGGCATGAACCTGGCCTTCTTCCCCATGCATTTCGTAGGGCTGGCCGGTATGCCGCGGCGCATACCTGATTACAACCTGCAGTTCGCAGATTTCAACATGGTGTCTTCGATCGGCGCGTTCATGTTTGGTGCCACGCAGATCTTCTTCCTGTTCATCGTCATCAAGTGCATCCGTGGCGGCGCGCCTGCGCCGGCCAAACCCTGGGACGGCGCCGAAGGCCTGGAGTGGTCCATCCCCTCGCCTGCGCCCTACCACACCTTCCAGACACCGCCGGAAGTGAAGTAGGAGCGCCGCCATGACAGGCCTCTCGGTGAAGCGCCTGGTAGCGCGCCTGCTGATGCTGACGGTGGTGATGTTCGCCTTCGGCTTCGCCCTGGTGCCGATCTACGACGTGATGTGCAAGGCCTTCGGCATCAATGGCAAGACCGGCGGGCAGTACGAGGGCAGCCAGGTCAGTGACACCTCGCGGTCGGTCCGGGTGCAGTTCATGTCGACCAACGCCAGCGACATGGTCTGGGACTTCTACTCCAGCGCCGATCAGCTGGAGGTTCACCCCGGTGCGGTCAACCAGATGATCTTCATTGCCCATAACCCGACCGACCGGCCGATGAGTGCCCAGGCGATACCCAGCATCACCCCCGCCGAAGCCGCGGCGTACTTCCACAAGACCGAGTGTTTCTGCTTTACGCAGCAGGTGCTGCAACCCGGCCAACGCATTGAAATGCCGGTACGCTTCATCGTCGACCGCGACCTGCCGGCCAACGTGAAGCACCTGACGCTGGCCTACACCTTGTTCGACATCACCGCTCGCCACCCGCCGGTCGCTCAAGTTGCGGCCCAGGCCGTCCAGGGCGCCCGTTAAGGGAAGGAGAACAGCAATGGCAAGTCATGAGCATTACTATGTTCCGGCGCAGAGCAAGTGGCCGATCATCGCTACCCTCGGCATGTTCATCAGCGTGTTCGGCCTGGGTACCTGGTTCAACGACATGAAGGCCGGGCACGCGGAATCGCACGGGCCGTTGATTTTCTTCGTGGGTGCTCTGTTTCTGGCCTACATGTTGTTCGGCTGGTTCGGTGCGGTGGTCAAGGAAAGCCGTGCCGGGCTATACAGCGCGCAGCTGGACCGCTCTTTGCGCTGGGGCATGAGCTGGTTCATCTTCTCGGAAGTGATGTTTTTCCTGGCCTTCTTCGGCGCGCTGTTCTACGTGCGCGTGCTGGCAGGGCCGTGGCTGGGTGGCGAAGGGGCCAAGGGTGTTGCCCATATGCTCTGGCCCGGCTTCGAGTTCACCTGGCCGCTGTTGCACACGCCGGACCCGAAGCTGTTTCCGCCGCCCAAGGAAGTGATCGACCCGTGGCACCTGCCGCTGATCAATACCCTGTTGCTGGTCAGCTCCAGCGTGACCATCACCCTGGCCCACCATGCGTTGCGCCGCGACCACCGCGGGGCGCTGAAAGGCTGGATGGCGCTGACCATCGTGTTGGGCATCAGCTTCATCGCGCTGCAGGCCTTCGAGTACCACGAGGCCTATACCAAGCTGGGGCTGACGCTGGGCTCGGGCATCTATGGCGCTACGTTCTTCATGCTCACGGGTTTCCACGGCGCGCACGTGACCTTGGGCACGATCATCCTGATTGTGATGTTCGTGCGTATTCTGCGTGGCCACTTCAACCCGCAGAAACACTTCGGCTTCGAAGCGGCCAGCTGGTACTGGCACTTCGTGGATGTGGTGTGGGTGGGGTTGTTCATCTTCGTGTATGTGCTGTGACTGGAGAACCCTGTGGGAGCGGGCGCGCCCGCGAATGCGTCGGTGCTTTCAACACCGCATTCGCGGGCATGCCCGCTCCCACAGGGTCAGGTGAAAACGTCAGAAAGGGGCGTGAGATACGAGCTGACCACTGATGAAACCCCAGGCGACCAGCCCTATGGTCAGCGCCGCCAGGGTCACCCGCACCGTCAGCGCTTTCAGCAGGCGGGTCGAGTTTTCATCATCTTTGACCAGAAACACCAGGCCACTGAACAGACTGGCGATCGTGGCCAACAGCATCAGGACAATCGCGGCCTTGAGCATGGCGCTACTCCCGGGGGATGCGGTGATGTGGATAAGTATAGCGAGGCGCCCGTGAGGCCGTTTCGCCCAGGCTGGGTACCCACCTTGGTGGTACTTGCACTGCTACCGGGGCTGATCGCGCTTGGCTGCTGGCAACTCGGCCGGGCCGAGGAAAAGCGCGCATTGCTGGCCAGCTACGCCGAGCGACGTATCGAAGCGCCGCTGGCGACCAGCCAGCTGAATGGCAACGAAGACAACGCCTTGCGCCGCGTGCACCTGTACGGCCGCTTCGACGGCGAGCACAGCGTGCTGCTGGACAACCGCGTGCGCGACGGTCAGGCCGGTGTCGAATTGCTGCAACCCTTCCACGACCAGGCCAGCGGCCTGTGGCTGCTGGTCAATCGCGGCTGGCTTGCCTGGCCGGACCGCCGCGTACCGGTGCAATTCGATACCCCCGCCCAGGCCTTGGCCCTCGACGCCTCGGTGTATGTGGCACCCGGCAACACGTTCCAGCTGCACCCGGACCCCGTCGGCGGCCAGTGGCCGCACCTGTTGACCGCCATCGACGCGGCGCAACTGTGGGCGCAGCTCGGGCGTGAGGGGTTCGCCCACGAACTGCGCCTGGAACCTGGCCCGGCAAGCTACCGCCTGGGCTGGCCCATCGTGGCCATGGGCCCGGAAAAACACATGGGTTACGCCGTGCAGTGGTTTGCCCTGGCGATCACCCTGGTGCTGCTCTACCTCTATTTCGGCTGGCGCCAAAACAAGGAGAAAAGCCATGGCCACCGCCACTCCACTGGACGTGCCTGAACGTAGCAAACCCAAAGCCCGCGGGCGTCTGCAGCTGTTGCTGATTCTTCTGGTGGTGCTTGGCCCGATGGTCCTGGCCACCAGCATGTACAAACTCAACTTCTGGGTGCCGGAGGGCCGCAGTTACCACGGCGCCATGATCGGCAACGGTGAGAGCCGTGCCGACCTGGGCGTGGCCGGCGAAGACGGGCGCTGGCAGTTGCTGGTCAGCGCGCCGCAGGCCTGTGCCGAGGAATGCCAGCGGCTGGTGTACCTGGCCCGGCAGATCCAGGTCGGCCTGGGCCGTGATGCCAGCCGGGCCAGCCATGCGCTGGCCGCCGCCCAGCCGCTGAGCGCCGACTACCAGGCCCTGCTCGGGCGCGAGTACCCGCAATTGCAACGCTACCCGCTGGATGCGCCGCGCTACCTCAAGCAGGTTGGCGAGGTTGCACCGCAGCTGTGGATCGTCGATCCGCACGGCAACCTGGTGCTGCGCTACGGCGCCAAGGTCAACGGCAAGCATGTGCTGGATGACCTGCGCCATCTGCTCAAGCTGTCTAATATCGGCTAGGAGCCTGCCATGGCCAGACCCGGATTCCGCCTTGCTGTGTGCGCCACCCTGCTGGCACTGCTGGTCGTCCTGCTCGGTGCCTATACCCGCCTGACCCACGCCGGCCTCGGTTGCCCCGACTGGCCCGGTTGCTACGGTTTCATCAGCGTGCCGAAAAGCGAAGCGCAGCTGGCCCATGCCGAACTGCACTTTCCCGAACACCCGGTCGAGGCAGCCAAGGGTTGGGCCGAAATGGTTCATCGTTACTTCGCGGGCAGCCTGGCCGTGGTCATCGCCTTGCTCGCCTTGCAGGCAGTGCGCCGGCACCACAGCGACGGGCAACCCTATCGCCTGCCTGTGCTGTTGCTGGGTGTGGTGCTGGCCCAGGCGGCGTTCGGCATGTGGACGGTCACCCTGAAGCTTTGGCCGCAGGTCGTCACCGCCCACTTGCTGGGGGGCTTCACCACGCTGAGCCTGCTGTTCCTGTTAACCCTGCGGCTTTCGCGGGCCTTTGCGCCGTTGCCCAAATTACCGCTCAGCCTGCGGCGGGTCGCTGCGCTGGCCTTGCTGGTGGTGATCGGGCAGATCGCCTTGGGTGGCTGGGTCAGTGCCAACTACGCAGCGGTTGCCTGTATCGACCTGCCCACCTGCCATGGCCAGTGGTGGCCGGCGGCGGACTTCAGCAATGGTTTCCACCTGACCCAGCATGTTGGCCCCAACTACCTGGGGGGGCAGCTGGACAGTGATGCGCGCACGGCCATCCATGTCAGCCACCGGCTGGGCGCGCTGGTGGTCACCTGCGTGCTGCTGATGCTCAGCTGGAAGCTGCAGCGCTGTGGTTTGGGCGGCCTGGCCCGGCTGGTGTTGCTGGCGCTGGCCGTGCAGGTGGGCCTGGGCATCAGCAATGTGCTGCTGCACCTGCCGCTGGCCATAGCGGTGGCGCACAACGCCGGTGGGGCTTTGCTGTTGCTGTGCATGGTGCTGGTGAACTACCGCATTCGGGTGGTCGACAAGGTACGCGTGGGTGTCGGCCAAGGCTGGCGCTTGCGGCCAGTGACCGGCGTTGGCATTTCCCATCACATGAGGAACGAGTCGTGGCGACGCTTCTGAGCACCCAGCGGGCCAGTTGGCGCGATTACCTGGAGTTGACCAAGCCCAAGGTGGTCGTGCTGATGTTGATCACCTCATTGGCGGGCATGTTTCTTGCCACCCGTGCGGGGGTGGGCTGGAGTGTGTTGGTGTTCGGCAACCTGGGTATCGGCCTGTGCGCGGGTGGCGCGGCAGTGGTCAACCATGTGGTCGACCGGCGCATCGATGCGCTGATGGCGCGTACCCGCAAGCGGCCGCTGGCCCAAGGCCGTGTCGAGCCCTTGCCGGCGTTGCTGTTTGCCCTGGCGCTGGCGCTGCTGGGCATGGCCCTGTTGCTGATTTTCACCAATGCCCTCACTGCCTGGCTGACCCTGGCCTCGCTGCTTGGCTATGCGGTGCTCTACACCGGTTTTCTCAAGCGTGCCACGCCGCAGAATATCGTGATTGGCGGCCTGGCCGGCGCTGCCCCACCCCTTCTGGGCTGGGTCGCGGTCAGCGGCCAGGTCAGTGCCGAGCCGTTGCTGCTGGTGCTGATCATCTTCGCCTGGACCCCACCGCACTTCTGGGCCCTGGCCATCCACCGCAAGGAGGAATACGCCAAGGCCGACATTCCGATGCTGCCGGTGACCCACGGTGAGCGCTACACCAAGCTGCACATCCTGCTGTACACCCTGATATTGCTGGCGGTGAGCCTGTTGCCCTACGCCATCCACATGAGCGGCCCGCTGTACCTGGCCTGTGCCCTGGCCCTGGGCCTGCGCTTCCTGCGATGGGCCTGGGTGTTGTACCGTGGCAGCCGGCCGCACGCAGCGATCGGCACCTTCAAGTACTCTATCGTGTACCTGTTCGCGCTGTTCATCGCGTTGCTTCTCGACCACTACCTGTTGCTGAACCTATGACCCGAACCCAGAAAACCGTCTTTGTCCTCGTTGCCCTGGTCGCGCTGATCATGGGCCTCACCGTCAACAAAGTGCTCAATGGTCGCGACCAGCCCAACCCTGCCGAGCTGATCGATGCCGGTATCATCCTGTTGCCGCAAAGCCGCGCCGTGGCAGATGTAACCATGACCAACCAGGATGGCCAGCCGGTGAACCTGAATGAACTGAAAGGCAAGTGGTCGCTGCTGTTCTTTGGCTACACCTACTGCCCGGACATCTGCCCGACCACCCTGGCCCAATTGCGCCAGGTGAAGAGCGAGCTGCCCAAGGACGCCGTCGACCGTTTGCAAGTGGTGTTGGTGAGCGTCGACCCGAACCGCGACACGCCGAACCAGCTGAAGCAGTACCTGGGTTATTTCGACAAGGACTTCATTGGGGTGGCGGGGCCGATCGAAGATACCCAGAAGCTGGCCAATGCCCTGAGCATTCCATTCATTCCGGCAGATACCAGCAAGCCTGGCTACACCGTGGACCACAGCGGCAACCTGGCGGTCGTCGGGCCGGACGGGCGTCAGCGTGGGTTCATTCGGGCGCCGTTCAACAACCAGAAGCTGGTGGCGCAGTTGCCTGAGTTGGTCAAACGGGATTGATGGGGCGTTGAAAGCTTCGCGGGCACACCCGCTCCCACTGGGACATCACAAGGCCTGAGGCTAGCGATGTCACTGTGGGAGCGGGCGTGCCCGCGAAGAATCCAGTGCGATTGCGAGGCTTAAAACGCCGGAACCACAGCGCCCTGGTACTTCTCGGTAATGAACTGCTTCACTTCAGACGAGTGCAGCGCCGTTGCCAGCTTTTTCATCGCGTCTGAGTCCTTGTTGTCCGGGCGGGCAACGAGGATGTTCACATAGGGCGAATCGCTGCCTTCAATGGCCAGGGCATCTTTTTTGGGGTTCAGCTTGGCTTCCAGCGCGTAGTTGGTGTTGATCAGGGCCGCGTCCACCTGGGTCAGCACACGCGGGATGGTGGCGGCTTCCAGTTCACGGAACTTGATGTTCTTCGGGTTATCGGCAACGTCCTTCACGGTCGACAGGATGTTCTTGTTGTCCTTGAGCTTGATCACGCCGGCCTTGTCCAGCAGCAACAGGGCGCGGCCGCCGTTGGTGGCATCATTCGGGATGACCACGGTAGCCCCGGAAGGCAGTTCGTCCAGTTTCTTGATCTTGGTCGAGTAAACGCCCAGTGGCTCGATGTGCACGCCTTCCACGCTCACCAGGTCGGTGCCCTTGGCCTTGTTGAATTCATCCAGGTACGGCTGGTGCTGGAAGAAGTTGGCGTCCAGGCGCTTTTCCGCCACCTGCACGTTCGGCTGAATGTAGTCGGTGAACTCTTTGACCTTCAGTTCCAAGCCCGCTTTGGCCAGCGCTGGTTTGACGAAGTTGAGGATTTCGGCATGTGGCACCGGGGTAGCGGCGACGGTCAGGGTTTCGGCAGCATTGGCCGAGAAGGCCGCGACAGCGGCGACAACAGCAAGCAGCTTCTTCATTGATCACTCCTTGTGAGGGCCGCGACGGCCCCCGAACGGGTCGGCCTGGCCGACCCCATTGGGGTTACTTACGGGAAAAATGTACGACCAGTTTGTCGCCCACGCTTTGCAGCACTTGCACCAGTACCAGCAGCAGTACCACGGTGACCACCATCACGTCGGTCTGGAAGCGCTGGTAACCGAAGCGGATCGCCAGGTCGCCGAGGCCGCCGGCACCGACCACACCGGCCATGGCGGTGTACGAAACCAGGGTGATGGCGGTGACGGTGATGGCGGCGAAGATACCCGGACGGGCCTCAGGCAGCAGCGCGCTGGTGATGATCTGGCGGGTGGTGGCGCCCATCGACTGCGTCGCCTCGATGATGCCGCGGTCCACTTCCCGCAGGGCAGTTTCCACTAGCCGTGCGAAGAACGGCGTAGCACCCACTACCAACGGCGGAATGGCGCCGGCGACACCCAGCGAGGTGCCGGTGATCAGCACCGTGATCGGGATCATCACGATCAGCAGGATGATGAACGGCAGCGAGCGCAGAATGTTCACCACCAGCGACAGCAGCGCATACACGCCCTTCTGTTCGAACATCTGCTTCGGGCCGCAGAGGAACAGCAGCACGCCCAAGGGCAAGCCGAGCAGCACGGTGAAGAACAGCGAGCCGAACAGCATGATCATGGTATCGACGGTGGCCAGCCAGATTTCGGCCCAGTCGACGTTGGCAAAGAAATTCAGGGCGTCCATCAACGCAGTACCTCCATATGTACGTCAGCTGCCTTGAAGTGGGCGAACGCCGCTTCCATGTCACCGCCGATCAGGGCGAGGGTGAGCTGGCCATAGGGGATATCCTTGATGCGGTCGATACGCCCGGCAAGGATGCTGTAGTCCACACCGGTTTCACGGGCCACGGTGCCCAGCAACGGTGCGTAGGTGGCATCGCCCTGGAAGGTCAGGCGCACGATGCGGCCCGGGACGTGGGCGAAATCGTCGCGTTGCTCGCCTTCGTCGACCTGCTCGTCTTCCTGGACGAAGCGCTTGGTGGTGGCGTGCTGCGGGTGCAGGAATACCTCGGCCACCGAGCCCTGCTCGACGATCTGCCCTGCGTCCATCACCGCCACGCGGTCGCAGACCCGGCGGATCACGTCCATTTCGTGAGTGATCAGCACGATGGTCAGCTTCAGCTCACGGTTGATTTCAGCCAGCAGCTGCAGGACCGAAGCCGTGGTCTGCGGGTCGAGGGCGCTGGTGGCCTCGTCGCACAGCAGGATTTTGGGGTTGGTAGACAGGGCGCGGGCGATACCGACGCGCTGCTTCTGGCCACCCGACAACTGCGCCGGGTACTTTTTGGCGTGGTCCGAGAGCCCGACGCGGGCCAGCAGTTCGGTGACGCGCTTGTCGATTTCGCCGCGCGACAGCTCGCCGGCCAGAGTCAGTGGCAGTGCCACGTTGTCGGCGACGGTTTTGGAGGCCAGCAGGTTGAAGTGCTGGAAAATCATCCCGACCTGCTGGCGAAAGCCCCGCAGCTGGCTGGCGTTGAACGCGGTAACGTCTTCGCCATCGACGATGATCTTGCCGCCGGAAGGCTCTTCGAGGCGGTTGATCAAACGCAGCATGGTGCTCTTGCCGGCGCCGGAGTGGCCGATAAGGCCGAACACCTGGCCATCTTCGATGGTCAGGCTGGTCGGATTCAATGCGGGGATTTCCCTACCTGCAACGCGGTAGGTCTTGTGTACCTGTTGGAACTCGATCACGTAGCGAACCTTGTGGGGCGCATGGAATTTGGGTCAGCGGTTGGCTGGGGTGGCGCATTTTAGCCTTTTCCCCCGGCTGTTCTTAGCATTTATTTCGTCAGGCACCAATCCTTCGGGCATATCGCGACAACCGGTAAAGTGGATTGAACGCAACCAAGCCCCCTCCGGTCACTACTTGAACATGCCCTAAGGGCAGCCTGATGACTGATGAGGAGAGCCCCGATGCCCAGCAAGAAGCCGGATTCGCCGAAAGAGAGCCAGCTCGCCGGTACCGACACGCCTGATCGTGCCAACACCAACGCCAAGCTGCAAAGCCTGGAGGATGTGCGCAGCGATGCCACCGGCCAGGCCCTGCGCACCAATCAGGGCGTGCGCATCGCCGATAACCAGAACACCTTGAAGGCGGGTGATCGTGGCCCCTCGCTGCTTGAAGACTTCATCATGCGCGAGAAGATCACGCACTTTGACCACGAGCGTATCCCTGAGCGTATCGTGCATGCCCGCGGTACGGGCGCCCATGGCTACTTTCAGAGCTATGGCAACCATGCCGAGCTGACCAAGGCAGGCTTCTTGAGCGACCCGGAAAAACTCACCCCGGTATTCGTGCGTTTTTCCACTGTCCAAGGCCCCCGTGGCTCCGGTGACACCGTGCGCGATGTGCGCGGGTTCGCGGTCAAGTTTTATACCGATGAAGGTAACTTCGACCTGGTCGGCAATAACATGCCGGTTTTCTTCATCCAGGATGCAATAAAGTTTCCGGATTTCGTGCATGCGGTCAAACCTGAGCCTCATAACGAAATACCTACAGGGGGCTCAGCCCACGACACGTTCTGGGATTTCGTCTCTCTGGTTCCGGAATCGGCCCACATGGTGATGTGGGCCATGTCCGACCGCGCCATTCCGCGTAGCTTGCGGATGATGGAAGGTTTTGGCGTGCACACCTTCCGCCTGATCAACGCTCAGGGCGTTGCCAGCTTCGTCAAGTTCCACTGGAAGCCACGCCAGGGTGTGCATTCTTTATTGTGGGACGAGGCGCAGAAACTGGCTGGCAAGGATACCGACTTCCAACGCCGCGACCTTTGGGAGGCGATCGAAACTGGCGATTACCCGGAATGGGAACTCGGGGTGCAAATTGTAGCGGAAGCCGATGAGCACAAATTCGACTTCGACCTGCTCGACCCGACCAAGATCATCCCCGAGGAGCTGGTACCGGTCACGCAGCTGGGCAAGATGGTGCTCAACCGCAACCCGGACAACTTCTTTGCCGAAGTCGAACAGGTAGCGTTCTGCCCAGGGCATATCGTGCCGGGTATCGACTTTACCAACGACCCGCTGCTGCAGGGCCGGTTGTTCTCGTACACCGACACACAGATCAGCCGGTTGGGTGGACCGAACTTCCACCAGATCCCAATCAACCGACCAGTAGCCCCGAACCACAATAACCAGCGCGATGCGCTGCACCAGCATGTCGTGCACAAGGGCCGGGCCTCCTACGAGCCAAACTCGATCGACGGCGGCTGGCCCAAGGAAACCCCGCCTGCGGCCCAGGATGGCGGCTTCGAGAGTTATCAGGAGCGAATCGATGCGCACAAGATCCGCCAGCGCAGCGAGTCGTTTGGTGATCACTTCTCGCAGGCGCGGCTGTTCTTCCACAGCATGAGCCCTACCGAGCAGCATCACATCATCAAGGCCTACAGCTTTGAACTTGGCAAAGTTGAGCGTGAGCACATACGTGTGCGGGAAGTGAATGAGATTCTCGCCAATATCGACTTGAAGCTGGCGGCGGCGGTGGCAGCCAACCTGGGCCTGCCTGCACCTAAAGCGGGCACCGTACAGGTGAAGGGCAGTCAGCTGGCACAATCGCCTGCTTTGAGCCAAATGAACCACCCTGGTTCGGTGGGAATCAAGGGGCGCAAGATTGCCGTGCTGGTGGCCAATGGCGTGGATGCAGCGAGCGTGGACCGGCTGGTCAAGGCGCTGGAGGCGCACAGCGCGCGGCCGATGCTGTTGGGGCCGACTTCGGCGCCGGTGCAGGCTTCGGATGGCAAGCAGTTGCCGGTGGATGCGTCGATGGAGGGGATGCCATCGATCATGTTCGACGGGGTTGTGGTGCCGGCGGGCAAGGCCTCCACCGATGCAATGGCCGCCAGCGGCCTGGCCAAGCACTTCCTGCTGGAAGGCTACAAGCACCTCAAGGCGATGGTGCTGACCCAAGACCTGGTCAGCGGCCTGGGGCTCAAGGAGGACAAGGGCCTGCTGGTGGGGGATGACCAGAAAGTGATGGATGCCTTCGTCAAGGCGGTAGAGGGGCATCGGGTTTGGGAGCGGGAGGCTGCTGCGGAGGCTGTGCCGGCCTAATGCCAGTCAGTTAAGTAATTTGGGGCCGCTTTGCGGCCCTTCGCGGGCACGCCCGCTCCTACAGGGGATCGCGCATTGCTTGAGTTCAGCGCCGAACATGTGGGAGCGGGCGTGCCCGCGAAGGGCTGCAAAGCAGCCCCAGTAACCCTTAACTGACAGGCATTAGGCGAAGCGCCCAGCGTTCTCAGCGCTGATGCGGCACCAGAACCACCTGCGCCGGCAGCGAGCGCTGAATTTCATGCTTCTGCTTCAGCTCAAACCCGCTGTCGAGCTTGCGCACGCGCTTCTCCAGCAAGGTTTTCAGCCAGGGCGCGTCGTTGGTGCGCGGCACCTGGAACACCACTTCACAGTCATAGCTCACCACGTCTGCCGCAATGTCATCCAGTTGGCGGCGCATGGCGCGGCTGTCGGTGGTTTTCAAGGCCACCACGGTGCTGGGTGCGGTCGGGTCAATGATCAGTGCCTTGGGCTTGGCCTCGGCGGCCTTCAGCGCCGCTTCGGCTTTGGCCAGCTCGGCCTTGCGCGCCTGGCTCACGGCATCGCCCCCGGTCACCGCAGGGGCTTGCGGCATCAGCGCACGGGCACGGGCCAAGGCCGTTGCAGCGGCATTCACGTCACCCTTTTGCAGCACGATCTGGCTACGTTGCAGGTAGGCTTCGGCCAGTTGGCGCTGGTATTGCTCCAGGCGTGCGTCGTCGGGCGCCTGGGCCTGCAGGGCAGCCAGCTGGTCTTCGGCGGTGGCCAGCTCGTTGCTGGCGATGTTTTGTTGCAACTGCTGCCAGGCATCGGCTTGGGCAGGTGCGGTGGCCTGTTCCACCGGCGCACTGGAACAGGCAGCCAGGAACAGGGAAAACGCGGCAACAAGCAGATAACGGGAGGCGAACGGCTTCATTCCTGCGATTCTCTATTTGCGCAAAAAGCGAGCAAGTCTACACCCAGGTGCGCACGCTCGAAAACAGGTCTTACAGACCCTTTACCCGGGAAAAGGTTGCAAGGCGTGCGTGAGCACGCCCTGTAATCAGCGCTTTGGCAGGGCCAGGCTCAGCAAGAATAGCACCGCTGCGCAGACCACGATCGACGGCCCGGCGGGGGTGTCCTTGAACCAGGACATGGCCAGGCCACCGCAGACCGCGGTGATGCCCAGCAGGCTGGCACCCAGCGCCATCTGCTCGGGCGAGCGGGCGTGGCGCTGCGCCGCAGCCGCGGGGATGATCAACAGCGAGGTGATCAGCAGCACGCCGACGATCTTCATGGCCACGGCGATCACCACTGCAATCAGCAGCATCAGCGCCAGGCGCAGGCCGGCTACGGGTAGGCCTTCGACCATGGCCAGTTCCTCATGCACGGTAACCGCCAACAGCGGCCGCCAGAGAACGCCCAGTAACAGCAGCACCAGCGCACTGCCGCCGAGGATCCAGGCCAGGTCGGTGGTACTGATGGCCAGCAGGTCGCCGAACAGGTAGGCCATCAGGTCGATACGCACATCGTGCATGAAGCTGAGCACCACCAGGCCCAGTGACAAGGTACTTGGGGCTAGTATGCCGAGCAGGGTGTCGGAGGCCAGCGGCTGGCGTTGCTGCAGGGTCACCAGCAGCACCGCCAGCAACAGGCAGCCAACGGTGACCGCCAGGGCCGGGCTTACATCCAGTGCGAAACCCATGGCCACGCCCAGTAATGCGGCATGGGACAGGGTGTCGCCGAAATACGCCATGCGCCGCCATACCACGAAAGAGCCGAGCGGGCCCGCGACAACGGCCAGGGACAGGCCTGCAAGCAAGGCGTAAAGAAGAAAATCAGCCATGCTTGCAATGCTCTCCGTGAACGTGGGGGCCGGGGGCGACCACCGAGCCATGCAGGTCGTGGCTGTGGTCGTGATGGTGGTGATAAACAGCCAGGCTAGGTGCGTTCTGCCCGAACAGTTCGACAAAGGCTGGGTCGTTGCTGACTTGTTCCGGGTGACCCGAGCAGCAGACATGGCGGTTGAGGCACACCACCTGGTCGGTGGCGCTCATGACCAGGTGCAGGTCGTGCGACACCATCAACACGCCGCAACCATGGCGGTCGCGCAGCCGGGTGATGAGGTTGTACAGCTCGGTCTGGCCGACCACATCCACCCCTTGCACCGGTTCGTCGAGTACCAGCAACTGCGGCGCGCGCAACAAGGCACGCGCCAGCAGGACGCGCTGCATCTCGCCACCGGAGATGGTCTGGATCGGGCTGTCGATGACCTGTTCGGCGCCCACTTCCTGCAGGGCCGATACGGCTGCTGCCCGGTCTACCCCCGGCACCAGGCGCAGGAAGCGCAGCACGGAAAGCGGCAGGGTGGCATCGACCTGGATTTTTTGCGGCATGTAGCCGATACGCAGCTTGGGCTTGCGCCACACCGTGCCGCGGTGCGGCTTGAGCAGCCCGAGCACGGCGCGCACCAAGGTGGTCTTGCCCGCGCCATTGGGGCCTATCAGGGTGACGATCTGGCGGGGCGCCACCGACAGGTCGATGCTGTCGAGCACCGCCTCGCCGCCATAGCTGACGCCCACCTGTTCCAGGCGGATCAGAGCATCGCTCATGCCGCGCTCCGGCAACTGCCGCACAGGCCGACCACTTCCACGGTTTGGGTCTCGACCGTGAAGCCCACGCCCTTGGCGCTGTCGATGATGGCCTCGCTGATGCTGTGTTGCTCCAGCTCGATGGCGACGTGGCATGCACGGCAAATCAGGAACTGGCCCTGGTGCACGTGCTCAGGGTGGCTGCAGCCGATGAACGCGTTGAGCGAGGCAATGCGGTGCACCAGGCCGTTTTCCAGCAGGAAGTCCAGTGCGCGGTACACCGTGGGCGGTGCAGCGCGGCGGCCGTCCTGCTCGCTGAGCACGGCAAGGATGTCGTAGGCACCCAGCGGCTTATGGCTTTGCCATACCAGCTCCAGCACCCGGCGGCGTAGCGCGGTCAGGCGCAGGCCCTGGCGGGTGCACAAGGCATCAGCTTCAGCCAGTGCGCTATGCACGCAATGGGAGTGATCATGGGGACGGTTGGCCAGCGGCGTGATGGACATGGGCAGCGACGATTCTGTATGGAGACGTTATTATGTTACCCGTTTCTCACGACTCGAGTATTCACCGTGTCCCGATTTCTAGTCCTTTTTGTCGCATTCATCGCCTGTTCGGCCCAGGCCGATGTCCGTGTGCTGACCAGCATCAAGCCGCTGCAACAGATTGCCGCTGCCGTGCAGGAGGGTGTTGGCAGCCCTGAGGTATTGCTGCCGCCAGGTGCTTCGCCGCACCACTACGCCCTGCGCCCATCCGACGTACGGCGGGTGGGCGATGCCGACCTGCTGTACTGGATCGGCCCGGACATGGAGAGCTTCCTGCCACGCGTATTGGGCAGTCGCAGCAAGGCAACCGTGGCCGTGCAGTCGCTGCCAGGCATGAAGCTGCGCCACTTTGGCGAAGACAGCCATTCCCATGAGGAAGCGGACCACGATGAGCATGACCATGACCACCGCCCAGGTAGCCTGGACGCGCACCTGTGGCTATCGTCGGTCAACGCGCGGGTAATCGCGGGGAAAATGGCTGCGGACCTGGCCCAGGCCGATCCCGCCAATGCGGCGCGCTACCAGAGCAACCTGAAGGTCTTTTCAGACCGTATGGATGCGCTGGATGAGCGAATCAAAGCGCGGGTGGCGGGCATCGCTGACAAGCCGTACTTCGTGTTCCATGAGGCGTTCGACTACTTCGAGGCGGAGTATGGTCTGGAGCATACCGGCGTTTTCAGCGTGGCGTCCGAGGTGCAGCCGGGCGCTCAGCATGTCGCTGCCATGCGCAAGCGCCTGCAGGAAGTGGGCAAGACCTGCGTGTTCAGCGAGCCGCCACTGCGCCCGCGCCTAGCCGAGACCCTGACTGCCGGCCTACCGGTGCGGTTGGCCGAGCTGGATGCACTGGGTGGTACTGACCCGGTGGATGGCAAGGGTTATGAGCGCTTGCTGGAGAAGCTGGGTGGCGACTTGGCTGGGTGCCTGGAGCAGTTGTAAGCCTGTTCCGGCCTCTTCGCGGGCACGCCCGCTCCCACAGGTACCCGCGAAGAGGCAGAAGAAGGGCTAGAGGGCAAATGGCAGGTGCAAAGCCACCTGCTGGCGCTGTGCCAAACGCACTTCGAATTCGCTCGGGTCATGGATCATCACATCCATCCCAGCAAATGATTCTGCCGCAATCAGCCGCGACAGCCAGAAGCGCACGCAGCCTACCCGCAACATCTCAGGCCACAGCTCGGCCTCGGCAGCGGTGAACGGCCGCAGTGCGGCATAGGCCGCCAGCAGCGCCTGGGCACGCGGCATGTCGATTGCACCCTGCTCATCCAGGCACCAATCGTTCACGGTGATGGCGATGTCATACAGCATCGGCCCGGAGCAGGCGTTGTAGAAGTCGATCACGCCAGTCAGGTGGGTGCCTTCGAACATCACGTTGTCGCGGAACAGGTCGGCATGCAGGTTGGCCCGCGGCAGCGCCAGGATCTGCGCCTTGTGTGCGCTGATTTCGTTCAGGGCCGGTTGCAGCAGCGCGGCTTGCTCGGCAGTCAGGCGTGGCAGCAGCTCGGCGCCTGAAGCCAGCATCCAGTCCAGGCCACGGTCGGTGCGGCGCTCGATGATGCGGCCGCGGGTGGCCAGGTGAATATGCGCCAGCAGTTCACCCACCTGGGCGCAGTGTTGCGCGTTGGGCGCCTTGATGTGCTTGCCTGAGAGTCTTGGCTGCAGCAATGCTGGCTTGCCACACAGCTCGCGCAGGCCGTTGCCGTCGCGGTCACGAATGGCATAGGGCACCGGCATGTCGGCTGCGTGCAGGGTGTCGAGCAGCTCGATGAAGAACGGCATGTCCTCGCTGGGCCCGCGTTCGATCAACGTCAGCACGAACTCCCCCTGTTCGAGGCTGACGAAGAAATTGCTGTTCTCGGTGCCGGCGGCTATGCCCTGGAAGTCGAGCAGGCGGCCCAGCGCGTACGGTGCCAGAAAGGTTTCCAGCTCAGGCCGGGTCACGGGGGTGAAGACTGACATGATGAAAAATTGCCCATACGGGCACTTCCGCCGGGAAGTGCCGGGTTGATGTGAACGGTGCGCGTCAGATTACCACTCGAAGATCTTCCAGGACGGAATCAGCATGTCCGGCTGGTCGGATCGAATGAAGTTGGCATCGGTGCCATCGGCGCGTACCAGGAAATAAGGCTTGCCGTTTTTCGGTGTGATCTTGATCGCATACAGGAAGCCGTTCTGCCGGTATTCCTGGATGGTCTTGTCGCCTTCCGTGCGAATGGTCACCTCGGGATCGGCCGAGGGGGCGTCTTCCGCCGCCAGGGTGACGACTGGCGTGGTTGCCAACAGGCCGAGCAGTAACAGGCGATTGAGTGTACGCATGATAACCTAGTCCCTTTGTCGTCAATGATTCTGGCTATTCTAGCGCCGGACCCGTCGAAAAGGTTGATTCTGCTCATGAGCCAAGCGCCCCTCGTCCTGGTGGACGGTTCCTCCTACCTGTACCGCGCCTTTCACGCGCTGCCGCCGCTGACCACGTCCAAGGGCATGCCGACCGGTGCGGTGAAGGGTGTGTTGAACATGCTCAAGAGCCTGCGCAAGCAATACCCCGACAGCCTCTTTGCCGTGGTTTTCGACGCCAAGGGCGGCACGTTCCGTGACGCCATGTTCGCCGAATACAAGGCCAACCGCCCGAGCATGCCCGACGACCTGCGGGTGCAGATCGAGCCGCTGCACGCCAGCGTCAAGGCCCTTGGCTACCCGCTGCTGTGCGTCGAAGGGGTCGAGGCCGACGACGTGATCGGCACCTTGGCGCGCAGCAGCGCCGCGTTGGGCCGCCCGGTCATCATCTCGACCGGTGACAAGGACATGGCGCAGCTGGTGGATGGCCACATTACCTTGGTCAATACCATGACTGGTAGCGTGCTGGATGTGGCGGGCGTGCATGAGAAGTTTGGCGTCGGCCCGGAGCACATCATCGACTTCCTGGCGCTGATGGGTGACAAGGTCGACAACATCCCCGGTGTGCCCGGTGTGGGCGAGAAAACCGCCGTGGGCCTGCTGACCGGTATCGGTGGTGGCCTCAGCGACCTGTACGCCAACCTCGACAAGGTGCCGGCACTGGCCATTCGCGGTGCCAAGACCCTGCCGGCCAAGCTGGAAGAGCACCGCGAGGCGGCGTTCCTGTCGTACGAGCTGGCTACCATCAAGGTCGACGTGCCGCTGGACGTCGAGGTCGAGGCGCTGGTGTGCGGCGAGCCTGACCGCGATGCGCTGCTGGCGCTGTACACCGAGATGGAGTTCAAGAGCTGGGTTGCCGACGTGCAGCGGGAGGCTGCCAGGGTGGGGGATGACGTTGCGCCGGTCGCGGAGCCGGTGGCCAAGGTCGAGCCGAAGTACGAAACCATCCTCGACCAGGCACGCTTCGATGCCTGGCTGGAGAAGCTGCGCCAGGCGCCGCTGTTCGCGTTCGACACCGAAACCACTGGCCTGGACGCTCAGAAAGCCCAATTGGTCGGCCTGTCGTTCGCGGTGGCGCCCCATGAAGCGGCCTACGTTCCGCTGGCCCACGACTACGAGGGCGCGCCGGCCCAGCTGGACCGCGACGCCGTGCTGCTGGCCTTGAAACCCCTGCTGGAAGACCCGGCCAAGGCCAAGGTCGGGCAGAACGCCAAATACGATATCAACATCCTCGCCAACGGCTCGCCAGCCATCGCGATGCGCGGTGTTGCCTATGACACCATGCTCGAATCCTACGTGCTGAACTCCACTGCCACCCGGCATGACATGGACAGCCTGGCGCAAAAGTACCTGGACCACACTACCATCGCCTTCGAGGATATCGCCGGCAAGGGCGCCAAGCAGCTGACGTTCAACCAGATCGACCTGGACAAGGCGGGCCCCTACGCTGCCGAAGACGCCGACATCACCCTGCGCCTGCACCATGCGTTGCAGGCCCGCCTGGCCCAGACCCCTAGCCTGCAGCCGGTGCTGATGGACATCGAGATGCCGCTGGTGCCGGTACTGGCCAAGATCGAACGCCAGGGCGCACTGGTCGATGCAGCCCTGCTGCACGTCCAGAGCGGTGAGCTGGGTGAGAAAATGGCCGAACTGGAGCGGCGCGCCTACGAGCTGGCGGGCGAGGAGTTCAACCTGGGCTCGCCCAAGCAACTGGGGGCGATCCTGTACGACAAGCTGGGCATGCCGGTGCTGAGCAAGACCGCCAAAGGCCAGCCGTCTACGGCCGAAGCGGTGCTCGACGAGCTGGCTGAGCTGGGTTACCCACTGCCTGAGGTACTGATGCAGTACCGCAGCCTGAGCAAGCTCAAGAGCACTTATACCGACAAGCTGCCGGGACAGATCAACCCGCGTACCGGGCGTATTCACACCTCTTACCAGCAAGCGGTGGCGGCGACCGGCCGGCTGTCGTCCAGCGACCCGAACCTGCAGAACATCCCGATCCGTACCGCCGAGGGCCGCCGAATCCGCCAGGCGTTCATCGCAAGCCCAGGCTACAAGCTGCTGGCCGCCGACTACTCGCAGATCGAGTTGCGCATCATGGCCCACCTGGCCAAGGACGAAGGCCTGCTGCACGCCTTCCGCAACGACCTGGACGTGCACCGTGCCACGGCGGCGGAGGTCTTTGGTGTAGCCCTGGAAAACGTCACCGTTGATCAGCGTCGCAAAGCCAAGGCCATCAACTTCGGCCTGATCTACGGCATGAGCGCATTTGGCCTGGCCAAGCAGATCGGCGTCGACCGCAAGCAGTCCCAGGACTATATCGACCGTTATTTCGCCCGCTACCCCGGCGTGCTGGCCTACATGGAGCGCACCCGCACCCAGGCCGCCGAGCAAGGGTTTGTCGAAACCCTGTTTGGCCGCCGCCTCTACCTGCCAGACATCAACGCCAAGAACCCGGCCCTGCGCAAAGGGGCGGAGCGTACCGCCATCAACGCCCCCATGCAGGGTACCGCCGCCGACATCATCAAGCGCGCCATGGTCAACGTGGATAACTGGCTGAGCGAGAGCGGCCTGGACGCGCGGGTGATCCTGCAGGTTCACGACGAACTGGTGCTTGAGGTGCGCGAGGACCTGGTTGAACAGGTCAAAGATGAAATTCGCCAGCACATGAGCAAGGCGGCGCAGCTGGATGTGCCGCTGCTGGTCGAAGCAGGAATTGGCGCGAACTGGGACGAAGCTCACTGATTGAGCGGGAAAAGCTGTATAGGATTCGCGATGTGGTGATGCGGATCCTGGCAGCGCTGGCGCGCGCGGTGCTGAGCTTTCATGAAACTATCGCAAATAGTTTTCAGGGCTTCGGAACTAAACCAGTGAAGCGGAACTCAGAGTAACTGAATGGCTGGTGAAGCCTTTCGATGCTCCTATGTTGTGTTAAGTGTTGGCAGATATCTGGACCCCGCCCTAGCGGTCCGGACTTGGACCCCGAACTTCCCCCTCCCCATACGAAGTCCGGGGTTTTTTTTGCCCGCAATTCGGCCTGAGCCTGGGCGAAGCCCAGGCCATGCCCCGCGCTGCAGGCCTCAGGCTACTGGCTTGTCTTCCAGCTCCATCCAGCCCGCCAGCACCCGATAGGCCTCTTCCACGCCCAGGCGCTTGGGCGCCGAGAACAGCTGGATGGTGACGCCGTCGCCCCAGCCCTTGCGAATTTCCGATTGCACCTTCAACAAGGTGTTCTTGCCCGCGCCGTGGGTCAGCTTGTCGGCCTTGGTCAGCAGGATGTGCATCGGCATGCCGCTGGCCTTGGCCCAGTCGAGCATCATCTTGTCGAAATCGGTCATGGGGTGGCGCACGTCCATCATCAGGATGATGCCGCGCAGGCACTCACGGCTGCCCAGATAAGCTTCCAGGTGCTTCTGCCAGTGCTGCTTGAGCGGAATCGGCACCTTGGCATAACCGTAACCTGGCAGGTCGACCAAACGCCGTTCATCGTCCAGACTGAAGAAATTCAACAGCTGGGTGCGCCCGGGGGTTTTCGAGGTGCGCGCCAGGCTGGCATGAGTCAGGGTGTTGAGGGCGCTGGATTTGCCGGCGTTGGAACGGCCCGCAAAGGCCACCTCGTAGCCCTGATCGTCCGGGCATTGTTCGACCTTGGCTGCGCTGAGGGCGAATTTGGCTTTCTGGCAGAGGCCGAGGATGGGGTTCTTGACTTGCATGGGATATCCGATGTGGGTGTTGCCAAAGCCTAGGCCGGCAAGCGGTGTCGTTTCCGTTTGGCTGACAGAAGTATATAATGCCCCAGTTTTTGTGTGCCCATTCTCCCAGCGAAGGGGAACGGGCATGGGGTGCCGAACTATAGCTTGCGCATCAGAACGCAGCGCGTCCCCCAACCCTGTCAGGTCGTTTCGCCTGGCGAAATGGCTGCTAGCTGTCGGTATGTTCCTGCCGTATTTCAGCGCACAGGCTACACAGGATGCCGAGGTGTTGTACAACCGCACGTGTGCGGCTTGCCACACCGGGCAATTGCCCCAGGCACCCAGGCAGGGTGACCGGGCAGCCTGGGAGCCAAGGCTGGCGCAAGGTATGGATGTACTCGTCCGGCATGTGACCCAGGGTTTCAAGGCTATGCCGCCGCGTGGATTGTGCATGGACTGCAGTGCCGAGGACTACCGTTTGGTCATCCTTTGGATGAGTGGCAGTCCCGATACATAACATTTCACCCTTAGCCGTGTTGGATTAGCTGATGAACAAACTAGTCGTGAGTCTGCTGTTGACCCTGGGTGTCGCAGGTGCGGCCACTGCTGCGCAACCTATCAAAGGCGATGCCGCTGCCGGCCAGGCCAAGACGGCCGTCTGTGGCGCCTGCCACAACCCCGACGGCAACAGCCTGGCACCCAACTTCCCGAAACTGGCTGGCCAGGGCCAGCGCTACCTGGAAAAACAACTGCACGACATCAAGTCGGGCAAACGTACCGTGCTGGAAATGACCGGCATGCTGGCTGCGTTCAATGATCAGGACCTGGCCGATATCGCCGCCTACTTCGCCAGCCAGAAAGGCAGCGTGGGGGCTGCCGACCCCAAACTGGTCGAGCGCGGCCGCGCGCTGTTCAACGGCGGTGACCTGGAAAAAGGCATGCCCGCCTGCACCGGCTGCCACTCGCCCAATGGCGCGGGTATTGCCCTGGCCGGTTTCCCGCACTTGAGTGGCCAGCATGCCCAGTACGTGACCAAACAGTTGACCGACTTCCGTGAAGGCAACCGCACCAACGACGGCGATGCCATGACCATGCGCACCATTGCCGGCAAGCTGAGCAACCACGATATCGAGGCATTGGCCAGCTATATCCAGGGTCTGCACTGACTGGCGGCGCGGTCCTGGAGGTGCTGCACATGCCTTCAGGGGCCTGGCATTAACTTTCAGTTAATGTTGCAGGCCAATGATGAAAGGGTGGCTGGGCTACCCTTTTTTCGGTGCGTAGCCGGTACACTACAGAACTCAAGCCCTTCCCGGCCTGTCTCAAGGCAGGTCGCGTAGTGGCGACCCATGATTGCTCAGGAGTAAAGCATGCGTAAACTGATTCTCAGCGCTGCGCTGGTCGCCGCCAGCGTATTCGGTATGACAGCGGTGCAGGCTGCAGAGCCCGCCACTGCCGGCAAGGAATATATCGAGCTGAGCAACCCTGTTCCGGTTTCCGTGCCTGGCAAGATCGAAGTGGTTGAGCTGTTCTGGTACGGCTGCCCTCACTGCTACCATTTCGAGCCGACGCTCAACCCCTGGGTCGAAAAACTGCCCAAGGATGTCCACTTCAAGCGCGTACCGGCCATGTTCGGTGGCCCATGGGATGCCCACGGCCAGATGTTCCTGACCCTCGAAGCCATGGGCGTTGAGCAAAAGGTGCACGCGGCGGTGTTCGACGCTATCCAGAACCAGCACAAGCGCCTGACCGAAAAGAACGACATGGCCGATTTCCTCGCCACCCAGGGCGTGGACAAGGACAAGTTCCTCGCCACCTTCGACTCTTTCGCCATCAAGGGCCAGATCGCCCAGGCCAAGGAACTGGCGAAGAAGTACGAAATCACTGGCGTACCGAGCATGGTCGTCGACGGCAAGTACCGCTTCGACCTGGGTACCGCAGGTGGGCCCGAAGGCGTGCTAGATGTCGCCGACCAACTGATCGCCAAGGAGCGCGCCGCTAAGTAAGCGGCGTATCCCATGCCCCGCTTCAGAGCTACGCGTGGCATTGGCCTGCACCAGCCGCAGGTCAACGAGCATCACCTGCAGGCACCCGGCCTCCCGGACGATGGTCGCCTGCGGCTGCTCAGCTTCAACATTCAGGTCGGCATCAGCACCGAGCGTTATCGGCATTACCTGACCCGTAGCTGGCAGCACCTGCTGCCGCATAACGGGCGCGCCGGCAACTTGCAGAAGATCGGCAAGCTGTTGAGCGACTTCGACCTGGTGGCCCTGCAGGAGGCCGATGGTGGCAGCCTGCGTTCCGGGTTCGTGAACCAGGTCGAGCATCTGGCCCAGCTGGGTGCCTTCCCCTACTGGTACCAACAGCTCAACCGCAACCTTGGGCGTTTTGCCCAGCACAGCAACGGCGTGCTCAGCCGCCTGAAGCCGCAATTGCTCGAAGACCACCCGCTGCCGGGCCCCGCCGGGCGTGGGGCAATTCTAATGCGGTTCGGCGAAGGCGAGGATGCGCTGATCGTGGTGATGATGCACCTGGCCCTCGGCGCCAAGACCCGCGCCCTGCAGTTGGGCTATATCCGCGAGCTGATTGGCGGCTACCGCCACCAGGTGTTGATGGGCGACATGAACACCCATGCTACCGATCTGCTCGAGCACTCGCCCCTGCGTGACCTGGGCCTGGTGGCTCCGCAGGTCGAAGCTACCTTCCCCAGTTGGCGACCCCAGCGTTGCCTGGACCACATTCTGCTCAGTTCCAGCCTTACACTGGAGCGTGTCGAGGTGTTGGCCCAGCCAATTTCCGACCACCTTCCGGTGGCGGTAGAGATCCGATTGCCTGATGCATTGACTGTGGATACGCTGCCGGCCTTGAGCTGAATCAGCCAAGGCGTCGCACGCCCTCAAGTGTTGGGCGTGCGCGCCGACAGCGTGTAATCAGACAGCCCCAGATGTATCACCCGTCGCGGATCCAGGCATGACCGAAGAAGCCGAGCGCTGGAAAGAAAAATACCTCAAAGCCATCGAGCAGCAAGAAAAGCTCGAACGTCGTTGGGACGCCCGTCTCGACTTGCTGCGCCGTGGCCTGGTACGCAGTACCCTGGCTGCCGAAGGCAGTGACAAGGTGGTCGACGCGTGCATGAAGGAGATGCGCGAGGTCATTCGCAGCGACAACATGGATGCTGGCCTTGCCGGGCTGATTCCGCGCCTGGAGAAGGCGGTGCTGGATTCGGAACAGCGCCGCGAAAACCGCATGAACCAGGTTGGCGATGCCCTGGCTGCCCTTGTGGGCCAGTTACAGAACCTGCCGCTGCCTGGTGATATTGCCCGGCCGCTGAAAAAGCTGGCGAAGAAGCTTGATGGGGGCGTTACCCAGTCACGCGACCTGCCGCCGTTGCTGGGTGAACTGAGCGGTTTGCAGGGGCGTGCGCTGGCCGCACTGGGCAAGCCGGGTGAAGAAACCCGCCCTGGTTTTCTGCAGCGGTTGTTCGGCAGCCGCGATGACGATGCCCAGGCGGAGCCGGCGCTTGGGCCTGAAGCTGTGCCGGGTGCCCAAGCCCTACCGCAGGCGGCGCCACCCAGCCCCGACGCCTGCCCACATGTTGATATCGATGCGTTGCAACCGTTGCCAGCACCTGCCGCACCGGCGGCCGAGTTGCCCGCAGCGCCCGAGCCAGCGCCAGAAGCAGCTGGCCCGGCGCTGATCGACACGGCCGAAATACCTGCATCGCCAGTGCCGCAGCCAGATGAAGCGCCTGCCGCCGAACACTTGGCCAGCCAGCCGCTGCCGGAGCCTGCACCGTTAGCGGAAACGGAACCAACGTTCGGTGAAGACGGCCCTTATGCCCTCCCCGACGCGGTGGAGCCGCCGTACAGTCAGGTCGCTGCACACATCGAGCAAACCTTGCTCGGCCTGCTCGACGACCTCAGCCTGCCCGAGCGGCACAAGGCCCAGGCACTGGAGATGCGTGCGCGGGTGGCCCGCGGCCTGAACTGGTATGAGCTGATCCCGGTACTGGATGACCTTGCAGTGCTGATGCTGGCGATCACCGACAGTGGCCAGCATGAATTTGAAACCTACTTGCAGCAGCTCAACGAGCGCCTGGAAGGGTTCCAGAGCCATCTGCATGAAGCCAGCGCCGGCCATGCCGACAACAGCAGTGCCGCCCGCGCGCTGGACACCCAGTTGCGCGAGCACGTAGACGGGTTGCAGAGCAGCGTGCAAGGTGCCGCCGATGTCGACAGCCTCAAGCACATCCTGGAGAACCGCCTGGAAGGCTTGTTGGTGACCATGGACGAGCACAAGCACGAGCGCGATCGCCGCGAGCAGGAACTGGCCAGCCGCTTGCTGGGGTTGTCGGAGCGTGTCGCAAGCATGGAGCACGAGGCACTCGGTTACCGTGAACACCTGGAAGAGCAGCGGCAAAAGGCCTTGCTCGACCCGCTCACCGGTTTGCCCAACCGGGCGGCCTGGAGCGAGCGGGTGGAACGGGAAATGCTCGAATGGCAGGCCCAGGGCGGCCATCTGGCAATGGCGATCCTCGACCTGGACCATTTCAAGCGCATCAATGACAGCTATGGGCACCTGGCCGGGGACAAAGTGCTGAAGATCGTTGCCGACCAGTTGCGCAAGGGTTTGCGGGGCCGTGACTTCATAGCCCGGTTCGGTGGCGAAGAATTTGTCCTGTTGCTGCCGCAGACGGCCCCGCCGGCGGCTGCGCAAGTCGCTGAACTGCTGCGGGCCACCATCGAAGCCTGCCCGTTCCACTTCAAGGGTGAACGGGTGGTGATCACCACCTCCATCGGGTTGGCGGCGTTCCGCGCTGGCGAGCGCGCGGACCAAGTGCTCAAACGCGCCGACACCGCGTTGTACCGGGCCAAGGAACTCGGGCGCAATCGCGTGGAACAAAACTGATGGGCAGCCGCTGACTCGCGGCATACATTGCTGCTGGCGAGCACGTTATACTGTAGCGCTCATACGCCGAGGCCACCGACGTGCTTTCCACGCTGAAAAAAACCCTGATCACCTTTCTGCTGTTCACCGTCGCGGGTTGCTCCACGGGCCTGCGCATCGACCGCAGCCACCCTTCGGCGAACCAGGACAACCGTATCCAGTTCGTTGTTTTGCATTACACCAATGCCTCGCTGGAACGCTCGCTGGCGTTGCTCACCCATGGTGAGGTCAGTAGCCATTACCTGATTGGTGATGGCCCGGCGACGGTTTACCAGTTGGTGGACGAGAGCCGTCGCGCCTGGCATGCCGGTGACAGCCAGTGGCAGGGGCGCACCTGGCTGAATTCGTCGTCCATCGGCATCGAAATCGTCAACCCAGGCTTTGCCGACACACCCAACGGGCGGGTCTGGTACCCCTATAGCGAGGCGCAGATCCAGGCCCTGATCGCGTTGCTCAAGGACATCGTCAAACGTAACAATATCGAGCCCCGGCATATCATTGGCCACAGCGATATCGCCCCATTGCGCAAGCTTGATCCGGGCCCTTTGTTCCCGTGGAAACGCCTGGCCGATGCTGGGCTGGGGGTCTGGCCAGATGCCAACGCCGTAGCGCAGCAACAAGCGTACTTCAACGTCAACCCGCCCAGCGTTGGCTGGTATCAGCAGGAGCTGGCGCGGTTTGGTTATCAGATCGAGCAAACAGGCGTGCTCGATGTAGCCACCCGGCATGTCATCGCTGCCTTCCAGATGCGCTTCCGCCCGCAACGTTTCGACGGCATGCCGGATGCGCAGACGGCGGCCATGCTGCAGGTGCTCAACCGGACCCGTTGACTGCCAGACGCCGCGCGCGGTGGCAGGGCGTTGCCCGTGCTGGCCGGGGCCCGGCATGGGGCAAGCGAAGCGCCAAACGGCGCAGGTGATTATTGATTCAGTTGCTATACCTTAGTTATCAACTGGATGCCGTCCATGTCGTCTGCCATTGGCTTGCTGCGTCAAATTTTCTACCGTCCCTGGATGCTCGCCACGCTGGCAGCACTGGCCAGCGCCGCCCTATTGCTTTCTGCGAGCATCGGCATCGCCCTTCATCAGATGAAACAGAGCGAAAGCGAGCAGATGAATGCCCAGGGCGAGCGTTTTCTCGAGCGCCTTGAGCAAGTATTCGGGCAACTGCGTGAGGGTGTCGACCTGTTGCAGGCACAGCCGCTGCGCGGTTGCAGCCCGGACATGTTGGCGGCCTTGCAGCAAGTGGGCTTGAGTTCGCGCTTCATTTACGAAGCGGCCTACGTGGACGGCAATGTCGCCTGCTCAAACCGTGGTGACGAGCGCGCGTTCGTGCCCTTGCGGCCACCGGACATCAAGGGGCCGGTGTACAGCTACTGGCTCAACACCACCACGGAGCCGAACGAGAACCTCGCCGCGCTGATGCTTGGCCGGGGCAGGTTCCTGGTCTCGACCTCACGTGGGCACTTGACCGATGTGGTCGACCTGCCACCGGGTGGCAGCCTGGTGGTAGTACTCGACAACGGTGCCCGCGCCATTCCGGTCCTGGGCCCGCCACCGGTATGGCCGCCGCCCTCGGCCTGGTCGAATAGCCACAAGTCGCTGCTCGAACTCAGTGACCGCCTGATCTACCGCATGCCGACCAAGTCGCCTGATTACCAACTGGTGCTGATCGCTCCGCGTGCCAGCTTGCCCTTGCGCATGAACGGCATGCTCTGGCTGTTGTTCCCGGGTAGCGTGCTGGCCGCCTGCTTTATCGGCTGGCTGGTGTTGCAGCTGATCCTGCAGCGGCGCTCGATGAGCTCAGAGCTGCAGGGTGCACTGCGCCGCGGCGAGCTGCAGGTGCTCTACCAACCGATCATCGAACTTGGCAGCCGGCGCTGCGTGGGCGCCGAGGCGCTGGTGCGCTGGCGCCGCCCGGACGGTACCTTGACCAGCCCCGACCTGTTCATACCGCTGGCGGAAAACACCGGGCAGATCCGCCAGATCACGGACTTCGTCCTGCAACGTGTGCTTGAACAACTTGGGCCGTTGCTGCGTTCGCACCCCAGCCTTTATATCTCGATCAACCTGGCGGCCTGCGATGTGATGGAGCCGCGCATCGGCCGAGTATCGGCGCGCCTGCTGGCCTTGCACCGGGTGGCGCCCAGCCAGATTGCCTTCGAGGTGACCGAGCGGGGTTTGATCGACGTAGTAGTGGCCCGCGAAAATCTGCAGGCACTGCGCGCCGTGGGGCATCAGGTGCTGATCGACGATTTTGGTACTGGTTATTGCAGCTTGGCTTACCTGCAGACGTTGCCGGTGGACTGCCTGAAGATCGACAAGGCGTTCATAGACGCCCTTGGCCATGATGCCGCCAGCAGTGGCGTTGCCCCACACATCATTCGCATGGCTCACGACCTCCACCTGCGGGTGATTGCCGAAGGTATCGAGAGTGAGGACCAAGCGGTGCTGTTGAGCAGTGAAGGGGTCAACTACGGCCAGGGCTGGCTGTTTGCCCGGCCGTTAACGGCCAGGCAGTTTGCCCAGATGGTCACACGCGGGCAATTGCCGCGACGGCCCCCTAGGGTGTAGTCGCGCGAGCGTCAGACAGGCAATGCCATATAGAACTGCGTGCCCTGCCCCGGCCGCGAAAATACGCCCATGCGCCCGCCATGCAGTTGCACGATTTCCTTGCACAGCGCCAGGCCCAGCCCCGCCCCACCTTTTTTGCGGCCAACCTGCACGAAGGGCTCGAAAATGCGCCCTTGCTGGCCGTAGGCGATGCCTTCGCCGTCATCCTCGACACTGATGATCACCCGCTCTGCATGGCGGCGGGCGTGCAAGCGGATACGTCCGCCCTTGTCCGTATGGCGGATGGCGTTGTGCAGCAGGTTGTCCAGCACCCGATCAAGCTGCGCGGCATCGCCCTGGATGCGCGGCAGTGGCAGCTCCAGGTCACTGATCAACTCGATCTGCTTGTGCGCAGCCTGGTCGGCAACCCGTAATTGTGCGCGCTCCAGCAGCTCGTCGATGGCACAAGGGGCCAGCTCTAGTTTCTGTAGCCCGCTTTGATAACGCGAGAAGTTGAGCAGGTCGTTGATCAGCTGGGTGAGGCGCTGCATTTCTTCGCCGATGGTCTCCAGCAGGTCATTCTCCCGCGCTTCTGGCGGGAACTTGACGCGCTCGCGCAACAGGCCGAACGCCATGTGCATGCCGGTCACGGGCGTGCGCAATTCATGGGAGGCGCGCAGCACGAATTCACTGCGCACACGCTCGAAGGCACGCTGCTCGGTTACGTCGTGCAACACCATCACTGCGCCAAGAATCGGCCCCTGCGGATGGCTGACCGGGGTCAGGCTGTAGGTGAGCAGGCGCGATTCTTCATCCACCTCCATGTTCAGGTCGTCTGGTGGCCGGTCCAGGCTGCCGCCCCGCAGCACTTGGCGCAGCTGCTGTTCCAGTTCTGGCCGTTGCAACGCTTCGGCAAGGCTGCTGCCTACCCGGCTGTCATTCCAGCCCAGTTGGCGCTGGGCTACCGGGTTGAGGTGTTCCAGCCGGCCTTGGCGGTCGATGATCAACAGGCCATCGTCGATGCTGTCCAGCACCGCCTGCAAGCGTTGCTGGCCGGCCAGCAGCTCGTCGACGTTGGTGGCCTGGTGCTTGCGCAAGGCATCGGCCATCAAGCCGAAGCGGCGGGTGAGCTGGCTGAGTTCGGCCGCCTGGGTGACTGGCAGCGTGACATCGAAATTGCCCTTGCCCAACTGGTCGGCTGCCGTTGCCAGCGCCTCGATCGGCTGGCCGAAGCGCCGGGCGATGTTGTGCGCACTGATAAAGCCGAGTACCAGCACCACCAGGCCCATCAAACCCAGCACACCGCTGACCAGCAAGGCGCGGTCACGGCTGCGTTCCTCGCTGCGGGTAATCAGGTCCAGGGCCTGCCTGTGGGAGTCGATCAGGTCGGTGCGGACCTGATTGAAGGCGGCGCCCAGCGGTTGGTCCACACCCATGCTGCGGGCAGGTGCCGGGCTGTCGCGGTAAGCCTGGAGGAAGGCTTGATAGTTGCTGTTGGCTTTGCTGAAACCGGTGCGCTCGCCGCCCTGTTCCAGCCCCTTGGCCAGAAGGGACTGGAAGTTGTCCTGGAGCGATCGCAGGTTTTCCGGGGCGGTGTCGTCATCCAGAATCAGGTTCAACTGCTCGCCAAGGTTCTGCCGCAGCTTGAGCCCCACCTCCAATGAGTGGGTGGTGTCGCGCACCAGTTGCTGTTGCATCGTGGCCATCTGCAGAACACTGACCAGGCCCAGCAGCAGACCGAGCAGCGCAACGGTGACCAGTGCCGAGATACTGAGGAAAAGCCGCGTGCGCAGCTTCATGGGGGGCCATTTCATAAGTTGTATTGCTTGCGTTTGCGGTACAGGGTGGAGGCGTCGATGCCCAAGGTCTTGGCGGCCTGGTCCAGGGTGTCGCTGGCGGCCAGTACGGCACCGATGTGCGCACGCTCCAACTCGTCGAGGCTAAGCGCTGCGCCAACGCGTGGGGCATTGCCAGCCGGCTGCTCCCCCATGCCCAGGTGGCTGATTTCTACCCGTTCTTGCGGGCATATGATGCTGGCTCTTTCCACTACGTTGCGCAGTTCGCGAATGTTGCCGGGCCAGCGGTAGTTGAGCAGCGCCGCGCGGGCTTCTTCACTGAAACCGCGTGCCGGCCGCGAGTACTCCTTGACGAAGCGGGCGAGGAAGCGGTCGGCGAGGGTCAGAATGTCCTCGCTGCGCTCGCGCAGGGGCGGCAGGTGCAGAGTGATGACGTTCAGGCGGTAGAGCAGGTCTTCGCGGAAGCGGCTTTCGCGCACCATCTCCTCGAGGTTGAGGTTGGTGGCTGCCAGGATGCGCACGTCCGCCCGGCGAGTAACCGGGTCACCCACGCGCTCGTACTCCTTGTCCTGAATGAAACGCAGCAGCTTGGGCTGCAAGGTCAGTGGGAAGTCGCCGATCTCGTCGAGGAACAGCGTGCCGCCATCAGCCTGGCTCACCCGCCCAAGCGTACTTTCACTGGCGCCGGTGAAGGCGCCGCGGGTATGGCCGAACAGCTCGCTCTCCATCAGCTCCGCATTCAGCGACGGGCAGTTGATGGTCACACAGGCTTTGCGTGCACGCTTGCTCCAGCCATGAATGGCGCGGGCCAGCTCGCCCTTGCCGGTGCCGGACTCGCCGAGGATGAGGATGTTGGCGTCAGTGGTAGCGACTTGGCGTGCGGTTTCCAGCACGGCCATCATCGCCGGGCTGTGCGAGTCGAGGCCGTCCTTGGGTTTACGCACCTCACCTTCCAGCGCTTCGAGGCGAGCCGAGAGTTGGCGCACTTCAAGTTGCTTGGCGGTGGCCAGGCGCAGCTGGTCGGGGCTGCACGGCTTGACCAGATAGTCGGCGGCCCCCGCCTGGATGGCGTCTACTGCCGTGTCGATTGCCGAGTGCGCGGTAACGATCACCACGCGCATCCAGGGCGCCTGAATGCGCATCTGCGCCAGTACATCAAGCCCGTTGTCCTCACCCAGGCGCAAATCCAGGAAGCACAGGTCGAACACCTGGCGCTGCAGCAGGCTTTCTGCCTGGGCGGCGCTATTGGCGGTGGCCACGCTGTAGCCCTCATCCTCCAGGCAATAGCGGAAAGTGCGCAGGATCGCGGACTCGTCATCCACCAGCAGAATGCGGCCTTGGTTGTCCTGGGCTGATTCCATTTCCTGCGCTCCTTAAGGGTAGATCTTTATTTAGTGTGGGAAAAATCGGGCAAGTTGCATGGTCAATTCTGAGGGATTCTGTCCTTTGCATGCTAGCCAATGGCTAAAGGACGCCTTCAGGCCCCATTTCCCGGTGCCTTGCTTAGAGGCATAGGGTGGCACATTGGTTGCGATGATTTTCAGCTTTTGCCTACAAAAGGAGGTAACGCCATGACCTTTGCCCTACGCAGCGCTGTATTAGCAGCCGCTCTGCTCCCCGTGTTCACCCCCGCTCTGGCGGACCCCGTGCACGACGCCCGGCTTGAAGGAGCGTTGCAAACGGCGTTGTCACTGAACCGCATGCTCAACCCGTTCCGTATCAAGGTCGAGGTAGACGGCAAACAGGCGCGGCTTTCCGGCGAGGTGGAAAACGAGGTGGAGCGCCGGCTGGCCGAAGACGTTGCCTTGGCCACCCGCGGCGTCGAACAGGTCGATAACCAGCTGCGGGTCAACGCTGAACTGGTCGAGCGCCCGCTCGAGCTGCGCGCCTATGCCCAGCGCTTGGAGGACGCCACCCTGGCAGCCGTGATCCGTGCACGGCTGTTGTGGAGCCGTACCACCGAGAAGGCTGCCATAGAAGTGCAAAGCAGCGAGGGCGTGGTGACCTTGCGCGGCAAAGTCGACAGTGCCGAGGCCAAGGAGCTGGCGGGCGTGGTAGCGCGCACTACCGATGGCGTGTACCTGGTCAATAACCTTGTCAGCCTCGACAGCGCCGCCATGGCCAAAGCACGGGAAACCCCTGTAGGGACGCCAAGCGGGCCGCAGCCAAGTGACCCCTGGATCATCGACAAGATCCAGAGCAGCTACCGCTACAGCCGCAACCTTGATGGGCTGAACCTGAAAGTGGCCAGTGAGGAGGGCATGGTGCGGTTGTCCGGCGAAGTGGTGAGTGCGGAACAAAAAACCATCGCCGTGGACATAGCCCGGCAGATCACTGGCGTGCGGGGGGTGGATGCCGATCTGCTGAAGGTCGCGACCAAGGTCGAAGGCTGATCGTGCAATTCGCACGACCCCAGAGTGGCCATCGTGCAGGATACGTCCTGAAGCGCGCTAGACCTAATGCTTAAGTTGTTGTTTTTTAAAGGTTTTTATTTATTTGCCGGGCTGGCATGCAGGCTGCAATTACCTGTTCAGGTTTGAACAAAAATTACAGCAGGAGGAGCCGGCATGAACCGCCAGTCCGTCAACCACTCGCAAGTCGCCACACTGTCACTGCGCCACCTGGTGTCGGTGGGGATCGCACTGGTTTTGACCTTGGCTGCTGGCCTCTTCTACTACAGCTGGCAAACAGCGCGTCTGGCCGACCAAGTGGCTGCGCAGACAGCCCTGCTTAGCCAGATCCAGTCCACCCGGGCCAACAGTTTCGTCAAGGCGGCGGACCCGTTGCCATCCCAAGGCAAAGCGGCGTCGCCAGCCACGCTGGAACACGTCGTCCCTCAAGACCGCTGGGTGTTCTAAGGCGGACCGTTTGAAGTTCTGAAAAAGAAAGGAGAAACACCATGCTGAGCTGGGCTATCACTTTCCTCATCATCGCCATTGTCGCTGCCGTTCTGGGCTTCGGTGGTATCGCCGGCGCTGCTACAGGTATTGCGAAGATCCTGTTCATTGTCTTCCTGGTCCTGTTTGTAGCCTCCTTCTTCTTCGGACGTGGTCGAGGTTGACAATGAGCAGGATGCTACACACTGCCCTGGCTGCTGCCCTGCTGATGGGTAGCAGTGCAGCGGCACTGGCTGCCAATGATGGCCAGGTCCGAGCCAACCAGCTGCTGGGCTCGGACCCGGAATACCGGGAACCTGGCAGGACACGATCGAAGGCGAGGAGCGACTGCCCGATTGGGTGGTCAACCTGACAGGCAGCTCGGAACAGCAAATGTCTGCTGTTACGGAAGATGGCGACAAGTACTTGGTCGGGCCCCTTTGCGAGGCTCAGGACAAGTGCACCTACAAGCGCCTGATCGTGGCGTTCAGCTGGGACAAGGATGATGCCTACGGCATGCTCGTGGAGGTGCCTGAAGGCTTGCCCAAGGACAAGTCGCCAACCCGGCATGCGCAGTACCGTTGGCTGGGCAAGCCGGATGACGGCATGAAGGCGATGCTGCAGGAGCAGCTCAAGCGTGACCCGAATTGGTACTGAGCCTTTGTCGCCAGTGCTGGTGGACGGTCACCCACTGACATGAAATAGAAGCTGAACCTTTGTAGCGTTCAGCCTTCTATGATGCGCCGCCCCGAGGAGGGGTTGCACATGACCAAGGGGCCGGGCTGTTCTGGTTGATGCATGATCGGAGTGGCCTAGGGGTACAGGGAGTGCCTCCAGCGTTGGGCCGGGTCAGGAACGGCGGAATCGGAAGCTTCAGGTCGGCGGTATCGCTGGGATACCCAAGCCGACCTGACTTCCGAGGAGCCACGTAGGAAACGCCTCTTTCCTTGCGCGTTTTCTTCCCCGAGACACATTTTGTCTCGACCGTACATCAAATTTTTTCCCTCCGCATCGACTCCCCCACCTGTGGCATTTCGGCCATTCGGATTGTCGAACACGACATATTTGTCACTTCTTTTGAGAGTGCCAGATCCGCCTGAATATGGCTGTCTCGTCTTGTTCGGGATCCCGAACGTTATAAATCAACGACTTGCAAACCTACCTCGTCGGTCGAAAACGGTATGCATAGCCTGCATGGGGTATGCGTTTCCGGCATTAGATTTCCCCCCCTGCCATCGCAATAGTTGCCGCCTTTTTCGCTGGCCAGGGCGCCCTGTCGCTCGCCTGCGGTGTCCTTACATAACGTCGCCGGACGGAAACCGTTACTGCGTGTGACTTGGCCAAGGGCTCTGCCACGCCTGTTTCCACCCGGTGTCATGACCACTAGAACAAAGGGTAAAGACATGAAGAAGGCAAAACTGAGCCTCGCCTGGCAGATCGTCATCGGTCTGGTGCTGGGTGTTGCAATCGGCGCGCTGCTGAACCACTTCAGTGCAGAAAAGGCCTGGTGGATCAGTAACGTCCTCCAGCCCGCCGGTGACATCTTCATTCGCCTGATCAAGATGATCGTCGTCCCGATCGTGATTTCGTCGCTGATCGTGGGTATCGCCGGGGTTGGCGATGCGAAGAAACTGGGCAGCATTGGCCTGAAGACCATCATCTACTTCGAGGTGGTGACCACGATCGCCATCGTCGTCGGCCTGGTGCTGGCGAACCTGTTCCACCCAGGTGCCGGTATCGACATGAGCACGCTGGGTACCGTGGATATTTCCAAGTATCAGGCGACCGCGGCCGAAGTGCAGCATGAGCACGCCTTCATCGAGACCCTGCTCAACCTGATCCCGTCGAACATCTTCGCAGCGCTGATGCGTGGCGAAATGCTGCCGATCATCTTCTTCTCGGTCATGTTCGGCCTGGGGCTGTCGAGCCTGCAGGCAGAGCTGCGCGACCCGCTGGTACGTACCTTCCAGGCCGTATCGGAAACCATGTTCAAGGTCACCCACATGATCATGAACTACGCGCCGATCGGTGTGTTCGCCCTGATCGCCGTGACTGTCGCCAACTTCGGCTTCAGCTCGCTGCTGCCGCTGGCCAAGTTGGTGCTGCTGGTGTACTTCGCCATTGCCTTCTTCGCCTTCATGGTACTGGGCCTGGTGGCTCGCCTGTTTGGCTTCTCGGTGATCAAGATCATGCGCATCATGAAAGATGAGCTGATCCTGGCCTACTCCACTTCCAGTTCGGAAACCGTGCTGCCACGGGTGATCGAGAAGATGGAGAAGTACGGTGCACCGAAGTCGATCTGCTCGTTCGTGGTACCGACCGGCTACTCCTTCAACCTCGACGGTTCGACTCTGTACCAGAGCATTGCGGCGATCTTCATTGCCCAGCTGTACGGTATCGACCTGTCGTGGAGCCAGCAGCTGCTGCTGGTGCTGACCCTGATGGTAACGTCCAAAGGTATTGCTGGTGTGCCGGGCGTTTCGTTCGTGGTACTGCTGGCCACCCTCGGCAGCGTGGGCATTCCGCTGGAAGGCCTGGCCTTCATCGCCGGCGTCGACCGCATCATGGATATGGCCCGCACCGCGCTGAACGTGATCGGCAACGCCCTGGCGGCACTGGTCATCTCGCGCTGGGAAGGCATGTACGATGCGGCCAAGGGCGAGCAGTACTACGCCTCGCTCATGGCTGACAAACAGCAAACTGCGGTGGTTGGCGAGGCGGCCAAGCGCTGAGTTCATACCCCGCTGTACAAAAAGCCCCGACCCGTCGGGGCTTTTTGTTGTCTGTGATGTTGCGCGGCCGCGGTCTGCAGCCTTGCGCCCCGATACGCTATCATTCGGGCACTTTTCTGGGGGAACACACGGATGCTCAACGGCCTTTGGCTCGGCTTTTTCCTAGTGGCGGCGGTCTCCGCCCTGGCCCAATGGCTGATAGGCGGCAACGCGGGCATTTTTGCGGCCATGGTCGAGAGCATCTTTGCCATGGCCAAGCTCTCGGTCGAGGTGATGGTGCTGCTGTTTGGCACCCTGACTTTGTGGCTGGGCTTTCTTAAAATTGCCGAAAAGGCCGGCATCGTCGAGTGGCTGGCCAAGGTACTGGGCCCGCTGTTTGCGCGCTTGATGCCGGAAGTACCACCCGGCCACCCTGCACTGGGCCTGATCACCATGAACTTCGCGGCCAACGGCCTGGGGCTGGACAACGCCGCCACACCGATTGGCCTCAAAGCCATGCGCGCGTTGCAGGAGCTGAACCCCAGCAGCACCACGGCGAGCAACGCGCAGATCCTGTTCCTTGTGCTCAACGCCTCTTCGTTGACCCTGCTGCCTGTGACCATCTTCATGTACCGCGCCCAGCAAGGCGCGCCCGACCCGACCATGGTGTTCCTGCCGATCCTGCTGGCCACCAGCGTCTCGACCCTGGTAGGGCTGTTGTCGGTGGCCGTCATGCAACGCCTGCGTTTGTGGGACCCGGTCGTACTTGCCTACTTCATCCCCGGTGCGCTGCTGCTGGGTGGCTTCATGGCCTTCCTGGGCACATTGTCGGCGGCGGCACTGGCCAGCTTGTCGTCGATCCTGGGCAACTTGACGCTGTTCGGCGTGATCATGCTGTTCGTGGTGATCGGTGCCTTGCGGCAGGTGAAGGTGTACGAAGCCTTTGTCGAGGGCGCCAAAGAAGGCTTTGACGTCGCCAAGAGCCTGCTCCCCTACTTGGTGGCCATGCTGGTGGCTGTGGGCGTGCTGAGGGCCTCGGGCGCGCTGGAATTGGCGTTGGATGGTATTCGCCATGCGGTCAACTGGCTGGGCCTGGACACGCGTTTTGTCGAAGGCCTGCCGACAGCGTTGGTCAAGCCGTTCTCTGGGAGCGCAGCGCGGGCAATGCTGATCGAGACCATGCAGAACCAAGGGGTGGACAGCTTCCCCGCACTGGTGGCGGCAACCATTCAGGGCAGTACCGAGACCACTTTCTATGTGCTGGCGGTGTATTTTGGCGCGGTGGGCATCCAGCGGGCGAGGCATGCGGTGGGGTGTGCGCTGCTGGCCGAGTTCTCTGGTGTAGTGGCAGCCATCTGCGTGTGCTACTGGTTCTTTGCCTGAACGATCTGCGGGCCAACACCGCACCAGGCTGCAAGTAGCGCCGGCGGTAAACGCGTATCGGCGCCTTGGCCCGCCCGTTGTAGGAGCGGGTTCACCCGCGAAGAGGCCGGGCCTGCTGGCAGCTGTCTCCTGGCCATTTACCGCCGCATCTGCCACCGCATTCGCGGGTAAACCCGCTCCTACACGGTGCCTGGCCACATATTGGCGGCTCTGTCGGCAGCCCTGTGGCGTGGAGGCAACAGCGGGTTAACCCTAGCGGATTGTGCTGCTGCCAGCCTGGGCAATCGCCCACTCGACCACCTGCCCGGTGAGTAGATCGCACGCTTGGCCAAACCCGGCCACTACCCCGGCTACTTGCTTGTCTGCCAGCGGCTGGCGGACCTCGAAGCGCTGGCTGGCGAGAATACGCTGAGTGCGGCCTTGCACCAGCCGTGCGTCATAGCGGATCACCACCTCCACGGTGCCGTCCGCGCGGTATTCGCTCTGGAACGCCTGCAACTCGCCAGCCAGCTCGTAGTCAGCCTGCAAATTGCTGTCGTCCGCGCTCAGGCGCTGCACCTGGCCGTCGCGCTGAAAGCCGTCGAGCAGACGGTTGCGCAGCAGCACCGGGGCCGGATCGCTCCAGCGCGCGCCCTTGTAGCTGCTGACTACATTGCCCTGCGGGATGACCGCAATCCGTGGCCCGGCCAATACCTCGCTGGCCAGCGGTTTATTCAGGCGCAATGACCAGTCCAGCGGCGGCGCGCTGCGGCTGACCTGGTTGACGGGCAAGCGATACAGGTCCACAGGCTCGCTCGTGGGCAGGATCGAGCAGGCGCTGGCCAGCCCAATCGTGACCGCCAAGGCCAGTAAGCGCAGCGACGATTTCATGGCTGGAACTCCTTGTTGTTGTCGCGGCCGAGCAGGTAGCCGCTGGGGTCGGCTTCCAGTTGCCGGGAAATGCCTTTGAGTGCGTTGAGGGTTTCGCGCAATTCGCGAATGGCTGGGGTCAGCTGGTTCAGGCCCTGGGCGCCGTCGCCGATGGCTTCGCTGTTGTCCTTCAGCAGGCTATTGATTGTGGCAGTGCTCTGCGCCAACGACTGCATGGCTTGCTCGGCGCTGCCGATGGCCTGCTTGCCCTCGGTGCCCAGCAAGCCATTGGCATTGCGCATCAGCACCTGGGTTTCGGCCAGGGTCGCGCTGGCCTGCTTGCCTACCTGGACCAGTTGCTCGATAGCCTGGCTGATGCTGCCATGCTCCCCGGCGAAGGCGCCGGTGGTCTTGTCGAGGTTGGCCAAGGTATTGCTGAGGTGGTCGATGTTGCCCTCGGAGAACATCTGGTTGGCGTTGTGCAGCAGCAAGTTGATGTTGGTCACCAGGTCGCTGCTGTCATTGAGCAGGCGCGAGATGGGCGATGGCGAGGCGATGATCACCGGCAGCTTGCCGTCTTTGCCTTTCAGCTCGGGGCTCTGTGGGGTACCGCCGCTGAGCTGGATGAACGAGTTGCCGGTCACCCCGGCCAGGGTCAGCTTGGCCTGAGTGTCTTCTTTGACTGGGGTGTCGCCGCTAAGGCGCACCCGTGCCAATACCCGACGCGGGTCTTTAGGGTCCAGGCGCAGGGTGGAAACGTCACCCACCTTGATCCCGTTGTACTGCACCGGGCTGCCACGAGACAGGCCGGAAACTGCCTCGTTGAACACGACTTCGTAGTCCTTGAACGCATCGTCGACGCTGGACTTGGTCAGCCACAGGCCGAACAGCATGGCACCGGCTACCACCAGGACGGTGACCAGGCCGATAAGAACGTGATGGGCTCGGGTTTCCATTGCTCAGCGCTCCTGGCCAGTGCGGGTGGCGGCCTGCTCGGCTGCGCGCCCGCGTGGGCCGTGAAAGTATTCTTGGATCCAGGCGTCGTTGGTCTGTTCGACCTCGGCCAATGGGCCGGCCACCAGCACCTTTTTCTGCGACAGTACGGCGATGCGGTCGGTGATGGTGTAGAGGGTGTCAAGGTCGTGGGTGATCAGGAACACCGACAGGCCGAGCGCATCGCGCAGGGTGAGGATCAACTGGTCGAAGGCCGCAGCGCCGATCGGGTCCAGGCCTGCGGTCGGCTCGTCGAGGAACAGTATGTCCGGGTCCAGGGCCAGGGCCCGGGCCAGCGCTGCGCGCTTGATCATGCCCCCCGACAACGAGGCAGGGTACTTGTCGGCCGCGGAGATGGGCAGCCCGGCCAACGCCAGTTTCACCCCGGCCAGGTGCTCGGCATCTGCGCGGGATAACCCGGCATGCTCGATCAGTGGCAAGGCAACGTTCTCTGTCACTGTCAGGGAAGAGAACAGCGCGCCCTTCTGGAACAGTACGCCAAAACGCCGTTCGACCAATGAGCGCTGCGTTTCGCGCAGGCCGGCCAGGTCTTGGCCGAACACCTTGATCTGACCTTCGTTGGGGCGGCGCAGGCCGATGATACTGCGCAGCAGCACGGACTTGCCGCTGCCAGACCCGCCCACCACGGCAAGGATTTCGCCGCGGTACAGGTCCAGATCGAGGTTTTCATGCACCACTTGCCGGCCAAAACGGTTACAGATGCCGCGGGCCTCGATCACGCACTCACGTCGGTTCACCAGCCCATCTCCATGAAGAACAGCGCGGCCACCGCGTCGAGCACGATAACCACGAAGATCGACTGCACCACGGCCGAAGTCGTGTGTGCCCCGACCGACTCGGCACTGCCGCTGACCTTGAAGCCTTCCAGGCAGCCAATGGCGGCAATCAGAAAGGCAAAGAACGGCGCCTTGGCCAGGCCGACCAGAAAGTGCTGCACGCCAATATCGCTTTGCAGCAATGACAGGAACATGGCCGGCGAAATGCCCAGCGACAGGGCGCACACCACGGCCCCGCCGACGATACCGCAAAGCATGGCGACAAACGTGAGCAGCGGCAGGGTAATCAGCAGGGCCAGCACCCGGGGTACCACCAGCAGTTCCATGGGGTTGAGACCCAGGGTGCGGATCGCGTCTATTTCCTCATTGGCTTTCATCGAGCCGATCTGCGCGGTGAATGCGCTGGCGGTGCGGCCGGCCATGAGGATGGCGGTGAGCAACACGGCGAACTCGCGCAGGAACGAGAACGCCACCAGGTCGACGGTGAACACCGTTGCGCCGAAGTCGGCCAGCACCGTGGCGCCGAGGAAGGCCACCACGGCACCCACCAGAAAGGTCAGCAAGGCCACGATTGGCGCCGCATCCAGCCCCGTCTGTTCGATGTGTGCGACGACCGGGGTGATGCGCCAGCGGTGTGGCTGAAGGGCACGGCGTAGCAGCGTTTCGAGGATGACGCCGATGAAGCCGAGCAGTTGCATGCTGTCTTGCCACAGGGTGCCGACGGCGCAGCCTATACGCTCCAGCAGCAACAGCAGCACGTTGCGTTCGGGCTCCTTGGCCGGGATGCAATAGTCCTGGACCGATTGGTAGACATTCTTCAGCAGCGCCCGGTTGGCTTCCGGCAGCTCGTGGGTGCAGCGCGACAGACGCTCGGTGCCGAGCAGTTCAGCCAGCAGCGACGCACCGGCCGTATCCAAGCGCCCCAGCTGGCTGAGGTCGGCGACGGTGTCGGGGGTGTATTGCGCACGCAGCCGCTCGCTGTCGCGTTTCAGGCTGGCGTAGTGCGCCAAGGTCCAGTCACCGGCAATGCGCAGGCAGGCCGGTTGACTGCTGGTATCCAGAGTGAGGCTGGGGGTGGTCATAGGCTCCATGCAACTGACTCGGCGCTAAGGCTCAGGGGCTGATCATAGCGCAGCAGGCCGGGGCTGTTTGGTGATTATGTGCTGTGTGCCAGCAGGTGTTGATTACCCGGCTGGCGCATCGTCGACCACCTTGAAGCGCAGTACGCCAATCACTTGGCCATCTTCGGTCAGAACCCGCACCTGCCACCTGCCCACCGGGTTGGGTGGGAAGTTCTGCTTGTGGGTCCAGGCCCGGTAGCCTTCCTTGCGCCCACCGTGGATGTCCAGGGCAATGCGGTCCACCTCCTGGCCGTCCTTCTGCCACACGTGGTAGATCCGCTCATTCAGGCCGCGTGGTGCGTTGATGGCGGTGTAGGCGTACAAGCCGCTGCTGCGAATGCTGCTGGCGGCAATTTCGTGCAGCGACTCGCCTGGCTGGCGGTTCAGCACTTCGGTGCTCACCGCCACCTCGGTCATCCACAGGGTTGCCGGTGGTACCCAGGAGCGCAACAACCAGCCGCCAGCACCCACCGACAACGTGACCAGCACCAAGGCCACAGCCCGGCGCCAGTTATTGATGGGAAAACTGCTGGCCAGGCTGGGAAACGACAGCGCCATGGCAATGATCAGCGCCAGCTTGAAGCTTTGTGCGGTGGTCAGGTGGACGATGATCGGCAGTGCCGTGAGCAACGCAGCGAACAGGGTCAGGGTATGCAGCGCCAGGAACAGCCAGCGCCGCGGAGCGAGCCATTTGTAGTACAGCGGGTCGATGATCGAAACCAGGCCGGCAGCGCCGAGCAAGCCGGTGAACACCAGCTGGCCGCTGTTCCAGGTCGTGGTGATGAAGAAGAAGGGCAATACGAAGAACAGTGTTTCCTGGTGGATCATCTGCGTGGCGTAGCGCAGCAGTGGCTGCGGGATTTCGCGGTTGAACGTGCGCGCGAACAGGCCGGTGAGTGTGTTTTCCAGCATCAGCCACACCCAGCTGACCAGCATCAGCACGGCAACCCAACTGGCCAGGCCGGCCTGGCGGTCGACCAGGATGAAGCTGCCGATGCCGGAAAGAAAACCCCCAAGCGCGATGATGCCGGGATAGCGTTTTAGCAGTTCGATGATGCGCTGGACGATGCGGGGGATCTGGGGCATTGGCTCTACAACAGGAGAAAGTCGGGTGGCTGTGCCGGCCGCTTCGCGGGTAAACCCGCTCCCACAGGATTACCACAGCTTCTGCAACAGTGGGGGCCCTGTGGGAGCGGGCTACCCGCGAAGAGGCCGGTACTGGCAAAAGAATACCGCCGATTCACCGCCGGCGTGTAGCACCGCTCGGCCGCTGCAGGCCATGCCGCCGCCAGCGCATCAGCCCCGCGGCCAGGAGCAGCCCTACCAGCAGGGCACCCAGCCCGTAGAATTCGTCATAACCCAGCAGCGGCTTTTCAATGCGTACGTAGCCGTCTTCCTTGAGCAATTCCCGCAACGCCTGGTTGGCTTGCTCCAGGGTGACCTGGCGCAGTTTGCGCACCGGGTTGGTGAAGCGGCCGTCGATGTAGTCGTTCAGCGCTCCCCAGTAGTAATCGGCCAAGGCACTGTTGCCTTGGGTGCTCCAGCTTTCCTTGGCGACACTGGCATCCTTGATGCGGGCGAACGTATCCGGGTCCAGCCCCTCTTTGCGCAGGTGCTTGAACAACCGCTGCATGACCGCTACGGCTTTGTCGATGTCATCGCGCTCCAGGTCGGCATTGACGCTCAGCAGGCCGGTGTCACCAAAACTTTCGCGCTGCACCGAGGGCCCGTACGACAAGCCATTGCGCAGGCGCAGCTGGTCGTAGATGGCCCAGTCCAGGTAGCGTGCCAGCAGGTCAAGGGTGGCCTGGTGGTCGTTGTCCAGTACCGGCTCGATGAAGAGCCAGTGCAGTTTCACGCCGTCACCGAGCCAGCCACGGGTCAGATCGCGACGCTGTTCGGCCTGCTGGGTGATGCTCTCCAGGTTGCGGCGCTCTTCCGGCTCGGTGGCCGGCAGCTCGCCAAACGAGCGTTCCAGATAGGCCGGCAACAGGCGGTCCAGGCCACCGACCATGATCAGGGTCATGTTGTTGGCGGCGTACCAGCGGTCGCGCAGGGCCTGGACCTGTTCCAGGGTCATGTCGTCGACGTTGGAGCGCTCTGGGCACTTCAGGCCCAGCTCGGTGGCCAGTTGGTCGCTGGCGGGGTGGCCGATGTCCTGGCGGTCGAGCCAGCGCTGCAGGTGACCGTAGTGGCCGCCATCCTCGCGTTCGATGATACGTTTGGCGGTGGCCAGGGCCTTGGCATCGATGTGGGTATCGCGGATGACCGCCAGCAACAGGTCGAGTACCTTGCGCTGGTTGCGCGCCGGGGCTTCGATGACGAAAGTGGTATCGGCACTGCTGGTAAAGGCGTTCCATTCCCCGCCAAGCGCCTGCAGGCGCTCTTCCAGGCCGCCTTCGCCGGTTTCATCGATGCCGCTGAACAACAGGTGTTCAAGCAGGTGCGGCAGCTCTTTCTGCTCGCAATCGAAATCATCCAGCCCAACCCCGACCACCAGGCGTATCGCCACATGGTCACGCTCGTAGCCATTTTTCAGAATCACCTGCAGGCCGTTGGGCAACAGGTAGCCTTCCACCCGCGACCGGTCGAGGGCGAAAGTGGGCAGGCTGCAGATCAGGAGGCAAACGAACATCAGGCAACGCATGGGCGAGCTAGGGTCCTCAGCTAGGCAGAATCAAGGCTGGCTGGCTTCATCCGGCACACTGTCGAGCATCAACCCGCCGGTGTCCGAGCCGCCCAGTACCACATAGGCACTGCTACAGAACAAAGAGTTCAAACGCTTCATGTCGGCGATCAGCTCCAAGTGTAGCGAACTGGTCTCCAGGCTTTGCATGACTTTGCGTTGCAGGCGGCTGACGTGGGCGTGGGCCAGGCGCCGCTCCTGGGCCCGGAACCGACGTTTTTCGCGCAGTAGCAAGCGGGCGCTTTCCGGGTCGGCGCTGAGGAACACCGACAAGCCCAGGCGCAGGTTGGCCAGCAATTGTTCCTGCAGGCCGGTCAGTTCTTCCAGGCCGACCTGGGAAAACTCACGGCGCTGGCTGGTCTTCTGCTGCTGGACCTTGCGCAGCATGCGCTCGATGAGGTCGCAGGCCAGCTTGAGGTTGATAGCCACTTCGATGATTTCCGCCCAGCGACGGTTGTCTTGCTCGCTGAGGTCCTCGCGTGTCATCTGCGCCAGGTACAGCTTGATCGCGCTGTACAGGGCGTCGGCATCTTCGCCCAGGGCGCGTACCTGCTGGGGCAGCGCCGTCTGGGTGCCCCGCAGGGCCCCCAGCATGGCTTCGAGCAGGCTGTCGACGATGTCGCCCAGGCGCAGGGTTTCCCGTGCGGCATTGGCAAGGGCCAGGCTGGGGGTCTCCAGTGCGGACGCGTCGAGGTGGCGCGCACGGATCTGGCCGTTGCTGTGTTCCCGCTCGGGCAGCAGCACATTGCACAACCGACCCATGGGGTTGACCGTGGGTAGCATCAGCAAGCAACGGGAGGTGTTGTAGAGCAGGTGGAAGCCGATGACCAGCTCTTGCGGGCTGAAGCTCAGCGAGTCCATCCAGCCTACCAGCGGGTGCAGTACGGGAATGATCAACACCAGGCCGATCAGCTTGTACAGCAGGCTGCCCAAGGCCACCCGGCGGCCGGCGGCGTTCTGCATGCTGGTGCTGATGAACGCCAGCAGGCCACTGCCGATGTTGGCGCCGACTACCAGGCCAATGGCCACCGGCAGGCTGATGACCTCGGCACCGGCCAGGGTCGCCGTGAGCAGAACGGCCGCCAGGCTGGAATAAGAGACCATGGCGAACATCGCCCCGACCAGGGCATCGAGCATGATGTCGCCCGTCAGCGAGGCGAACAGCACCTTCACGCCCTGGGCATGGGTGATGGGCGCGGCGGCCTGTACGATCAGCTCCAGCGCCAGGATGATCAGGCCCAGCCCGATACCCACCCTGCCCAATTGGCCAGCCCGCGTCTGTTTGCGCGAAAGGAAGAAGATGACGCCGAGGAAGATCAACAGCGGCGACAGCCAGGATAGGTCGAACGTGAGTACCCGGGCCATCAGCGCAGTGCCGACATCGGCGCCGAGCATGATTGCCAAGGCGGGGGTCATGGCCATCAGGCCCTGGCCGACGAACGAGGTGACCAGCATGGCCGTGGCGTTACTGCTTTGCACCATGGCAGTGACCAGAATGCCGGCAATGAATGCCAGCGGGCGCTTGTTCATGTTCTGGCCAATGATGCGCCGCAGATTCGAGCCGAATACCCGAAGGATGCCGGTGCGCACGATATGGGTGCCCCAGACCAGTAGCGTTACGGCCGAGAGCAGGTTGAGCAGGGTCAGCATGGCGAAGGCCCCCTGAAGCACAGGCCCATGGGGCCAAGGGAAGAAACGTGAGCGTTCGAATAGGTTTTCATTGCTCACTCAAAGCTTTAGCTGTTTTGCGCAGCGCTTGCCAGCTTCGCACGGTAGTCATCAATTTGAAACATACCGCAAATGAATCATTGCCGGCCTTGCAGACGCCGCGTAGCAGTGATTCAAAAATGAAAAAGGGCCCCGAAGGGCCCCCGCTGTCCTGCACGTTCTGCTCTTACTGACCCGGGATGTCCTTGCGCAGTTTCACTGGGTCATGCTCTTTGCCGTCCTTGCGGGCCAGGGCAGTGCGCATACGAATGTTGATGGCCTCGACCGCCAGCGAGAAGGCCATGGCGAAGTAGACGTAGCCTTTGGGCACGTGCACGTCGAACGCTTCGGCGATCAGTACGGTACCGACCACAATCAGGAACGACAGTGCGAGCATCTTCAACGATGGGTGCTTGTCGATGAAGTTGCTGATGGCGCCTGCACACAACATCATCACCAGCACGGCGACGACGATGGCAGCGATCATCACTGGCACGTGGGACACCATGCCTACCGCGGTGATCACCGAGTCCAGCGAGAACACGATGTCGATGATGGCAATCTGAATGATGGTGTAGAAGAACTTGCCACCTGCGCCTTTGGGCGCTTCATCGTTCTCGTCCTCACCTTCCAGGCCGTGGTAGATCTCTTGCGAGCTTTTCCACAGCAGGAACAGGCCACCGAAGAACAGGATCAGGTCACGCCCGGAGATGCCCTGGCCAAGCACCACGAACAGGTCGGCGGTAAGGCGCATGACCCAGGTGATCGACAACAGCAGCATGATGCGGGTGACCATGGCCAGGGCCAGGCCAAAGATCCGGGTGCGCGGCTGCATGTGCTTGGGCATGCGGCTGACCAGGATCGAGATCATGATGATGTTGTCGATCCCGAGGACGATCTCAAGCGCGGTGAGGGTAAAAAAGGCAACCCAGATTTCCGGGCTGGTCAGCCATTCCATGTTGTTTCCTTCGAGCGGTAAAGGCGACGCGCCCTGCAGGGCGCGTCGCGGTGGGGTAATACGCGTTTATTAAAGACTACTGAACAGCGGGAAAATGCCCATCAGCAGCGCGGCGAACATTATGCACAGGCACACCAGCACTGCCCACTTGAGCGTGAAGCGCTGGTGATCGCCAAACTCGATACCGGCCAGGGCTACCAGCAGGTAGGTCGAGGGTACCAGTGGGCTGAGCAGATGTACCGGCTGGCCGACGATCGATGCGCGGGCCATTTCAACCGGGCTGATGCCGTAGTGGCTGGCGGCCTCGGCCAACACCGGCAAAACCCCGTAGTAGAAGGCGTCGTTGGACATGAAGAAGGTGAACGGCATGCTCACGATTGCGGTGATCACTGCCATGTAGGGGCCCATCGCTTCAGGGATGACTGCCAGCAGGCTCTTGGACATGGCGTCGACCATGCCGGTGCCCGACAGAATGCCCGTGAAGATGCCCGCGGCGAAGATCAGCCCGGTGACTGCAAGCACGCTGCCGGCATGGGCGGCGATGCGGTCTTTCTGCTGTTGCAGGCAGGGGTAGTTGACGATCATGGCAATACTGAAGGCAATCATGAACAGCACCGGCAGCGGCAGGATACCGGCGATCAGCGCGACCATCAGGGCGGCAGTCAGCGCGCCATTGAAGTACAGCAGCTTGGGGCGGCGGGCTTCAGGGAATTGCGAAACGGTGATATCGCTATGGTCGATGTCATCGGTTGGCAGGTGCAGTTCACCCAGGCGGGCACGCTCACGCTTGCCGTACAGGTAGGCAATGGCCAGGATGGCCAGGACGCCGAACAACATGGCCGGGATCATCGGCACGAAAATATCCGACGGGTCCACGTGCAGGGCGCTGGCGGCACGTGCGGTCGGGCCGCCCCAAGGGGTCATGTTCATCACGCCGCCGGCGAGGATGGTCAGGCCGGCCATGATTCTCGGGCTCATCCCCAGGCGGCTGTACATGGGCAGCATGGCGGCGCAGCAGATCATGTAAGTGGTGGCGCCATCACCGTCGAGCGAAACCACCAGGGCCAGCACGGCGGTGCCCACCGAAACTTTCAGCGGGTCGCCCTTGACCAGTTTGAGGATCTTGCGCACGGCCGGGTCGAACAGGCCGGAGTCGATCATCAGGGCGAAATACAGGATTGCGAACATCAGCATCACGCCGGTAGGCGCGAGCTTGCTGATGCCCTCGAGCATCATCGGGCCGATCTTGGCGGAAAAACCGCCGAACAGGGCGAACAGGATCGGTACCAGGATCAGCGCGATCAAGGCCGACAGGCGCTTGGTCATGATCAGGTACATGAAGGTGATGACCATGGCAAAGCCGAGGAAGGTCAGCATGGCAATACTCCAGGCGTGGCGCTACGAAAGGAACGTCGATTCGGGCGGGTCAGCGCGTTTGGCGCTGCACGGGGAGCATGCGGAGGGGGAATGCGCGAAGGCGGGCACAGGAATGCATCAGGATCACCATTGTTGTTGTTGATTGGGCCGGGCGCGGTTGTTACCGGGTGCCCTGGCTGACCGGTCTTGTGCCGGTGGTGGGGGCTATCCTATGAGCACAAGCTTTCAGCCAGCTTTCGCTGATGCAAAGGCGACGAGAGGTAGATGATGCAGCATGTGACCGAGGGTGGCTGCCACTGCTGCGGGCAAGCCAGCTCCATAGGGTGGAAGCCGGCTCGCCGGGGATAGGCGCCATTACAACTGCAGGCCACCTGCAGCCTTGTGCAGTGCCCGCAAATGCTCGCCTATCTGCTTCACATTGGCCTCTACCGCAGAAATTTCCCTGGCCCGCGAAGGGTCCAGCAGCGCCCTCACCTGCTTGTCCAGGTTGGTACTCAGGCGCAGCAACCGGGCCTGCCGTTCCTTGCTCTCCCGCTCCAGGCGTTCGCGTTCTTCGGGCTGCGGCAGTCCATAGCCTTTGCTGTCGAGCAATTCTGCCGGGCGGCTGAGGAAGCCGCTGTTGGCAAGCATTTGCTTGAGCGTGGCATCGGCCTTGTTGACGCTGCCATCTTTCAGCGCTGCGGCATTCAGGTAGCGCTGCTTGACCTCGTCCTGGGCCAGCAACAATTGCCGGCGCAGGCTGGCCTGCTCCAGCAGCAACAGCGCAGCGCTGGTGCGCAGGTCGGCCTGGGCGAACCAGGGGCGACGTTGTTCGGCGCTCAACGCCAGCCAGTCCTCCACCAGTTGCTGCTTGATCGGCAATTGCTTGCGCAGCACCTCGAACATGGCCTGGTACCGCTCGCGATAAGAGTCGAAGCGGTAGCCCAGGCGCAGTGCCTCGCGGGGGTTGTCGAGCACGCTCGTGTCGGCTAGCCCCCTGCCCTTGAGCACGGCCAGCAAACCGTTGGGCATGATGCTGTCCAGGTCATTCAATTGCGGGTTTGCGGTGCCGCTGCGCAGCAACTTCAATGACTCTACGGCACAGTTGTTGGACAGGAACCAGTAGTTGCCGTCGTAGCTCCAGTGCATTTCAGCAGCCTGGCGCACCAGGTTTTCAACTTCTGCGCGGTTCAGCTTCAAGGGCACCGAGGCTAGGCTGCGCAGCTCTGTCTTGGTGTATTCGTCGATGACTTGGCCCAGCGGCAGCACGAACAGACGCGATGGGTAGACGCCGACCAGGCCGTCCCAGCTCGATAGCTGCACATCGTTGACGAACGCGCGGTACGACAGCACCAGGCTCTGGTCCAGGTCGAGGCGGCAGTCTGGCCCGCGGGGGCGGCCGGGTTTGCAGATGACCAGGCGCAGCATGCTGTGGCCCCAGCGGCTGACCAGGTTCTGGTTGGCTTCGGCCAACAGGTAGTCCACTTCATAAACCCGCTCGGGGTCGATTTCGCCCAGTGGCTGGCGGGCGAAGTCGCTGCCAGCATTGATGAATGGCAAGCCCTTGGCACAAGTGTGCTGTGGCGGTGCCCAGCCGAAATGCTCGTGCAGGTACTGGTTGAGCGCAGGGCGGCGGCAACCGTAGCTCGGGTCCAGGAGGAAGTACTCCATGTTCACCGCGAGGTATTCCTTGGGGCTGCTGAGTTCATAGCTGTCGGGACTGCGTACGAACTGGCCGTTGTGCTGCTCACGCTCACCCCGGCGGCCCACGTATTGTGGCCAGCCGGCCAGGTCAAGCAGGCGCGGGTCATCGCTGAGGGTGAAGCGGCGCTCAGCCTGGCCGCGGCATTCTTCAGGCAGGCCGATTTTGCCAACGGTGCCCTGTTGGCGTTTACAGCGGGCAATCAGCGATTTTTCGCGGCTGGGCCATAGGCGCGCACGGTCGTAGATATGGCTGAGTTCGTGTAGCACAGTGGCCAGCAGCTCTTGTCGCACGGTGCCATGAGGGCGGTTGGTGCGCTCAGTGGCGGCACTGCCATCGGTGAGCCCGGGCAGCAGGCGACGGTTGAGCTGAAGGGTGGACACCAGTGTGGCCTGCCCATAGGCGTCGGCTGGCATGTTGTCGCTCCAGCTGACCTGCACGCGGCGGTCGAGTTGCTGTTTGAAGCGCGGGGGCAGCTTGGCCATGGCCTCGTCAAGCAGGGCCTGGCTGGCTTGGGTTTGCTGTGGGTCGAGGCCGGACGACTGCAGCTCGAGCTGCAGGCTGGCCAAGGCGGGCGTGCCGAGCAGCGTCAGGGCGCAGCCGAGCAGCCAGGCACGCACGCGCTTCACAGTGCGAGGATTGCTTCGGCCAATACGTGGTCGCTGGCGCCGCGTGCTTCCGGAACGCGCTCGCGCAGGGTGGTGAGGGCAGCTTCGAGCTGCGCGCCACGGATGTCTCCGTTGCTGGCCACGAAGCTGGCCGCGTCGTCGTGGGCTTCGCGTACCACTTTCGAGTCGCGGATCGAGGTGGTGGTGTCCGAGGTGAAGTCGATCGAACGGCCAAAGGCACGCACGATGATGTTGCTGGTGGCCACCAGGGTCTGTGCCTGGGCCAGGTCAGCCAGCAGGAGCATGCCGAGGGTAGCGGCAATCAGCGGTTTACGCATGGAGCATCTCCGAAAAATTACAGGGAGTCAGAAGTAGTCATTGGACGAGAATTGCTTGCGCCAGTTCCAGATCGCCAACGCCCTGCCGCACGCAATTATGGCGTAATGATTCCAGGGCAGCTTCCAGCCGTGCACCGCGGATCTGGCCATGGGTGGCGACGAATGCCGCGGCATCGTCACGCGCCTCACGCACCAATTTGCGGTCAAAGGGTGCAGTGGTGACCTGGCTGGTGGCGTAGGCCGAGATCACCAGGCCTTGGGTGGTGGTGTCCATGGCATGGGCGCTGGCCATGCCGGCAAGGGAAAACAGCAGCGGCAACAGATAACGCATGGGTTCTACGACAACTGGAATGAACGGTGGCGAGGGCTGGCCCGGCTGTACGGGGGCACCCGGCACAGCCTGGGCGCTTGTCGGCGCTTAGATTGCCAGGATGGCCTGGGCCAGTTCGGCGTCGCTGGCCTGCAGGCTCGGCATTTGTGCGCGGATGTGCAGGAACGCGCTTTCCAGCTTGGCACCGCGGATATCGCCTTGGCTGCCTACGAAACTGGCAGCGTCGTCACGGGCGGCCTGGACGATTTTATCGTCACGGAACGACGAAGAAACATCCGAGGTGGCGTCGGTGGACGCAGCTACCGCCCCTACTACAGCGTCGGTGGTGACGACGAAACTGGTGGCGTTTGCGGTGCCAGCCAGGCTCAGCATAAGAGCGGCGCCAATCAGATATTTACGGGACATTTCGTGGACTCCTGAACTCGGGTCGGGTGGTTCTGCTTATCGGACGCTCGCATTGCTGGTCGCGGTACGTATGACAGTGGTTTCTACCAGACTGCCAAGCCAAGCGTATCACGCGCCGGTGTTTCCAGATGTTAACTGAAGAACGGCCTGCGGAACTGTATCGGTTAATTCTTGATATATAAAAATTGTACCTGTCCAGCGCTCGGCGCTAGGCGCTGTATGCCACAAACAAAAAACCCGTCGCAGTTGCCTGCAACGGGTTTCAGGAATTCGCGGTGCCGGCCGGAGCCGGTAAGCCGGTGCTTAGCGCCAGAAAGGCTTGCTCAGCTCTTCATAACGCTGCGATTCGCTGATGCCAGCGTCGGCCAGCAGGCGAGCGTCCAGGCGAGCCAGTTGACGGCGGCTTGCCATGCGGCGCTGCCACAGCAGCAGAGTGGACAGTGCGCGCAGCGGCAGCGATGCGTTGGATTGCTGGGCGTTGCTTTCAAAAACCAGACCGGAACTGAGGGTACGTTCCATGATGCTTCATCCTTCCGCTTATGGCGGGTTTAGGTAGTGATTTAACTGATGCCAATGATCCTCCTCTCTTGTCCAGAACAGTAGATACAGTTCATGCGAAAGACGATGGCTCAGTTAACTGTGTAACCCTACTGTTGCACTCGAAACAGGCGCAACTGTACTGGTCTGCATCTTTATGGTGCATTTTTGGTGTGTGGCGATGTTCTGCAGGCTTGAAAGAAGCCTAGGACAGGTACAGTAGTACAGTTCTGGATATTCTTGTGTCTGGACGTGAAACGCGAATGGGCTGGAACAGCAGAAGCGGGGCTGCTGTTCCAGACCGCCGCTGGATCAGCTCGCTTGCATGCGGCCGGTTTCTTCCAGGTTCTCGTGCCAACTCAGCGCTTCGCGCAGGATATGTGGCGTATGGCCGCCACGTTGGCAAGCGCGCTCGAAGTAATCGTTCAGTGCCGCGCGGTAGTCTGGGTGCACACAGTTGTCGATGATCACGCGTGCCCGCTCGCGCGGGGCCAGGCCACGCAGGTCGGCCAAACCTTGTTCGGTAACCAGGATGTCCACGTCGTGTTCGGTATGGTCCACATGGCTGACCATCGGCACCACACTGGAAATCGCACCGCCTTTGGCAATCGACTTGGTAACGAATACAGCAAGGTGGGCGTTACGGGCGAAGTCACCCGAGCCACCGATGCCGTTCATCATCCTGGTGCCACACACATGGGTGGAATTGACGTTGCCGTAGATGTCGAACTCCAGCGCGGTGTTGATACCGATGATGCCCAAGCGCCGCACGACCTCAGGATGGTTGGAGATTTCCTGCGGGCGCAGCACGAGCTTGTCCTTGTAGCGCTCGAGGTTACCGAATACATCGGCATTGCGGCGGGTCGACAGGGTGATGGAACTGCCCGACGCAAAACGCAGCTTGCCGGCGTCGATCAAGTCGAAGGTCGAGTCCTGTAGCACTTCGGAGTACATGGTCAGGTCTTCGAAGGGCGACTCGATCAAGCCGCACATCACGGCGTTGGCAATACTGCCGATGCCGGCCTGCAGTGGGCCGAGCTTGTTGGTCATGCGGCCAGCTTCCACTTCCTTCTTCAGGAAGTTGATCAGGTGGTTGGCGATACCCTGGGTTTCGTCATCTGGCGGCAACACGGTAGATGGGGAGTCCGGTTGGTCGCTGATGACGATACCCACGATCTTGGCCGGGTCGATCGGGATGGCGGTGCTGCCGATACGATCGTCGACCTTGACCAGCGGAATGGGCGTGCGGGTCGGGCGGTAGGTCGGGATATAGATATCGTGCAAACCTTCGAGGTTGGTGTTGTGCGAGAGGTTGATCTCGACAATCACCTGCTTGGCGAAGATGGCGAAACTGGCCGAGTTACCCACCGATGTAGTAGGTACGATGTGGCCCTGCTCAGTGATGGCCACGGCTTCGATGACCGCGATGTCCGGCAGCTTCAATTGCTGATTGCGCAGTTGTTCGACGGTTTCCGACAGGTGCTGGTCGATGAACATCACCTTGCCGTCGTTGATGGCCTTGCGCAGAGTGCTGTCTACCTGGAAAGGCATGCGGCGTGCCAACACGCCGGCCTCGGTCAGTTGCTTGTCCAGGTCGTTGCCCAGGCTGGCGCCGGTCATCAGGCTGATCTTCAGTGGCGACTGTTTGGCACGTTCGGCCAGTGCATGCGGGACGGCCTTGGCCTCACCGGCGCGGGTAAAGCCGCTCATGCCGACAGTCATGCCGTCCTCGATCAGACCAGCGGCATCAGCCGCACTCATTACCTTGCTGTGCAGAGAGGACAAGCGGATACGGTCACGGTACATGGATTGTTATCTCGGGCTACTGAAACTACTGCAGCGCAGTCTAGAGATTTCGCCCATTGCCGTCCCACGACCATGGTCGTATGAGAAGCCTCTCGGTAGAGCCGTTGATCCGGATCAATAAAAAGAAAGCCCCGGTAAATGCTTACCGGGGCTTCCTTTATATCGGCGGGTTTGCTGCGGTGTTTTATTCTACAGCCTTGACCATGTCTTCGATAACCTTCTTGGCGTCACCGAATACCATCATGGTTTTGTCCAGGTAGAACAGTTCGTTATCCAGGCCGGCGTAGCCGCTGGCCATCGAGCGCTTGTTGACGATGATGGTCTTGGCTTTGAACGCTTCGAGAATCGGCATGCCGGCAATGGGCGACTTGGGGTCGTTTTTCGCCGCCGGGTTGACCACGTCGTTCGCGCCAAGCACCAGTACCACGTCGGCCTGGCCAAACTCGGCGTTGATGTCTTCCATTTCAAAGACCTGGTCGTAAGGGACTTCGGCTTCGGCCAGGAGCACGTTCATATGCCCAGGCATACGCCCCGCCACTGGGTGAATCGCGTACTTCACGGTCACACCGTTGTGGGTCAGCTTTTCGGTCAGTTCCTTGAGTGCATGCTGGGCACGGGCCACCGCCAGGCCATAGCCCGGAACGATGATCACGCTGTCGGCGTTGCTCAACAGGAAGGTGGCATCGTCAGCCGAGCCGGACTTGACCGGGCGCTGCTCTTGCGAGCCTTGCGCCGCCCCAGCGTCGGTATCGCCACCAAAGCCGCCGAGGATGACGTTGAAGAACGAGCGGTTCATCGCCTTGCACATGATGTACGACAGAATGGCGCCAGAAGAGCCCACCAACGAGCCAGCGATAATCAGCATCGAGTTGTTCAGCGAGAAGCCGATACCCGCTGCCGCCCAACCCGAGTAGCTGTTGAGCATTGAAACAACCACCGGCATGTCGGCGCCGCCAATCGGAATGATGATCAGCACACCCATGACAAAGGCCAGGGCCAGCATGAGGGTGAAGGCACTGTAGTGGCCAGTGAACGTAAACAGCAGGCCCAAGGCGATGGTGGTCAGGCCCAGGATCAGATTGAGCTTGTGCTGACCGGCGAACTGTACGGGTGCGCCCTGGAACAGGCGGAATTTGTATTTGCCCGATAGCTTGCCGAAAGCGATCACCGAGCCAGAGAAGGTAATGGCACCAATGGCTGCGCCGAGGAACAGTTCCAGGCGGTTACCGGTAGGGATCGGGTCGCTGATGGCTGCAACAATGCCCATCGACTGCGGTTCGAGCACTGCGGCGATAGCGATGAAAACCGCAGCCAGGCCGATCATGCTGTGCATAAAAGCGACCAGTTCGGGCATCTTGGTCATCTCGACCCGCTTGGCCATGATCGAACCGGCGGTACCACCCACCAGCAGACCGACCAGTACGTAACCGATGCCGGCCGTGGCCCCACCGTTACCTATGGAGAGCGCCGCGAGCTTATAAATGAGGCCAACCGTAGTGAGGATGGCGATGCCCATGCCGATCATGCCGAACAGGTTGCCGCGCCGCGAGGTGGTCGGGTGCGACAGGCCCTTGAGCGCCTGGATGAAGCACACCGAGGCGACGAGGTAGAGGAGCGTTACCAGATTCATGCTCATGCTTACTTCTGCGCCTCGTTCTTGGTTTTCTTCTTGAACATTTCCAGCATGCGGCGGGTGACCAAGAAGCCACCGAACACATTGACTGCGGCCAAGGCCACCGCCAGGGTGCCCATCAGTTTGCCGGCCGGGGTGACGGTCAGTGCGGCGGCCAGCATGGCACCGACGATGACGATCGCCGAGATGGCATTGGTGACCGCCATGAGTGGGGTGTGCAGCGCCGGGGTGACATTCCACACCACGTGGTAGCCCACATAAATGGCCAGCACGAAGATGATCAGGTTGTAGATGCCGTGGGAAATCAGCATGTCTTCCATTGTCGTGCTCCTTAGCCGTTCTTGCGGACGACCTGGCCATCGCGGCACATCAGGCAGGCCGCGACGATGTCGTCTTCGAGGTTGATGGTCAGTGCGCCGTCCTTGTCGAACAGCAGCTTCATGAAGTCCAGCAGGTTGCGCGCATACAGCGCCGAGGCATCGGCGCCGACCTGGGCCGGCAGGTTGGTGGGGCCGACGATGGTCACGCCATGCGCCTGAATGACCTGGTCCGCCACGGTCAGCGGGCAGTTGCCGCCTTGGGCTGCGGCCAGGTCGATGACGACCGAGCCAGGCTTCATCTGGGCCACCGTTTCGGCACTGAGCAGGGTTGGCGCCTTGCGGCCTGGGATCAAGGCGGTGGTGATGACGATATCCGCCTGCTTGGCGCGCTCGTGCACGGCCTGGGCCTGGCGTTGCATCCAGCTGGCTGGCATTGGCCGGGCATAGCCGCCGACGCCTTCGGCGCACGCGCGTTCTTCGTCGGTCTCGTAGGGGACGTCGATGAACTTGGCACCCAGCGACTCGATCTGCTCCTTCACCGCCGGGCGTACGTCGGACGCCTCGATCACTGCGCCCAGGCGCTTGGCCGTGGCGATGGCCTGCAGGCCGGCAACGCCCGCACCCAGGATCAGTACCCGGGCGGCTTTGACCGTACCGGCGGCGGTCATCAGCATGGGCATGAAGCGTGGGTAGTGATGGGCAGCCAGCAGCACGGCCTTGTAACCGGCGATGTTCGCCTGTGACGACAGCACGTCCAGGCTCTGCGCCCTTGACGTGCGGGGCGCGGCCTCCAGCGCGAAGGCGGTGATCCCGCGTTCGGCCATCTTGCCGATCATTTCGCTGTTGAAGGGGTTGAGCATACCTACCAGCAGGCTGCCGCTGTTGATCAGGGCCAGTTCCTGGTCGTTGGGCGCGACCACCTTCAGGACCAGTTTGGCGCCGTATGCATCGGCTGCGGTCCCCAGGGAAGCACCCACGGCCTCATAGGCACTGTCCGGAATGGCGGCGTTGAGCCCTGCCCCCCGTTGAACGGTGACCTGATGGCCCTGGCCAATCAGTTTCTTGATGGTTTCGGGGGTCGCAGCGACCCTTGTCTCACCGGTCTGCGTCTCGAGAGGAACACCAATGTGCACGACTATTTCTCCTGCGGTGACCTTTGTTTTTGTCAAAGCCAGCGCACTGCGAATGGTGTGCTGGGTGGCTGTGGAGCGCCATCCCGCCGGATCCTGGGCGGGCGAAGCATTTTGCAGACGAACCCATAGGGCTTCAACCGGTTCTGGAGCGAAACGAAGTTAAAACTACAAGTCACCCTGTGACCGCTTGTCGCACGCATAAGATCGCAGCCCATCAACTACGGGCTTTTGCCAGATTAGAAGAAAAAAACAAAAAAATTTTGGCCAGTTCGCTGATGGCTTGTTCGATGTCGCAAAATAACCCGCAAAGCCGCGTAGTCAGGACGGTTAGCGGGTATTTTTGTGCGTACGTAACAGTTTACGAATATGCGACAAATACATATATCTGTAGGTGTTAAAAATAATTGACTACGGGGTCAGGTTATCCCGTTCCTGGGCATATGCCTGCGCTTGGCTCACCAGCCAGTCACGGAATGCGCGCAGTGATGCGGACTCCACCTTGCGTTCTGGAATCATCAGATAGTAGGCCTTGTCGCTAGTCAGGACGTGTCTGTTAGCGACTACCAGCCTACCCTCCTGCAACTCGCGCTGGATCAGAAACGGCGGTATCAGCGCGACGCCCATCTCGTGCATGGCCGCTTGGGCAAGCATCGAAAATAGCTCATAGCGTGGGCCGGTCATGTCACGTTCCACATTCATGGCCACGCTGGCAAACCATTGCCGCCACGCGTACGGCCGCGTGCTCTGCTGCAACAGTGGCAGCTCAGCGATGTGCCGTGCTTCGAGCGTGCCTTGCCCGCCCAGCAGTGCCGGGCTGCATACGGGTAACGGGTTTTCCCCCATCAGCCGCTGCGACTGTGTGCCAGACCAGTCGCCATCACCAAAATAGATGGCGGCATCGAATGTTGTGTCCGCGAACAGAAATGGCCGGGTGCGGTTGGTGAGGTTCACGGTGACCTCCGGGTGGCGCTGCTGGAAGTCTTTGAGGCGCGGTAGCAGCCATTGGGTACCGAATGTCGGTACTACTGCCAGTTCGATCACGCTGGCGCCCTGCTGTCGCATCACTGACAAGGTGTCGCGCTCCACTGCGTCCAGTTGCGCGGCAACCTGGCGGCTGTACGACAGGCCCGCCTCGGTCAGCTTCACACCACGGCGCGAGCGGCGAAACAACTCTACGTTAAGGAACGTTTCCAGGCTGGCAATCTGTCTGCAGACGGCGCCCTGGGTCAAGGAAAGCTCCTGGGCGGCCTTGGTGAAGCTCTGGTGACGCGCAGCGGCCTCGAAGCAAACCAATGCAGAGGTGCTGGGGATCTTGCGTCGCATGTACGTCAACCTCACTCGTCAGGCCGCAAATGTGGCGGGGTTCTGATTTTCGAAGTGACAAAATATCACTATATGGTGCGCAATCCTCGTTTGTATCAGCGGGCAATCAGTCCTAGGCTCAAAGGCACATAAAAACTCCGCCCCCTTCTCGAGGATTCCGCTCATGGCTGGTAAAGCAAGCTTCAACTGGATCGATCCACTGCTGCTGGATCAGCAGCTCACTGAAGAAGAGCGCATGGTGCGTGACAGCGCGTATCAGTTCGCCCAGGGCAAGCTGGCCCCGCGTGTACTCGAGGCGTTTCGTCATGAGCAGACCGACCCGGCGATTTTTCGCGAAATGGGGGAAGTGGGCCTGCTGGGTGCGACCATCCCCGAGCAATACGGCGGCAGCGGCTTGAACTATGTGTGCTATGGGCTGATTGCTCGCGAAGTGGAGCGTATCGACTCCGGCTATCGTTCGATGATGAGCGTTCAGTCTTCGCTGGTGATGGTGCCGATCAACGAATTCGGTACCGAAGCCCAGAAACAGAAGTACTTGCCCAAGCTGGCGAGTGGGGAATGGATCGGTTGCTTCGGTTTGACCGAGCCTAACCATGGCTCTGACCCGGGCTCGATGATTACCCGGGCCAAGAAGGTCGAGGGCGGTTATCGCCTGAGCGGCAGCAAAATGTGGATCACCAACAGCCCGATCGCTGACGTATTCGTGGTCTGGGCCAAGGATGACGCTGGTGATATCCGTGGCTTCGTCCTGGAAAAGGGCTGGCAGGGCCTGAGTGCGCCTGCAATTCATGGCAAGGTCGGTTTGCGCGCGTCGATCACTGGCGAGATCGTCATGGATAACGTGTTTGTGCCGGAAGAGAACATCTTCCCCGATGTACGTGGCCTCAAAGGTCCGTTCACTTGCCTGAATTCGGCCCGTTACGGCATTTCCTGGGGGGCGCTGGGTGCTGCAGAGGCCTGCTGGCACACCGCCCGCCAATACACGCTGGACCGTCAGCAGTTCGGTCGCCCACTAGCTGCAAACCAGCTGATCCAGAAAAAGCTGGCGGACATGCAGACCGAGATCACGCTGGCGCTGCAAGGCTGCCTGCGCCTTGGGCGCATGAAGGACGAGGGCACCGCGGCGGTGGAAATTACCTCGATCATGAAGCGCAACTCCTGCGGCAAGGCGCTGGATATCGCACGCATGGCACGCGACATGCTCGGTGGTAACGGGATTTCCGACGAATTCGGTGTTGCCCGCCACCTGGTCAACCTGGAGGTGGTCAACACCTATGAAGGTACGCACGACGTACATGCGCTGATCCTGGGGCGCGCGCAAACCGGTATTCAGGCTTTCTATTGATAAGGAGCCAGTCCATGGGTGCGTTATCACATCTGCGGGTGCTGGACCTGTCGCGCGTGTTGGCCGGCCCTTGGTCTGGCCAGATCCTCGCTGACCTGGGGGCTGACGTGATCAAGGTCGAGCGGCCGGGCAGCGGGGACGATACCCGCGCCTGGGGGCCGCCCTTCCTTAAAGGTACCAATGGCGAGAACACGAGCGAGGCGGCTTATTATCTGTCGGCCAACCGCAACAAGCGGTCGGTGACGATCGATTTCACGCGGCCAGAGGGCCAGCGCCTGGTGCGTGAGCTGGCGGCGAAGTGCGATATCGTCATCGAGAACTTCAAAGTAGGTGGGCTGGCGGCCTATGGGCTGGATTACCAAAGCCTCAAGGCCGACAATCCGCGGCTTATTTATTGCTCCATTACCGGCTTCGGGCAGACCGGGCCTTACGCCCGGCGCGCTGGCTATGACTTCATGATCCAGGGTCTGGGTGGGCTGATGAGCCTGACGGGGCGCCCGGAGGGTGAAGAAGGCGCTGGGCCAGTCAAGGTAGGTGTTGCCCTTACCGACATTCTGACCGGGCTGTACTCAACGGTGGCTATGCTGGCCGCCCTCGCCCATCGCGACCAGACTGGGGTCGGCCAGCATGTCGACATGGCGCTGCTGGATGTGCAGGTGGCTTGCCTGGCGAACCAGGCAATGAACTACCTGACCACGGGCACGGCGCCCCGTCGCCTGGGCAATGCCCACCCCAACATCGTGCCTTATCAGGATTTTCCTACGGCGGATGGCGATTTCATTCTTACCGTGGGCAACGACAGCCAGTTCCGCAAATTCGCCGAGGTGGCCGGGCAGCCTCAATGGGCGACTGATCCTCGCTTTGCCACCAACAAGCTGCGTGTTGCCAACCGGGCTGAGCTGATTCCATTAATTCGCCAGGCCACCGTGTTCAAGACCACGGCCGAATGGGTGAGCCAGTTGGAGGCAGCGGGTGTGCCGTGTGGGCCAATCAATGATCTTGCCCAGGTGTTCCGTGACCCCCAGGTGGTGGCACGCGGGCTGGCGGTCAGTATCCCGCATGCGTTGGCAGGCAGTGTGCCGCAGGTGGCAAGCCCGATACGTTTGTCGGCGACACCTGTCGAGTATCGGCTGGCGCCGCCTATGTTGGGTGAGCATACCGAGGTCGTGCTTGAAGAGGTGTTAGGGCTAGGAGCGGAAGAAGTGCGCCAGCTGCGCAGCGCTGGCGTGTTGTAGGGAATGCTGGTCCAGCTATATAGCGGGGAGGCCGCCAGGCCTCCCCGCTTTGCTTTTTAAGCGCCCTGAAAGTTTATTT
>NZ_JBICMS010000019.1:0-659 GCF_043106615.1 Pseudomonas sp. CJQ_9 | reverse complement strand
GTTACGCGGCTAAGCCGGTTAATCGTATCCAGTATCGAGACCAGCCCGAGCCGGTCCCACAGTTTCTTTGGCAGCGCGTAGTTCATATGTTGCGCTCCCGAATTCCACCATGGACCTCGGCCATTGAAGGCTGACTTGTTGGCACGCTCCTCGCTCAACCCCAGGCGCATCAAGTTTCTCAGCCTCGTGGGAGGCTGCTTCCATTGACGCCAGATGACGCAGCGGAGTTTGTGCCTGACCCAACCATCCAGTTCCTCAAGCGGCCGCTTGCTCTGGCTGAGCTTGAAGTAGCTAGCCCAGCCTCTCAGGACGGGGTTGATCCGCTCGATGACAGTCGCCATTTTGCGAGCCCGTACGCTGCGCAGCAGCATTCTGAGCCGGTCGCGTAAGCGGTCTAGGCTCATCCTTGCCACGCGCAGTCTTGGCTGCTGGTGCCAGCTCATCCCATAGCCTAGGTAGTCGCACTTCCACGCCCTTGCCACTTGGCTTTTCTTCCTGTTCACCGTCAGCTTCAGACGTTCTCTCAGGAAGCGCTCGACGCTGACCAACACCCGTTCGCCGGCCCGGGGACTGCGTACATAGATGTTCGCATCATCGGCATAACGTACGAAGCGATGGCCCCGTCGCTCCAGCTCGCGGTCGAGTTCGTCGAGCAGGAT
>NZ_JBICMS010000018.1:0-27650 GCF_043106615.1 Pseudomonas sp. CJQ_9 | reverse complement strand
GGAGTTTTCGCGCCACCAAAAACCAGCGCTCAAGATTTCAAGCTCTGCAAAAATGTGGGCGTTGAAACCGCATAGGAACAGAGACCGCGATAAACCATGGGGAACCCTGCAAGCCCAGCCGACCTCTCACCCTCATGAGCCCGCTGCGGAGAACGCCGCCCATGAAACACCTCATGCCATGGCTGCTGGCCACCAGCCTGACCGCCTGCGGCGACACCGCCCTGCTGAGTGTAAACGACGGCACCGGCCCTTCCCCCCAGCTACCCGCCCCCGTACGCACGCCCCTGCCCACCGTGAACATCGCCCCAGCAGTAGGCTGGCCGGAACATGCAAAACCCACGGCAGCCCCCGGCCTTCAGGTAAACGCGTTCGCCAGCGGCCTCGACCACCCCCGCTGGCTATACCTGCTGCCAAACGGCGACGTCCTCGTGGCCGAGACCAATGCCCCACCCAAGCCGGAAGACGCCAAGGGCCTGCGCGGCTGGGCCATGAAAAAGGTCATGGCGCGTGCAGGTGCTGGCGTACCCAGCGCCAACCGCATCACGTTGCTGCGCGATGCGAATCACGATGGTTCGGCAGAAACCCAGGTGCCATTCATTGAAGGGCTGAACTCACCGTTCGGCATGGCCCTGATAGGCGAGGATCTCTACGTCGCCGACACCGACAAGCTGCTGCGTTTTCATTACCAAAGCGGCGCAACACACATCACCGACAAAGGCCAGGTGGTGACTGCGCTACCCGGCGGCCCGCTGAACCACCACTGGACCAAGAACGTGATCGCCAGCCCCGACGGCAAACACCTTTACGTGACGGTAGGTTCAAACAGCAATGTCGCCGAGAACGGAATGGACAAGGAACAAGGGCGGGCAGCGATCTGGGAAGTGAACCCGGCCAACGGCCAGCACCGGCTGTTCGCCACCGGGCTGCGCAATCCCAACGGCCTGGCCTGGGAGCCGAACAGCGGCAGCCTGTGGACTGCCGTCAATGAACGCGACGAAATCGGCAGCGACCTGGTGCCCGATTACATCACCTCCGTGAAGGACGGCGGCTTTTATGGCTGGCCCTACAGCTACTACGGCCAGCATGTGGACAGCCGTGTGCAACCGCCCGCACCGCAAAAGGTAGCCCAGGCGCTGGTCCCCGATTATGCCGTGGGGCCACACACCGCCTCGCTGGGGCTGGCGTTCGCCGAACCGGGTGCGCTGCCAGCGCCATTCCAGCGCGGCGCGCTCGTTGGGCAACATGGCTCGTGGAACCGCAGGCCTCACAGTGGCTACAAGGTCATTTTCGTGCCGTTCGATCGTACAGGCAAACCTGCAGGCAATCCCGTGGACCTGCTAAGCGGCTTTCTGGATGAACAGGGCCAGGCCAAGGGGCGCCCGGTCGGGGTCATCAACGATGGACGCGGGGCGGTGCTGGTGGCAGACGATGTGGGCAACGTGGTCTGGCGGGTGAGCAAGGCACCCGCCACCGCGCCGTAGCCCCGCCCCCCCCTTCGAACCTGAAAGGTCGCGGGGCCATCAAGCGACGGCTATCAGGGGTTCTGCGCCAGGTGCCCTTGTGGAATCACCCGCTTGGCCTGCAGGTACGCTTTGGCCCAGTAGCTGTTGGACAGGTAGTCCAGGCGCACGGTGCCACCGGTAGAAGGGGCATGCACGAAGCGCCCGTCGCCTACGTAGATACCTGCATGGCTGACTTGCGAGCCGCCACTGGTAGCGAAGAACACTAGGTCACCGGACTGCAACGCGTTGAGGTTTACGGTGGGCGCCCGCATGACAATCATCTCCCGCGTCGAGCGCGGCAGACTGATGCCGGCGGCATCCCGGTAAACGTACTTGATCAAGCCACTGCAATCGAAGCCAGAATCCGGCGTATTGCCACCCCAGCGGTAGGGCGTGCCCACCAGACCAATGGCACGAATCAACACGTCATCGGCAACCGGCGAAGGGCTGGCCTGGCTATAGGAGGTGACCTGGGGCTTTATCACAGGGGCCGGCGCAGGCGCACGGCTGGAACAGGCAGCCAGCAAGGTTGCCAAGGAGAGGAATGCGAAGCGCGCCATCTTTACCATGGCCATAACTTCCTGTCTGAGACCGCTGCGCCGCAGCTGAAAAGAGTTGAGAAATTAGATTAGACGCTTTCTGTAAATGCGCACGGCGGCGAGCTTTTTTTAAAAAGCATCACCGCCGTGGCAGGGTACAGCATTTTGCCATCAGTTGCGCGCGATGTTGGTCGGCGCCATGGCCAAGGCGCGCTTGGCTTCAATGAAGGTCTTGCTCCAGTAGCGGTCACCGAGGCTGTCGATGCGCACACCACCGCTGCGGCGGCTGCTGGAGTGGATGAACTGGTTGTCACCCAGGTAAATGCCGGCATGGCTGACGCGACCGCGGCCATTGGTGCTGAAGAACAGCAGGTCACCTGGCTTGAGTTTGTTGCGCGCCACTTTCGGGGCATCGACGTTGATCATTTCACGCGTGGAGCGCGGCAGGGTCATGCCAGCCTCTTCGCGGAACAGGTAGCCGATGAAGCCACTGCAGTCGAAGCCGGACTTTTCCGAGGTACCGCCGAAGCGATAGCGGGTGCCGATCAACGACATGCCGCGCTCCAGGATGCTGTCGGCCAGAACCGGCAGCTGGTAAGGCTTGCTGCTGGAGAACGACGCGAGGTCATCTTCGGTAGCCAGCTCTTCCGGTTCGCCGAATACCGACGAAGGCGAGGCTTGGGTTTTAACTGCCGCCTGAGCGGCGACAGGGGTGTGATCCTGGGGCTGGGAAACCGGGCCTTGGGCCGCACAGCCAAAAAGCAGGGTCACGAGTGCGAGTGGCACGAGGGGTGCAAAGCGCTTCAGCATGGGCACGACCGTGTCTGTAATCCTTTAGAAGGGGGAAACTATGCCCTCTATCATGGCCATTTGCAAATTTTATCGAAAAAGATGTGACTTTTTCGTTTTACTGCTCTGGCCCAAGGATTTCAGGGGGTTACCAGCCGAGGGTTTCCTTGAGGAAAGGGATGGTGAGCTTGCGTTGGGCCTGCAGCGATGCCTGGTCGAGGCGCTCGAGCAGGTCGAACAGCGCACTCATGCTGCGTGCACCACGGGTAAGGATGAAATGCCCGACTTCGTCGGTGAGGTGCAGGCCGCGGCGCGAGGCACGCAGTTGTAGCGCACGCAGCTTGTCTTCATCGGACAGGCCACGCATCTGGAACACCAGGGCCAGGGTCAGCCGCGACTTCAGGTCCGGCAATTTCACCGGCAGTTCGCGCGGTGATGCCGAAGCGGCCAGCAACAGGCGTCGGCCGCTGTCACGCAGGCGGTTGAACAGGTGGAACATGGCCTCTTCCCAGTCTGGCTTGCCGGCGATCACATGCAGATCGTCTATGCAGACCAGTTCATACTGCGCCAGGTAGTCGAGCAGCCCTACGCCACGCTCGAGCAGTTGCGCCAGTGGCAGGTAGACCGCGGGCTCACCGCGCTGCTGGAAACGGTGCGTGGCGGCCTGCAGCAGGTGGCTACGGCCAACACCCTGCTTGCCCCACAGGTAGATAAGGCTTTCGGTCCAGCCGGCGTCGGCTTCGCACAACCGCTCGACGTAACCCAATGCCGCAGCATTGGCGCCCGGATAGTAGTTGATGAAGGTGGCGTCATCGCGCAGGCGCACACCCAGGGGCAACTGGATCGGTGGTTTCATGCTCGCGGGCGGTCAATGCGACCGCAGGGGGCCTTAGGTGAACAATCTGCAAAGTCTATACCCGCAACGCGGGGTACACAATCTCGGCAACCGATAGCGCAAGCAAAATCAACAGGTTGCGCTGCAAGCCCCGAGACTGCGCCATGGCAGCAGCGCCCCATGAAGCCGCGACGCGGTGGCCGGGGTTACAGCTCCGGGTCGACGTCCCCGGCATACATGTCCGACTCTTTATAAAGATCATGCACATGGCGCAGCAGCACCATGATCACCGCTGCCACCGGCAACGCCAGCAATACCCCGGTAAAACCGAACAGCTCGCCCCCTGCAAGGATGGCGAATATTACCGCCACCGGGTGCAAGCCGATGCGGTCACCCACCAGCAACGGTGTCAGCACCATGCCTTCCAGTGCCTGCCCGATGACGAATACCGCGACAATGCCCAGCATCGGGTACAGGTCGCCACCAAACTGGAACAGCCCGGCCACCAGCGCCGCGCCGATGCCGATGATGAACCCCATGTACGGCACGATCGCCGCCAGGCCGGCGAGCATGCCGATCAGCAGGCCCAGTTCCAGGCCCACCAGCATCAGCCCCACCGAATAGATGATGCCCAACGCCACCATCACCATCAGCTGCCCGCGAACGAAGGCGCCCAGCACTTCATGGCATTCGCCTGCCAGGCCGACTATCTGGGGTTCCTGTTGGCGAGGCAACAGGCTGCGCAGCTTGGCCATCATCAGATCCCAGTCCCGCAGCAGGTAGAAACCCACGACCGGAATCATCACCATGTTGGCCAGCCAGGCGATCAGCGCCAGGCTCGAAGCAGTCGCCTGCGACAACACCACCCCGACAATGTCGGTGGTCTGGCCCATGTGCTCGCTGATAGCCGACTTGATCTTGTCGAATTTCCAGAAACCATCGGCCAGGCCAAGCCGCTGCTGCACCCACGGCAAGGCCACGTGCTGCAACCAGTCAAGCATCTGCGGCGCCAGCTCGTACAGGCGCACCAGCTGCTTGGCCAGCATTGGCACCAGCACCAGCAACAACGCCATGAACAGCAAGGTGAACAGCGCGAACACCAACACCACACCCCAGGTCCGCGACAGCCCACGGCGCTCCAGCCAATCAACCAGCGGGTCGGCCAGGTAGGCCAGCAGAATACCGATCAGAAAGGGCGTGAGAATGTTGTGCAAGCTATACAACAGCACGACCACCAGCAGTATGGCGCCGAGCCAGATCCAGCGACGCAGGTCAGTCAATGTCAGTACTCCTTACCAACGAAAACGCAGGCCGTCGAACGGCCGGGGTGCGGGTTGCGGCTCGGTAGCCGGGGCCTGGCCGCCGGCAGGCGCCGGCGTGGCAGGTACGGCGGCGGCCTGTTCCACCGGCAGCTCCTGCAATTTGGCCAGGCCCAGCTGGGCACGCAATTGCTCACGGTTGCCAGTCACGCCGTAGGTCAAGGTGGTGCCATCAGCCAACTGCAAGCGTGGGCCATAGGGTTCCAGCACCCGAGCCAACTCGGCGTAGCGCTGCAGGTTCATTCCCTGCACCTGCACCTGCAACTGGCTGCTGGCCCCTGGCCGGGTGACATAACGCGGTGCAAGGCGGCTGCCCACCGCCAGCATCACGGCATCAGCCAGTGCGGCCTGGTCGGCGCCCTCGGCGGTGCCCTGCTCGCGCTGGTCACCCAGCCACAGCTGCCATTTACCTTGCCACTTGCCATCGGCTTCCTGGGCATGCACCGCCAGCATGGCGTCGGCGCCGTAACGCTCGGCGGCCTCGCGCAGCGGCGCCGGGTCGCTGCCTTCGAGTTGCTTGGCATTGGCTACCAATTGCTCCTGCAGGTCGGCCAGCGGCAGGCGCAGCGGCAAGCCGCGGTGCTGTGCGGCACGCCGCAGTGGCTGGGCACTGGGCTGGCCATCACCGACCAGGCTGCTGCCTTCGACACTGTCATTGAGCCACCAGCTGAGGATCGACGGCCGGTTGCTCCCCCACAAGGCCAGGCCAGCCTTGCGCAGTGCGCGCTCGGTACTGCCCGGGTCGAACTCGACCACAACCGATTCCGGCGGGCCCGCCTCGGTGCCGACTTGGTTGATGATTTGCTGCGGGTCTTTGCGCAGGCCCGCCAACCCTGGGCTTTGCACCGCCTTGGGGTCACCGGTCAGGCGCAGGATGAGGGTTTCGAGGGCCTTGCCGGTAGCAGCTGTACGCGCTTCGGCGCCCTGCCCCGCAAGCGGTTCGTGCACCTGGTAAAGGTCGGAGACGTTTTCAGCCATGGCGGCGGCCGACACAAGGGCCAGGCAACCGGCTGCCAGAATAGAGATCAAGCGCATCGAGGATTCCGTCCAGTCGTGCTTCAAGCCGTGAGCTTCACGCTACAAGCTTAATGCAGCGCCAACGCGGCGCTGCATTTTCTTGCGGCCTGAGGCTCGCTGGTTGCAGCTTATACACATGCAACCCCATCAACCACCCTGGGCCATTTTTCAGCAATTTACCGGCCTGCCCGTCGGCCTGAGGATGGCCGCTGCCCGGCAACCCTGATAAAATCGCGCGCCTTCACAGACCACTGACGTTTCAGGCAGCCGTCGCTCACCCGCCGGCCTTGGCCGTCATGGTCGTTTTTAAGAATCCCTCCCTCCTAAAGGCCTGGATCAATGAGCAAGCAACCCTCCCTGAGCTACAAGGACGCCGGTGTAGACATCGACGCCGGCGAAGCACTGGTCGAACGCATCAAGGGCGTGGCAAAACGCACCGCACGCCCTGAAGTCATGGGTGGCCTGGGCGGCTTTGGCGCCCTTTGCGAGATCCCGGCCGGCTACAAGCAGCCGGTGCTGGTCTCCGGCACCGACGGCGTCGGCACCAAGCTGCGCCTGGCGCTGAACCTGAACAAGCATGACAGCATCGGCCAGGACCTGGTCGCCATGTGCGTCAACGACCTGGTGGTGTGCGGCGCCGAGCCGCTGTTCTTCCTCGACTACTACGCCACCGGCAAGCTCAATGTCGACGTGGCGGCCACCGTGGTCACCGGCATCGGTGCCGGTTGCGAACTGGCCGGCTGCTCGCTGGTCGGTGGTGAAACCGCCGAAATGCCTGGCATGTACGAAGGCGAAGACTACGACCTGGCCGGTTTCTGCGTGGGCGTGGTGGAAAAGGCCGACATCATCGACGGTTCCAAGGTTGCCACTGGCGATGCACTGATCGCCCTGCCGTCCTCCGGCCCGCACTCCAACGGTTACTCGCTGATCCGCAAGATCCTCGAAGTGTCGGGCACCGACATCGAGAACACCCAGCTGGGCGGCACCCCGCTGACCGACCTGCTGATGGCCCCCACCCGCATCTACGTCAAGCCGCTGCTGCAGCTGATCAAGAACACCGGCGCGGTCAAAGCCATGGCCCACATCACCGGTGGCGGCCTGCTCGACAACATCCCGCGCGTACTGCCGAAAAACGCTCAGGCCGTGGTAGACGTGGCCAGCTGGCAGCGCCCGGCGGTGTTCGATTTCCTGCAGGAAAAAGGCAACGTCGACGAGCACGAAATGCACCGCGTATTGAACTGCGGCGTTGGCATGGTCATCTGCGTGGCCCAGGACCAGGTCGAAGCGGCCCTGAACGAACTGCGCGCCGCCGGTGAACAGCCATGGGTCATCGGCCACATCGCCGAAGCCGCCGAAGGCGCCGCCCAGGTCGAGCTGCAGAACCTCAAGGCACACTGATGCCGAGCAAGACCTGCAATGTAGTGGTACTGCTGTCGGGTTCCGGCAGCAACCTGCAAGCCATGATCGACAGTTGCCAAGGCCAGGACAGCCCGGTGCGCATTCGTGCGGTGGTCTCCAACCGCGCCGATGCCTTCGGCCTGCAACGCGCCGCAGCCGCCGGCATTGAAAGCGCCCTGCTTGACCACACCCGGTTCGACGGCCGTGAAGCCTTCGATGCAGCGCTGATGGCGTGCATCGACGGCTTTGCCCCGGACCTGGTGGTGCTGGCCGGGTTCATGCGCATCCTCAGTGGCGACTTCGTGCGCCACTATCAGGGCCGCCTGCTCAATATCCACCCGTCGTTGCTGCCCAAGTACAAAGGCCTGCATACCCACCGCCGGGCGCTGGAGGCAGGCGACGCCGAGCATGGCTGCAGCGTACACTTCGTGACTGAGGAACTCGATGGCGGCCCACTGGTCGTACAGGCAGTAGTGCCGGTGGCGCCAGACGACACCGTCGAAAGCCTGGCCCACCGGGTTCACCAGCAGGAACACCTGATCTACCCGCTGGCAGTGCGCTGGTTTGCCGACGGCCGCTTGCGCCTTGCTGAACAGGGTGCATTACTGGACGGCCAGCCGCTGGCGGCCAGCGGTCACTTGATTCGATCCTAGGAGAACTTATGCGTCGTGCCCTGCTCTTGGCTCTCGCCGTGCTCGCCCTGCCGCTCCAGGCAGCTGATCTGAAGCCCTTCTCGGCCAGCTACACCGCCGACTGGAAGCAGCTGCCCATGAGCGGCACCGCCGAGCGCAGCCTGGTCAAAAATGCCAACGGTACCTGGGACCTTAACTTCAAGGCTTCCATGATGATCGCCAGCCTGACCGAGCAAAGCACCCTGCGCCTGGAAAACGACACCCTGCTGCCACAGAAGTATCACTTCGAGCGTGGCGGCCTGGGCAAGGCCAAGAAGGTCGACCTGAACTTCGACTGGAACACCAAGAAGATCACCGGTAGCGACCGGGGCGACGCCATTACCCTGCCGCTTAACCGCGGCGTACTGGACAAGTCTTCCTACCAGCTGGCCTTGCAGCATGACGTGGCGGCAGGCAAGAAGAGCATGACTTACCAGGTAGTCGATGGCGACGAGATCGACAATTACGACTTCCGCGTGCTGGGCACTGAAAAAGTCACCACCAAGACTGGCCAGGTCGATGCGGTGAAGGTCGAGCGCGTGCGCGATCCAAGCCAGAGCAAGCGCATCACCGAGCTGTGGTTTGCCAAGAACTGGGACTACCTGCTGGTGCAACTGCGCCAGGTGGAGACCGATGGCAAGGAGTATGTGATCGTGCTGCAGGATGGTACGGTCGATGGCAAGCCGGTGAAGGGTAACTGAGCCAGCGTTGCCAGTGACATCCAATAGCCCCGCCTAGTGCGGGGCTTTTTTGTACCCGGGTTTCTGGGTGACCCGTACTGGCCCTATCGCTGGCAAGCCAGCTCCCACAGGTTCTATGCAAGGCTCAGGCTCCAGGAGGTCCCTGTGGGAGCTGGCTTGCCGGCGATAGGGCCAGCCCAGGCACTACACCTTTGAGCCTTCATGAAACTTGTTTCATGCCCGTTTTATTTACTTAGGCTGCTAACAAACTCTATAAAGAAGGTGTGCGACAGAGTGTCGCAGCCCTCTCAAGAAGTGGAGTTTAACGATGACAGTCCAAGTAACCGAACGCGACGAATCGAAAATGTCCCACGAAGGCGTGGCCGCTGGCGTACGCATCTGGGATGTGCACCAGCAAGGTCAACTGGTCGGCATGTTCCACAATGAACACGAGGCCCACCAGTACCGGGCAGAGCTCGAGAACCTGGAAAACCAGCGCACCACGCAATGACCCCATTCGTCATGAAAAACCCCGCCGAAGCGGGGTTTTTCGTGTTTACCACATCAGATCGTCAGGGATCTTGTAGGCCGCGTACGGGTCATCTTCGTCCGCTTCCTCGACATGGGTGTTAAGCAACAGGATACGGCTGGGGTCGCGCTCCTGGATCTTCACCGCTGCTTCGCGCGGGATCACCTCGTAACCACCGGCATGGGCCACCACTGCCAGCGCACCGTTGCTCAGCTTGGTACGCATCAGCGCGTTGACGGCGATACGCTTGACCTTCTTGTCGTCAACGAAGTTGTAATAGTCATCGGTGCTCAGCTTGGGCAGGCGCGTGGCTTCGATCAGTTGCTTGATCTGTGCGGCACGGGCCTTCTGCTCCGCCTTTTCCTGCTGCTGGCGGTTCAGCTCCTGGTCGCGCTTGACCTTTTCGGCCATGGCTTCCTTGGCCAAACGCTGCTGGCTGTCGTCGACGTCGACCTGGCCTTTGTGCTCCATGCGCTTCTGTTTCTTTTCAGCTTTATTGGTCTGCGAGACCTGTTTCTGGTTGACCAGACCGGCTTTGAGCAATTGGTCGCGAAGGGAAAGGCTCATGAATGTTCACTCACTTATGCAACAGCTCAGCCGCAGCTGGGCAGGTTCTTTTCCTGACGCTTGGCTTCGCCCCAGAGGGCGTCCAGCTCGTCAAGGTTACACGCTTCAATAGGGCGACCGCTGTCGCGCAATGCCTGTTCGATAAAGCGGAAACGGCGCTCGAACTTGCGATTGGCGCGGCGCAGGGCATGTTCCGGGTCTTGCTTGAGGTGGCGCGCCAGGTTCACGGCAGCGAACAGCAGGTCACCGACCTCATCTTCGAGCGCATCGGCATCGCCATCGGCCATGGCCTGCAGCACTTCGTCCAGTTCTTCACGGACTTTATCCAGCACCGGCAGCGCCGCCGGCCAGTCGAAGCCGACCGTGGCCGCACGCTTTTGCAGTTTGGCCGCCCGCGACAGCGCCGGCAAGGTCGTGGGTACGTCGTCGAGCAGAGACAACTGCTCGGGCAGGCTTTTTTCCGCCCGCTCCTGGGCCTTGATTTCTTCCCAGCGTGACTTGACTTGGGCCTCGCTCAAGCGGGGGATGTCCAGCGGCGCATACAGCTCACCCGTGGGGAACACATGCGGGTGGCGCCGAATGAGCTTGCGGGTGATGCTGTCGACCACGCCATCGAACTCGAAACGCCCCTCCTCCCTGGCCAGCTGGCTGTAGTAGACCACCTGGAACAGCAAGTCGCCCAGCTCACCTTGCAGGTGCTCGAAGTCACCGCGCTCGATGGTGTCGGCGACTTCGTAGGCCTCTTCGAGGGTATGCGGGACGATGCTCGCGTAGTTCTGCTGCAGGTCCCATGGGCAACCGTACTGCGGGTCACGCAGGCGGGCCATGAGGTGCAGCAGGTCTTCGAGGGTGTAGGTCATTCAGGCAGGTCCTTCGGTGGTGGCTTCTTCGCGGGCTTGCCCGCTGCCACAGGATGGGTGCAGGTTTCGAAACCTGCACCGTACCTGTGGGAGCGGGCAAGCCCGCGAAGCAGGCGCCGCGGTCTCAAGGGGTACGATTACGCCGCGTCTCGATGATGTTCGGCAACTGCGAGATGCGCCCCAACAACCGCCCCAGCGCGTCCAGGCCTGGAATTTCGATGGTCAGCGACATCAGCGCGGTGTTGTCTTCCTTGTTCGAGCGGGTGTTCACCGCCAGCACGTTGATCTTCTCGTTCAGTAGCACCTGCGACACATCACGCAGCAACCCCGGGCGGTCGTAGGCACGAATGACGATGTCGACCGGGTAGGTCTGCACCGGTATCGGCCCCCAGCTCACCTGGATCATGCGCTCCGGTTCCTTGCCTGCCAGTTGCAGCACCGAGGCGCAATCCTGGCGGTGAATGCTCACGCCACGGCCTTGCGTGATGTAACCGACGATGGCATCGCCCGGCAGTGGCTGGCAGCAGCCGGCCATCTGCGTCAGCAGGTTGCCAACCCCCTGGATCTGAATGTCGCCACGCTTGCCGGTACGCGGCCCGGCAGGCTTGCGCGGCACCAGTTCGATCTGCTCGATACGCTCGGGCTCCAGCAACTGCTGGGCTGCGTTGACCAGGTGCGCCAGGCGCAGGTCGCCAGCACCGAGCGAAGCGAACATGTCTTCGGCGGTCTTGACGTTGGTTTTCTCCGCCAGGCGCTCGAAGTCCACCTGCGGCAGGCCCAGGCGGCTGAGCTCCCGTTCGAGCAAGGTCTTGCCAGCGGCCACGTTCTGGTCGCGCGCCTGCAGCTTGAACCAGTGCACGATCTTGGCCCGTGCCCGCGACGTGGTGACATAGCCCAGGTTGGAGTTCAACCAGTCGCGGCTCGGGTTGCCGTGCTTGCTGGTGATGATCTCGACCTGTTCGCCCGTTTGCAGGCTATAGTTCAGCGGCACGATCCGGCCGTTGATCTTGGCGCCGCGGCAGTTGTGGCCGATTTCCGTGTGCACGCGGTAGGCGAAGTCCAGCGGGGTCGCACCCTTGGGCAGGTCGATGGCATGCCCGTCCGGGGTAAACACATAAACCCGGTCCGGCTCGATGTCGACCCGCAGTTGCTCGGCCAGGCCACCGATGTCGCCCAGCTCTTCGTGCCATTCCAGCACCTGGCGCAGCCAGGAGATCTTTTCTTCGTAGTGGTTGGAGCTGGGCTTGACGTCGGTGCCTTTGTAGCGCCAGTGGGCGCACACGCCAAGCTCGGCTTCCTCATGCATGCCGTGGGTACGGATCTGCACTTCCAGCACCTTGCCCTCAGGCCCGATTACCGCCGTGTGCAACGAGCGATAGCCGTTCTCCTTGGGGTTGGCGATGTAGTCATCGAACTCTTTGGGGATGTGCCGCCACAAGGTGTGGACGATGCCCAGTGCGGTATAGCAGTCGCGAATTTCCGGCACCAGCACACGCACTGCGCGCACGTCATAGATCTGGCTGAATTCCAGGCCTTTGCGCTTCATCTTGCGCCAGATCGAATAGATGTGTTTTGCCCGGCCGCTGATGTCGGCTTTCACCCCGGTGGCCAGCAGTTCGTTCTGCAACTGGTTCATCACGTCGCTGATGAACCGCTCGCGGTCCAGCCGGCGCTCGTGCAGCAACTTGGCGATTTGTTTGTACTGCTCGGGCTCCAGGTAGCGGAAGGACAAATCCTCCAGCTCCCACTTGATATGGCCGATACCCAGGCGGTGCGCCAACGGCGCATAGATGTCGAACACCTCACGCGCGACGCGCAGGCGTTTCTCATCGTCGGCCGCCTTGACCGCACGGATGGCGCAGGTCCGCTCGGCCAGCTTGATCAGCGCCACGCGTACGTCGTCGACCATGGCCACAAGCATCTTGCGCAGGTTTTCGACCTGCGCCTGCGAGCCCAATACCAGCGACTGCCGCGGGCTGAGGCTGGCGCTGATGGCGGCCATGCGCAGCACGCCGTCGATCAGCTTCGAGACCACCGGCCCAAAGCGCTGGCTGACCTCGGCCAGCGTGACCTTCCCCTCGCGCACCGAACGGTAGATGACCGCGGCCACCAGCGAATCCTGGTCGAGCTTGAGGTCGGCGAGGATTTCGGCAATTTCCAGCCCTGCCTGAAAGCTGGACGTGCCGTCCGCCCAGGAATGCTTGGCGGGGTTGCCCTTTTTTTCGACCTCGTGAGCAAACTCGCAGGCTTCTTTCAGCGCTGCGCGATCCAGTGCCGAATCGACACTTACCACATGGTCCAGCCATGCATCGAGATTGATACTGCCGTCCGTGTTGACCGGCTGGTGCACTCTCACCTGTACCATCTTGTTTTACCTTTCCATACAGCGCTGCACTCACGGCGGCGCTGGCGATCACCGTACGACCACCCTTCCGTGGCGGCCGCACCAAGGGGCCAGTCAGCTAGCCCGCTTCGAATAACGCCATGGCCTCGACATGCGCCGTTTGAGGAAACATGTCGAGAATCCCGGCCCGTGTTAACCGGTACCCCTGGCCGGCCAGCACCTGGGCGTCTCGCGCCAGTGTGGCCGGGTTGCACGATACATAGACCAGCCTGCTGGCCTTGAGGCGGGCGATGCCTTGCACCACCTCGTAAGCACCGTCGCGCGGTGGGTCCAAGAGTACCGCAGAAAAGCCCTCGGCGGCCCATCCGGTGCCGGCCAATGGCTGCGATAAATCGGCCTGAAAAAACCGTGCGTTATGCACATTGTTGTTTCTGGCGTTGGCCGCGGCCCGATCGACCATGGCCTGCACACCTTCCACTGCCACCACTTCACGCGCCTGGCGTGCCAGCGGCAGGGCGAAGTTGCCCAGGCCGCAGAACAGGTCGAGCACCCGCTCATCGGCCTGCGGCGCAAGCCAGGCCAGCGCCTGCTCGATCATCGCCGTATTGACCTGGGCGTTGACCTGCACGAAGTCGCCAGGGCGCCAGGCCAGCTCAAGCTGCCACGGCGCCAGGGCAAAGCCCAATGGTGCCGCAGGTTCGACGGGCGCCGGTTCAGCTTCGCCTTGCAGCCATAACTGCGCGTTGGCCTGCTCGCAGAACGCCTGCAACCGGGCCAGGTCCTGCGCCGGCAATGGCGCCACATGGCGCACCAGCAGCGCTTGCGCAGAGCCGCTGAACAGCTCCACATGGCCCAGGGCCTGCGGTTTGTCCAGCGAACGCAGCACGGTCGGCAGGTGGCGCAGAATCGACTGCAAGGGCTGTACCAGCACCGGGCAATCGTCGATGGCGATGATGTCCTGGCTGGCTTCGGCACGGAAGCCGACCTGCAGCTCACGCGCCTTGACGTCCCAGCGCACCGCCACGCGAGCACGGCGCCGGTAGCCGAACGCTGGCCCGCTGAGCGGTGGCGCCCAGGCGTCGGGCTGCACACCGGCCACCCGTTGCAGTTGTTCGGCCAAGGTCCGCTGCTTCAGCGCCAGTTGCGCCTCGTGCGGCAGGTGCTGAAGGGTGCAGCCACCACAGCGGCTGTAATGGCGACAGGGGGCTTCACGGCGCTCGGGGCTGGCCTGCAGCACACGCTCCAGGCGGGCCTCGACCACCTTGCCGCGCGCATTGAGCACCCGCGCTTCCACAGCCTCACCGGCCAGGGCGCCACTGACGAACCAGGTACGCCCTTCATGGAAGGCAATGCCGCGGCCGTCGCCGGCCAGGCGCTCGATGTCCAGGCGCTGCTTCTTGCCCACGGGGACCTGGGGGCTGCGGCTACCGCCGGCCGGCTGGAAGCGCAGGCCGCTGTTGGTTTTTTTCTTGGCCATTTAGCTGGGATCGAACAGGCCGGTGGACAGGTAGCGGTCACCGCGGTCGCAAATGATCGCCACCATTACTGCATGCTCCACCTCACGGGACAGGCGCAGCATGGCGGCAACCGCACCACCGGAAGACACGCCGCAGAAAATGCCCTCTTCGCGGGCAAGGCGGCGGGTGGTGTCTTCGGCTTCCTGCTGCGACATGTCGACCACGCGGTCTACGCGCGTGGCGTCGAAGATCTTCGGCAGGTACTCCTGCGGCCAACGGCGGATACCCGGGATGGCCGAACCTTCCATCGGTTGCAGGCCGATGATCTGCACCGCAGGGTTTTGTTCCTTGAGGTACTGCGAGCAGCCCATAATGGTGCCGGTGGTCCCCATGGAGCTGACGAAATGGGTGATGCTGCCGTGGGTCTGCTGCCAGATCTCCGGGCCGGTACTGTTGTAGTGGGCCACCGGGTTGTCGCCGTTGGCGAACTGGTCCAGCACCAGGCCGCGGCCTTCACGCTGCAGCTTATCGGCCAGGTCGCGGGCACCTTCCATGCCCTCTTCCTTGGTCACAAGAAGCAGCTCGGCGCCGTAGGCGGTCATGGCCGCCTTGCGCTCAGCGGTGGAGTTGTCTGGCATGATCAGGATCATCTTGTAGCCCTTGATCGCCGCCGCCATCGCCAAGGCGATGCCGGTGTTGCCGGAGGTGGCTTCGATCAGGGTGTCACCGGGCTTGATCTGGCCACGCAGTTCGGCGCGGGTGATCATCGACAGGGCCGGGCGGTCCTTCACCGAGCCGGCGGGATTGTTACCTTCGAGCTTGAGCAGGAGGGTATTGCTGGTTTGGCCAGCAATGCGCTGCAGGCGAACCAGTGGCGTATTGCCGACGCAATCGGCGATGGTTGGGTACTGCAAGGTCATGGCGTATTTCACAATCCGGACGGCAGGGGCGCCTATCATACCGGCAAACCCTTCCCGGCCATATCACGCAATCTGTAGTGGATATAGCTACAGGCTATATGACGGGGGCTGCTGCACCGGCAACCTCATGCACAGGCGTAAACCACGCTTGCCGTTCTGCGCCCACAGCGTGCCACCCTGGCGCTGGATGGCGCTGCGGGCAATGCTCAGCCCCAGGCCAAAGCCACCCACGCCAGGCCGCGAACCGTCCAGCCGCAAGAACGGCGCGAAAATCCGCTCCAGCTCATCGTCGCCAACGCCACCGCCCTCGTCTTCCAGCCACAGGCACCAGTAGCCACCTTCACGTTGCCCACCCAAGCGCACGACACCGTCGGCCGGCGAATACCGAATGGCATTGCGCAGCAGGTTCTCCAGGGCCTGGGCCAGGTGGTTGAGGTTGCCCTGCACCCAGCAACCGCCTGGTACTTCGCACCGCAGCCGCGTGGGCGCCCAGCCACTTTCATAGCAGGCATTCTCGGCCAGCAGGTCCCACAAGGCCTGAACCTCGATCGGCTCCAGGTTCATCGGCGCACGCTCGGCGTCCTGCCAGGCCAGTTGCAGGGTTGCCTCGACCAGTTGCTGCATGCCGTCCAGTTCCCGGCCGAGGCGCTCGCGCAGGCGTTGCATATCGGTTTCCCCGTCGCAAGCCACGCGCAAACGGCTCAGGGGGGTGCGCATTTCATGGGACAGGTCGCGCAGCAGCTGTTGTTGCAGGGTGACGGTGCCCTGGAGGCGCTCGGCCATCTGGTCGAAGGCGCGGGCCAGTTCCCCCAGCTCGTCGTGCCGGGCGATGAGCCGCGAATCAAGGCGAGCCGAAAGCTGGTCGGCACGCCAGGCCCGGGCCTGCTCGCGCAGTTGGTTCAACGGCACGATCAGCATGCGGTACAGGCCCACGCACAGCAGCAAGGTGAACAGGCCCGGGATGATGCCGTTGGTGATGATGCGCCACAGCACGCGGCGCTGGTCCGGGTTGAAGCGCTTGGGCAGTTCGACCACCAGCATGCCCTGCTCGGGCGCACCGGGGAACGGGATGCGTAGCCACGGTTGCTCGGCGCTGCGCCGGCTCATCGGCCAATCGACCCCGCGCAGGCGGGTCAGGCGCTGCATGATCTGCGGGTTGAGGGCCGCGCTGTCGAGCGGTTTGAGGTTGATATCGAGCACACCCACCCAGCCGTGTTCACGCTGGTGCATGGCCGCCACCCACTGGTCCAGCCCGGCTCGACCACGGCTGCGCCAGGCCTGCTCGGCCTCGCTGGCATAGCCGCGCAAAGTCTGGCGCGCCGGCTCCGACAAGAAGGCGCTCTGCAGCTCCATGCGCTGGCCCCAGGTGTAGCTGAGGCCGATCATCAGCAGGCAGAAGCCGACCAGCAGGATGGCCAGTTTCCAGAACAGCGAATGGCGGTCGAGCATGGCTATTGCGCCTCACCCGCGCCGAGCACGTAGCCTTTGCCCCATACGGTGCGGATCTGCAACCCCTGATAACCGATGCCCTTGAGCTTGCGGCGGATCTGGCTGACATGCATGTCCAGGCTGCGGTCGTGCCGCGAATAGCCGCGTTGCAACACCTGCTGGTACAGGAACGCCTTGCTCAGCACTTCCTCCTGGTTGCGGTAAAGGGTGTCGAGCAGGCGAAACTCACTGGGGGTCAGCCCAGCCAGGCGGCCATCAAGGCGCACGTCGCACAGGCCCTCGTCGAAGTGCAGCGCGCCCGCCTCTGCCGGCGGCTGCGGCGCCTGGTAGCGGCGTTCGAGCGCGACACGGCGCAGGATCGCTTCAATGCGCACTTGCAGCTCGGCGATGCTGAACGGTTTGGGCAGGTAGTCGTCGGCCCCGCGCTGAAAGCCGCTGATGCGGTCCGCCTCGGCGCCCAGTGCCGACATCAGAATCACCGGTGTGGTCATGCGCTGGCGCAACTGGGCCAGCGCGTCCAGGCCATTCAACCCCGGCAGCAGGATATCCATGAGTACCACGTCGAACACCTGGCGGCCGGCCGCTTCCAGCCCCTCCAGGCCACTGCGGCACCAGGTGACCTGGAAACCACCGCGCTGCAGCGCTTCATGCAGGTAGGCGCCAAGCACCGGGTCGTCTTCGATGGCGAGGACATTGGCGTTGTGAATAGCTACAGGACTCATTGGCAACTGCCATGCATTCTCAATTGCGCGATTATTGTGTATAGGCGGCCTGCCAGGCAACTGCGCTGCACCCCATGCTGCGGGATCGGCGCAAAACACCGACTAAACAGGTGCAATGGCGTGGCAGGCGGAGTAACGTCGCGCCTTAGCCGTCACCAACTGACGGTGGCCAGGCACATCACAGGAGGCGCGTGTGCTCGATCGTTTGGGAATCCGCAGCCGGGTCCTGCTGCTGGCACTGTTACCGGCAGGCCTGATGGCGCTGGTGCTGGGCAGTTATTTCACCTGGCTGCAACAAAACGACCTGCGCACCCAGCTGCTGCAGCGCGGCAAGATGATCGCCGAACAGTTGGCGCCGCTGGCCGCCCCGGCCATGGCCCGGCTGGCGCCTGCACAGCTGGAGCGCATTGCCGCGCAAACCCTGGAGCAGAGCGACGTGCGCTCGGTTGCCTTCCTGGCGCCGGACCGCACACGCCTGGCCCATGCCGGGCCGAGCATGCTCAACCAGCCACCCAGCGGCGGCACCGGCACCCAGTTGCTGCAGCGCAGCGGCAATGACGCCACCCGCTACCTGATGCCCGTGTTCGGCCACCACCGGGACCTGGCCACCGATGCCGTGCCCGCCGAAGCCGAACGGCTGCTGGGCTGGGTCGAGATCGAGCTGTCCCACGATGGCACCCTGCTGCGCGGCTACCGCAACCTGTTCACCAGCCTGCTTTTGATCCTCGCCTGCCTGGTGCTCAGCGGCCTGCTGGCATTGCGCATGGGCCGCTCGATCAACGACCCCATCGAACGTATCAAGCATGCGGTCAACCAGCTCAAGGACGGCCACCTCGAAGAGCGCCTGCCGACCATGGGCAGCCATGAGCTGGACGAACTGGCACGCGGCATCAACCGCATGGCCGAAACCCTGCACAACGCTCATGAAGAATTGCAGCACAGCATCGACCAGGCCACCGAAGACGTGCGCCAGAACCTGGAAACCATCGAAATCCAGAACATCGAACTGGACATGGCGCGCAAGGAGGCACTGGAGGCCAGCCGCATCAAGTCGGAGTTCCTGGCCAACATGAGCCATGAGATCCGAACCCCGCTCAACGGCATCCTCGGCTTTACCCATTTGCTGCAGAAAAGCGAGATGACCCCGCGCCAGCTGGACTACCTGAGCACCATCGAAAAGTCTGCCGACAACTTGCTGGGCATCATCAACGAAATTCTCGACTTCTCCAAGATCGAGGCCGGCAAGCTGGTGCTGGACAGCATCCCGTTCAACCTGCGCGACCTGATCCAGGACACCCTGACCATTCTGGCACCGGCCGCCCATGCCAAGCAGCTGGAACTGCTCAGCCTGATCTACCGCGACACGCCAACGTCGTTGGTCGGTGACCCGCTGCGGCTCAAGCAGATCCTCACCAACCTGGTCAGCAACGCCATCAAGTTCACCCGCGAAGGCACCATTGTCGTACGCGCCATGCTCGACGATGAGCATGAAGATCATGCCCAGCTGCGCATCAGCGTGCAGGACACCGGCATCGGCCTGTCACCGCAGGACGTGCGCACCCTGTTCCAGGCTTTCAGCCAGGCCGATAACTCGCTGGCCCGGCAGCCAGGTGGTACCGGCCTGGGCCTGGTGATTTCCAAGCGCCTGATCGAGCAGATGGGTGGCGAAATCGGCGTCGACAGCACCCCGGGCGAGGGCTCGCAGTTCTGGATCAGTTTGAACCTGCCCAAGGCGCACGACGATATCGAAGAGCTGCCGCTGCAAGCGTTGCTGGGCCGCCGTGCCGCCATCGTCGATAACCATGAACTGGCCCGGCAAGCCTTGGAGCACCAGCTGGAAGACTGTGGCCTGAGTGTCAGCCTGTTCGCCTCCTACGACCAATTGCTGCAAGCCGTGCAGGCCGCCAGCCAGGCCGGGCAGCCATTCGAGCTGGCTGTGCTGGGCGCCAACCTGGGCAACCTGTCGCCAGAACAACTGGGCCGCTACCATCAACAGCTCGAACGCTACCATTGCCAGTGCGTGGTGCTGTGCCCGACCACCGAGCAGGCGCTGTACCACCCCTTCCTGCCCAATGGCCATGGCCAGTTGCTGTCCAAGCCTACCTGCACGCGCAAATTGCGCCGGCTGCTGCTGGAGTTGGTCCAACCCCGCCGCCTGCTGGGCGAGGTGAAGAGCAGCAACGGCCCGCGGCGGCCGAAAATCCTGTGTGTCGACGACAACCCTGCCAATCTGCTGCTGGTGCAGACGCTGCTCGAGGACCTGGGTGCCGAAGTGCTGGCCGTCGACAATGGCTATGCGGCACTGCAGGCCGTGCAGCAGGAACCCTTCGACCTGGTGCTGATGGACGTGCAGATGCCCGGCATGGACGGCCGCGCCTGTACCGAACAGATTCGCCGCTGGGAAAACACCCAAAGTGGCAACCCATTGCCGATCGTCGCCCTCACCGCCCATGCCATGGCCAACGAGAAACGCGCACTGCTGCACGGCGGTATGGATGACTACCTGACCAAGCCGATCAGTGAACGGCAACTGGCACAGGTGGTGATGAAATGGACCGGTCTCAGCTTGGGCACACCGCAGCAGGCGCCGACTGAACCCACCGCCAACGGTGATGAACTCAAGGTGCTCGACCCGCAGGAAGGCCTGCGCCTGGCAGCCGGGAAAGCGGACCTTGCCGCCGATATGCTGAACATGCTGCTGGCCTCGCTGGAGGCCGACCGCGAAGCCATCCACGCCGCGCGCCTGGCCAATGACCATGAGGGCCTGATCGAACAGGTACACCGCCTGAACGGGGCTTCACGCTATTGCGGCGTGCCGCAGTTGCGCGCGGCGTGCCAGCGCACTGAAACCTTGCTCAAGCAGGAAAGCCCGCAGGCCCACCAGGCACTGGATGAACTGGATGCGGCGATCAGCCGCCTGGCCGTCCAGGCGCGGTCGAGCGCTTGAGCTCACTGCCAACCCGGACATGCCCGACAAAGGAACCCTGACCATGCGCGCGCTATTGTTCAGCAGCCAGCACTACGACCAGGAAAGCTTCACCCGAGCCGCCAGCGGTACCCCACTGGACCTGCATTTCCAGCCTGCCCGGCTGAGTCTCGACACCGCAGCGCTGGCCGACGGCTACGAGATTGTCTGCGCCTTCATCAATGATGAACTGGACGCCCCGGTACTGCAGCGCCTGGCCGCCGGCGGCACGCGCCTGATCGCCCTGCGTTCGGCCGGCTACAACCACGTCGACCTGGCTGCTGCGCAACGCTTGGGCCTGGCCGTGGTGCGTGTACCGGCCTACTCACCGCACGCGGTCGCCGAACACGCCGTGGCGCTGATCCTGGCGCTAAACCGGCGCCTGCACCGGGCCTACAACCGTACCCGTGAAGGGGACTTCACCCTGCATGGCCTGACCGGCTTCGACCTGCATGGTAAAACGGTCGGGGTCGTGGGTACCGGCCAGATCGGCGCAGCCTTCGCCCGCATAATGGCCGGTTTCGGCTGCCAGTTACTGGCCTACGACCCCTACCCCAACCCGGAACTGCTGGCCCTCGGCGCGCGCTACCTGCCACTGCCCGAATTGCTACGCGAAGCGCGCATCATCAGCCTGCACTGCCCGTTGACCGAACATACCCGGCACCTGATCAACGCCCGGAGCCTGGCCGAAGTCCAGCATGGCGCCATGCTGATCAACACCGGCCGCGGCGCACTGGTCGATACCCCGGCACTGATCGACGCGCTGAAAAGCGGCCAGCTCGGCTACCTGGGGCTGGATGTCTATGAAGAAGAAGCCCAGCTGTTCTTCGAGGACCGCTCCGACCTGCCGCTGCAAGACGATGTGCTGGCACGCCTGCTGACCTTTCCCAATGTCATCATCACCGCGCATCAGGCGTTCCTGACCCGGGAGGCGCTGGCTGCGATCGCCACTACCACGCTGGACAACATCAACTGCTGGGCGGCAGGCAATCCACAGAATCTGGTCATGGGTTAGTGCTAGGATACGCGGCATTTCTGGAGGACCCATGGTCGAGCACGATTTCCGCTATACCCTTTTCAACCCGCAACACACCCTGATCGAGTGCCGCGCCCTGGTGCCAGGCCGCTATCAGGTCACTGGCAACGGCGGTTCGATGCACAAAGGCGATACCCTGCTGGTGACCCTCAAAGGCAGCAAGGACCTGGCCATGCGCCTGACCGTGGAGAGCGTGCGCCACCTGATCAACCCGCGCGGCCAGTGGGTTGCCGTGGCCACTGGCCCGGTGTTCAACGCGCTGGAAATCCTCAACTGGAAGGTTGAGTGCGACCACTGTGACGCCGCCCTGGACTTCGAGTTCGCCGTAGACGCCAAGCTGGGCAAGCAAGCCCGCCAGCCTGCAGCCAGCGCTCGTATCGCCGAGCTGGACTGGGCCAGCCGTGGCGACAAGCATGTGTGCCCACGTTGCCAGGAGAGCGCCGAGTGAAGAATCTGCTGACCGGCGCGCTGATTGCCACCGGCCTGCTCGGCTGCGCTGCGCAACCTTCGAAGTTGCAGCAGGAGCGCAGCTATGTGCTGGAGTGGATTGGTGAGCGCCCGTTGATCGACTACAGCCACCTGACCCTGACCTTGGCCAGTGATGGCCGTGCCTATGGCAATGCCGGCTGCAACCACTGGTTTGCGCCCTACACGCTGGACGGCGAGCACCTGAGTTTCGGCAAGGTCGGCAAAACCCGCAAGCTATGTGCGCCGGCGCTGATGGAGCAGGAAAAACGCTTCCTGCAGGCGCTGGAAACGGTGCAGCGCTGGGATGTATCACCCATCGAGCAACTGCGCTTCTGGCCGGCCGAGGGTAAGCCGCTGCGCTTCTGGGCTGAAGAAGGCTGAGCGCAGCTGCAAGCTTCAAGCTTCAAGCTTCAAGCTTCAAGCTTCAAGAAAAAGCAGATCCTAGCACCGGCCTGCTTTTCTTTTAGCTTGTAGCTTGTAGCTTGTAGCTTGTAGCTTGCAGCTTGCAGCTTGCAGCTTGCAGCTTGCAGCTTGTCACCCCTGCTTCAGGGCCTTGATCCTGGCCTGCAGCCCTTCGAGGGTCTGTTCGCCCAGCAACTGCTCACGCACCTTGCCCTTGTCATCGATGATGTACGTTACCGGCAACGCCTCGCTGCGCGGCAGGTCATAGCGCTCGGCCGGGTCCTGGGCCAGTACGGTGAACCCGATGCCCAGGGTTTCGGCGGCCTGCTTCAGGTCCTGGCCCTGCAGGCCATCGAAATTCACCCCCACCACCTTGATGCCCTCGGCCGCCCACTGCTTGGCCGCGGTATTGAGTTCCGGGATTTCGGTACGGCACGGCCCGCACCATTCCGCCCAGTAATTGAGCACCAGCCAGTGCCCGTCGATCTGTTCGGCCTTAACCGTATTGCCGTGCTGGTCTACGCCATAATCGGCACCGCAACCACCGAGCATCAGGCTCGCGGTGATGGCCAGTACTGCTGCCAGACGCCTTGCCATGGGTCAATCCTTCTCGAGTTTTAAAGCAAACTGGTCAGTCGCTGCGGTTAGAATAGCCGCCACAACCAGCTGGATGCGACCCCACATGACTGACCTCACGCTCTATCATAACCCGCGCTGCTCAAAATCCCGCGGCGCGCTGGAACTGCTCGAAGCCCGTGGCCTGGCCCCGGTCATCGTGCGCTACCTCGAGACCCCGCCAGACGCCGCCACCCTCAAGGCCTTGCTCGGCAAGCTGGGCCTGGCCCCTCGGCAGCTGCTGCGCACGGGTGAGGATGAATACAAGGCATTGAACCTGGCCGACCCTGCACTGACCGACGCACAGCTGATCGAGGCCATGGTCCAGCACCCCAAGCTGATCGAGCGGCCGATCCTGGTAGCCGGTGACAAGGCGGTGGTCGGTCGCCCACCGGAAAAAGTGCTGGAGATTCTGCCGTGAGCCAACCCTACATCCTGGTGCTTTACTACAGCCGCCATGGTGCCACCAGCGAAATGGCCAGGCACATCGCCCGCGGCATCGAGCTGGCCGGCATGGAAGCGCGCCTGCGCACGGTGCCGGCGATTTCCACCGAATGCGAAGCTGTGGCCCCGGACATTCCGGCCAGCGGCGCGCTGTACGCCACCCTCGACGACCTGCGCCACTGCGCCGGCCTGGTGCTGGGTAGCCCGACCCGCTTCGGCAACATGGCGGCGCCGCTCAAGTACTTCCTCGATGGCACCAGCAGTCTGTGGCTGGGCGGTGAACTGGTCGGCAAGCCCGCCGGTGTGTTCACCTCTACCGCCAGCCTGCACGGTGGCCAGGAAACCACGCTGCTGTCGATGATGCTGCCGCTGATGCACCACGGCATGCTGGTAATGGGCCTGCCCTACAGCGAATCGGCACTGCTGGAAACCCGCGGTGGTGGCACCCCTTATGGCGCCAGCCACCATGCCGGGGCAGACGGCAAGCGTGAACTCGACCCGCACGAGATCGCCCTGTGCCGCGCCCTTGGCCAACGCCTGGCGAGCACCGCCAAGGCCCTGGAGGCCGCGCGTGGCTAAGAAGCCCAAGGTGTTGCCGCCGCTGGCTTGGCTGGCACCGCGCTTGCGCCTGACGCAGGCGCTTAGCCTGGCGTTTTTCTTTGGCCTTATTGCCCTGCTGGTGGTGAACAACCTGTGGTTCGCCAACCTGCATGGGGCTCGGGTCGAGGTGATCCTGGCGATCGAACTGGTGCCGCTGCTATTGCTGCTGCCGGGCATGCTGCTGGGCAGCGCCCGGGCGCATGCCTGGACCTGCTTCGTGGTGAATATCTACTTCATCAAGGGCGTGCTGGCAGCCTTCGACCCGGCGCGGGCGGTGTTTGGCTGGGGTGAAGTGCTGGTCAGCTTGGGGCTGTTCATTGCCGGGCTGCTGTATGTGCGCTGGAAGTTCCAGCATGAACGGCGCATGGCGGGCGAAGGCAGTTGAGTCAAGGGGCTGCCTTGCAGCCCAATCGCCGGCAAGCCAGCTCCCACCTCGACCGCATCAGCCTCAAGCCCTGTGCAAACCTGTGGGAGCTGGCTTGCCGGCGATTGGGCCGCACAGCGGCCCCGGCGATCTCAATGGTTGACGGTATGCGCCAGCATCACCGACAACTGGCACAGCGGCCGCCCGCTTTCGGCATGCCACTGGTTGAACACCTGCTGCACCAGCGCCAGGTCGCGCTGGCTGGTCGGCTGCTTGTCGATCACCTTCTGGGCAATCAGCGCCGCCGCCACGTCCTCGGTCGGGACAAAGGTGTCTTTGCCAACCATGCGCAAGAACCGTGGCGCCGACAAACCGCCGAGCTGGTTGCCATGCTTGGCCAGGTACTTCCACAGCCCGACAATGTCGGTCACCGGCCAGTCGGCAACGAACGCACCAAAACTGCCATGCACCTTGGCAATGTCCAGCACCATCTGTGCGTTGCGCGGCACGCTCTTGAGTTTGCCCAGGTGGCGGATGATGCGCTGATCCTGCATCAGCCGCTCCAGGTGTTCGGCGCCCATCAACACCACTTTTTCCGGGTCGAAGCCGAAAAACACCTGCTCGAAGGCTGGCCACTTGGCATCCACCAGGCTGTGCTTGAGGCCAGCGCGAAATACCCGCAGGGCCAAGGTCGACAGGTAGCGGTCGTCGCTGATGTGGCGCAGTTGCGCTGGCGTGCGCGGCTGCGGCAGAAAGGCTTCCAGCGCCTGGGCAGAGCCGAAGCGGTTCAGGCAGTATTCATGCAGCCACTGATAATCGCGCATAGGCCTAGATGTTCACCACGTCCAGGAAGCGCGGCGCCGCGTTTTCGTCGATCTTCAGGCTGGTGAAGTCGAACAGGTTGCGGTCGGCCAACTGCGACGGCGCCACGTTCTGCAATGCACGGAAAATGCTCTCGGTACGGCCCGGGTGCTTGCGCTCCCACTCCACCAGCATGTCCTTGACCACCTGGCGCTGCAGGTTTTCCTGCGAGCCGCACAGGTTGCACGGGATGATCGGGAATGCCTTCATGTCCGAATAGGCCTGGATATCCTTCTCGCTGCAGTAGGCCAACGGGCGGATCACCACGTTGCGGCCATCGTCGGCACGCAGCTTCGGCGGCATACCCTTGAGCGCGCCGTTGAAGAACATATTGAGGAAGAAGGTTTCGACGATATCGTCGCGGTGGTGCCCCAGCGCCATCTTGGTCGCACCGATTTCGTCGGCGAAGGTGTACAGCGTGCCACGGCGCAGGCGCGAGCACAGCGAGCAGGTGGTCTTGCCCTCGGGCACCAGCTCCTTGACCACCGAGTAGGTGTCCTTCTCGACGATGTGGTACTCGACCCCCAGCTCCTTCAGGTACGCCGGCAGCACGTGCTCGGGGAACCCTGGTTGCTTCTGGTCCATGTTCACCGCAACGATCTCGAAGGTGATCGGCGCCACCTTCTGCAGGTGCAACAGAACATCGAGCATGGTGTAGCTGTCCTTGCCGCCGGACAGGCAGACCATGACCTTGTCGCCATCCTCGATCATGTTGTAGTCGGTGATGGCTTCGCCGGCGAGACGACGCAGGCGTTTTTGCAGTTTGTTCTGGTTGACCGAGAGGGTGCCCATAGCGCTTGAATCCGCGAGGTGTGACAAAAGGCGGCTATTTTACGCACAAACGCGCGCGTGCTGTAGGCATTCCGACAAAGACTTCAATGTAATCAACAGGGCGGGCGACAGCGCAATTTGCTCTAAAAAGCACGGTTTGTGCGGGTAACCGCTTCCTATACTGCGACATAAGGCCACATTACCGCTTGCTTCGGTGTTCGGCCTAGGGCCGCTTGCGCTCCATTTGGGGGCGTTTGGCAACATTGAGAGGAGTGACGGCATGATTCATCACGTTGTGGGGCTGTTTACCCATCCCGACCAGGAATGGCGGGAAATCCGTGGCGAAGAAGAATCCATCAGCCACATGTACCTGACGCACACCCTGATCCTCGCGGCGATTCCCGCAGTGTCCGCATTCATCGGCACCACCCAGGTCGGCTGGGTGATCGGCGACCGGCCGGCTGTGATGCTGACCATGGAAAGTGCCCTGTGGATGAGCATCATGTCCTACCTGGCGATGCTGGCCGGGGTAGCGGTAATGGGCGCGTTCATCCACTGGATGGCCCGCACCTACGATGCCAACCCATCCATGGCCCAGTGCATAGCGTTCGCCACCTATACCGCCACCCCATTGTTCATCGGCGGCCTGGCGGCGCTGTACCCGCACTTGTGGCTGGGCATGCTGATCGGCACTGCGGCGGTCTGTTACACGGTGTACCTGCTGTACGTCGGCTTGCCGACCTTCATGAACATACCCTCCGACGAAGGCTTCCTGTTCTCCAGCTCGGTGCTGGCGGTGGGCCTGGTAGTGCTGGTGGCGATCATGGCCGCCACGGTGATCATCTGGGGACTGGGCGTGGGGCCCGTCTACACCAACTAGAACAGACTCGACCAACACCGGGGCATCAACCAGGGGCCGCCGCAAGGCGGCCCTTGGCTGAGCGCTGACCGGTGGCTCGGCACATGGCCCGAGGTTGCGGCATAATGATCGGGTCAGGAGAACCACCCCGCCATGCCCGAGCTGCTCAAGCAACGCGTCGAAACCTGTTACCAGCAAGCCGAAACCTTCTTCAAACGCCGGTTCCCGCGCCCGGAAGTCAGCTTCAAGCTGCGCGGGCAAAAAGCCGGCGTTGCCCACCTGCACGAGAACCTGCTGCGTTTCAACCTGCAGTTGTACCGTGATAATCAGGAGGACTTTCTGCGCCAGACGGTCGCGCACGAAGTGGCGCACCTGGTGGCCCACCAATTGTTCGGTGACCGCATTCAGGCCCATGGCGAGGAATGGCAACTGATCATGCGCGGCGTGTACGAACTGCCGCCAAACCGCTGCCACAACTACGAGGTGCAACGGCGGGTGGTGACTCGTTACATCTACCGCTGCCCTTGCCCGCAGAGTGACTTCCCGTTTACCGCCCAACGGCACAAGCTGGTGCGCCAGGGCCGCCGTTACCTGTGCAAGCGTTGCCGGGAGATTCTGGTGTACAGCGGCGAGACCCGGGTTGAATAGGCCGCAACAGCCAATGGAT
>NZ_JBICMS010000017.1:0-50145 GCF_043106615.1 Pseudomonas sp. CJQ_9 | reverse complement strand
CGAAGAGGCCGGGCCTGCTGACCAGTATCTTCCGGCATTCCCCGTTACAGCCACCACCGCATTCGCGGGTAAACCCGCTCCTACACTGGGCGCGCAGCCATTCAAGCCTGCGCAATAGCCCGTTCCGCCTACGGCCTCAGAAGTCCACCTTGCCCCGCCCCGCCTTGACCGTACTGCGTCTGGCCTTCCCTTCGAGCCGGCGGGTCTTCGAGCCGAGGGTGGGCTTGGTGGGGCGGCGTTTCTTTTCGGTCTTGCCGGCAGCGATGATCAACTCGGCAAGGCGTGCCAAGGCATCCGCGCGGTTCTGCTCCTGGGTACGGAACTGCTGGGCCTTGATGATCAACACGCCATCGCCGGTAATGCGGCTGTCCCGTAGCGCCAGCAGCCGCTCCTTGTAAAACGCGGGCAGCGATGAGGCGCGTATGTCGAAGCGCAGGTGCACCGCGCTGGACACTTTGTTGACGTTCTGCCCACCCGCGCCTTGGGCACGGATGTAGCTCAGCTCGATGTCCGTATCCGGCAGTTGCACACCGTTGGAGAGGGTCAGCATGTCAGGCCTTGCCAGACAGCGGCGCTCGCCCACGGCCACCCAGGCGGCTCAGCCATACCGAGGCGATGATGATCGCACCGCCAATGAACAGCCGCCCCAGCGGCTCGTGCTGGTTCCAGATCAGCAGGTTGAGCAGCAGCCCCACAGGCACATGCAGGTTGTTCATCACCGCCAGGGTACCGCCAGATACCAGGCACGCGCCCTTGTTCCACCAGTACAAGCCCAGCGCCGTCGGGCACAACCCGAGGAACAGCAACACCAGCCATTGCACATCGGTACTCGGCAGGTGCTGGGCATTGCCGAACAGCAGGAAGGCCGGCAGCACCACCAGGAGGGCGCCGAGGTAGAAGTAGCCAAAACGGGTGTAGTGCGGCAGGTCGCTGGGGTTGCGTGCGACCAGGTGGCGGTACAGCACCTGGCCGGCGGCGTAGGTGAAGTTGGCCAACTGCAGCAGCAGGAAACCGGTGAAGAACTCACCGCTGATGCTGTCGAAGCGGATCACCGCCGCGCCAGCCACGGCCACCAGCGCGGCCAGCAATGCCCACGGGTTGAAACGCCGGTTCATGGCGTCTTCGATCAGGGTTACATGCAATGGCGTGAGGATGGTGAACAGCAGCACTTCCGGCACCGTGAGCACGCGAAAGCTCAGGTACAGGCAGACGTAGGTGATGCCGTACTGCAACGCACCGATCAGCAGCATCGAGCGCATGAAGCGCGGCTCGACCTGGCGCCAGCGGGTCAGCGGCAAAAACACCAGGCCGGCCAGCAGCACCCGCGCGAGCACGGCGAAGTAGCTGTCGACGTGCCCGGCCAGATACTCGCCGATCAGGCTGAAGGAAAACGCCTGGATCAGCGCGACGATTATCAGGTAGCCCATGGTTGTCTCTCGTGAATCAAGGCGGCGACCTTAGCGGGTTGCAGGCTTTGTGATCAACCATGAGGAATGTGGGGGCTGTGCCGGCCTGTTCGCGGGCTTGCCCGCTCCAACAGGTAAATCACAGGACTCAAGTGCGGGGATATCCCTGTGGGAGCGGGCAAGCCCGCGAACAGGCCGGCACAGCCATCCACAAAACACCAGGCATAAAAAAGCCCGGCCACCGAGGCCGGGCAGGTACACCCAAAGGAGCAAAAACAGGTGTCAGGGTTGGGAATTCGATAACGTTCAGGCCACCGCCGCCAGTTTGGCCTTGGCCTGGTTGAGGCCCTTTTCGTGGAACTCGCCGCTCATGTTCAGGCCCTCGGCATGGATGAAGTCGACATCGTGAATGCCGATGAAGGCCATCACCTGCCGCAGATACGGTTCCTGGTGGTCGCTGCTGGCACCGGCATGGATGCCGCCACGGGCGGTCAGGACGATGGCGCGCTTGCCGGTCAGCAGGCCCTGCGGGCCAGTCGGGGTGTACTTGAAGGTGATGCCGGCACGCAGCACATGGTCCAGCCAGGCTTTCAGGGTGCTGGGGATGGTGAAGTTGTACATGGGAGCAGCCATTACCAGCACATCGGCCGCCAGCAATTCGTCGGTCAGTTCGTTGGAGCGGGCCAGGGCCTCCAGCTCGGCAGCGCTGCGCTGCGCTTCGGGTTTCATCCAGCCGCCCAGCAGGTTGGCATCCAGGTGCGGCACCGGGTTCAGCGCCAGGTCGCGCAGCGTGATCTGATCGGCCGGGTGGGCAGCTTGCCATTGCGCAATGAAGTCCTGGGTCAGCTGGCGGGAAACGGAATCCTGCTGGCGGGCGCTGCTTTCGATGATCAGTACGTGGGCCATTGGGCGGTGCCTCCATCGGCAAAAGGGTTGCGATTCGATGGAGGAGAGATTAAGGCTTGACCTATCGATAAAAAAGCGTAAAAAGTGGGTTCAACCTATCGATTAATCAGTTTATTCCGCACTGCATTGCAAGGTGATGCGCAGCTTGATGATCTGCCGGTTGAATTTGGCCGTGACGTCGGCGCTTTTCCCGGCTGCTACGGTCACCCGGCGAACCCGTGGTGCCTCCGGGCCATTACGGAAGGTCACCTTGCAGGCCGCCGCGACCTGCCCATAGTTGTTCAGGGTAATGGCGCCAATGTCGTAGGCGGTGTCGTACGCGGTGTAGTCGAGCTTGACCCCGTCCAGGTGCTTGTCCACATCGATGGGATAAGCCATGGCCCCGAGGGGCAGGCACATCAATATTGCCGCACAACATTTCTTCATGGCCGCTCTCCTTGCAAAGAGCGCAGCTTAGGACAACAGGAGCGAAAGATGAAAGCGCCGCGCGTAACCCTTGACCAGTGGCGGACCCTGCAAGCAGTGGTCGACCATGGCGGGTTTGCCCAGGCTGCGGAGGCCCTGCACCGCTCGCAATCTTCGGTCAGCTACACCGTGGCCCGCATGCAGGAACAACTGGGCGTGCCCTTGTTGCGCATCGACGGCCGCAAGGCGGTGCTGACCGAAGCCGGCAGTGTGCTGCTGCGCCGCTCGCGCCACCTGGTCAAGCAGGCCAGCCAGCTCGAGGACCTGGCCCACCACATGGAGCAGGGCTGGGAAGCCGAAGTACGCCTGGTGGTCGACGCCGCCTACCCCAGCGCCCGGCTGGTGCGCGCGCTGGCCGCCTTCATGCCGCAAAGCCGTGGCTGCCGCGTGCGCCTGCGTGAAGAAGTGCTGTCGGGCGTGGAAGAAGTGATGCACGAAGGCATCGCCGACCTGGCCATCAGCAGCTACAGCATCGGCGGCTACCTGGGCGCCGAGCTGAGTGCCGTGGAATTCGTTGCCGTTGCCCACCCCGAACACAGCTTGCACCGCCTGGGCCGTGAACTGACCTTCCAGGACTTGGAAAGCCAGCTGCAAGTGGTGATCCGCGACTCTGGCCGGGCCCAGCCACGCGACGTTGGCTGGCTGGGTGCCGAACAGCGCTGGACCGTCGGTAGCCTGGGCACCGCCGCCACCTTCGTCAGCAGCGGCCTGGGCTTTGCCTGGCTGCCCCGGCACATGATCGAGCGCGAGCTGCGCGAAGGCGTACTCAAGCCTTTGCCGCTGGATCAGGGTGGCAGCCGCCACCCACTGTTCTACCTTTATTCGAGCAAGGAAAAGACCCTGGGCCCGGCCACGCAGATTCTCATCGATTTGCTGCGCAACTTCGACACTGCGCCGCTGGACGTGCCCTTCGCAGCCCCCCCGCAAGCTTGAAAGGACCGCGCCCATGGCCTACTTCGAACACGAAGGATGCACGCTGCATTACCAGGAATATGGCCAAGGCCAACCCCTGGTGTTGTTGCATGGGCTGGGCTCCAGCAGCCAGGACTGGGAGCTTCAGGTGCCCGTGCTCAGCCAGCACTACCGGGTGATCCTCATGGACATCCGTGGCCACGGCCGCTCCGACAAGCCACAGGACGGCTACCACATTGCAACCTTCAGTGCCGACCTGCTGGCCCTGCTCGAACACCTGCACACCGGCCCGGTGCACTTCGTTGGCCTGTCGATGGGCGGCATGGTCGGCTTCCAGTTTGCCGTCGACCACCCTCAGTGGCTGCGCAGCCTGTGCATCGTCAACAGTGCCCCCGAGGTCAAGCGCCGCAGCCGCAGCGACTGGTTGTGGTGGCTCAAGCGCTGGGGCCTGGCACGCGTCCTGAGTGTCGAAACCGTGGGCAAAGGCCTGGCCGAACGGCTGTTCCCCAAACCCGAGCAGGCCGCGCTGCGGCAGAAAATGGCCCAGCGCTGGGCGCGCAACGACAAGCGCGCCTACCTCAAAAGCTTCGATGCCATCGTCGACTGGGGCGTGCAGGAACGCATCGGCCAGATCCAGTGTCCTACCCTGGTGATTGCCGCCGACCACGATTACACGCCGATACAACTGAAACAACGCTATGTCGCCCTGATCCCCAACGCCAGGCTGGTCGTCGTCGACGATTCCCGGCACGCTACCCCCCTCGATCAACCCGAGGTCTTCAACCAGACCCTGCTGCAGTTCCTCGCAGCCGCTTCCACCCCTCAAGGATCTTTGAGCCCATGCTGAAAAAACTCCTGCTCACCGCCTGCTCACTCGCCTTCGCCACCAGCGTCATGGCCTCCGACAAGACCCCGCACGTGCTGCTGGACACCAGCTTCGGCCAGGTCGAAATCGAGCTGAACGCCGAGAAGGCACCGGTCAGCACGAAGAACTTCCTGCAGTACGTCGACAGCGGCTTCTACAACAACACCATTTTCCACCGGGTAATCCCCGGCTTCATGGTCCAGGGTGGCGGCTTTACCGAGCAGATGGTGCAGAAAGACACCAAGGACCCGATCAAGAACGAAGCCAGCAATGGCTTGCAGAACACCCGCGGCACCCTGTCGATGGCACGCACCTCCAACCCCAACTCGGCTACCAGCCAGTTCTTCATCAATGTCGCCGACAACGATTTCCTCAACCCGGGCCGCGATGCCGGTTACGCCGTGTTCGGCAAGGTGACCAAAGGCATGGAGGTGGTCGACCAGATCGTCAACTCGCCCACTACCGTGAAGAAAGGCATGCGCGATGTGCCGGCTGACCCGGTGTTCATCAAGTCGGCCAAACGTATCGACTGACCGCAGGCTGCACAGGGACGTGCAACCGCCTGAAGGCAGGCTGGAACAGGAGTGTCGCTACCCATGCTGTACCGTCGTTTCGAGCAACTGATCGACATCTTCCGCGAAGCACCCAGCGAATCGCCGCCGAGCACCGTGTGGGCGTTCTACCTGTATTACCTGCGCCAGGTCTGGCCCAGCTTCCTGGCGCTGTTGGTAGTCGGCCTGTTCGCCTCGCTGATCGAGGTAGCGATGTTCAGCTACCTCAGCCGCATCATCGACCTGGCCCAGGGCACACCCAACGTCAACTTCTTCAGTGAGCACAAAGGCGAGCTGGCCTGGATGCTGGTTGTGATCCTGCTGTTGCGGCCGCTGTTCTTCGGCCTGCACGACCTGCTGGTGCACCAGACCATCAACCCCGGCATGACCAGCCTGATCCGCTGGCAAAACCACAGCTACGTGCTCAAGCAGAGCCTGAACTTCTTCCAGAGCGACTTTGCCGGGCGCATTGCCCAACGCATCATGCAAACCGGCAACTCGCTGCGTGACTCCGCCGTGCAGGCGGTGGACGCGCTGTGGCATGTGCTGATCTACGCCGTTACCTCGCTGGTGCTGTTCGCCGAGGCCGACTGGCGCCTGATGCTGCCACTGCTGCTGTGGATCGTCGGCTACATCGGCGCGCTGTGCTACTTCGTACCCCGGGTGAAAGAGCGGTCGGTGATCTCATCCGACGCCCGCTCCAAACTGATGGGGCGTATCGTGGACGGCTATACCAACATCGCTACGTTGAAGCTGTTCGCCCACACCGATCACGAGCAGCAGTACGCGCGCGAAGCGATCCGCGAACAGACCGAGAAAACCCAACTGGCCTCGCGCGTGGTTACCAGCATGGACGTGGTCATCACCACCCTCAACGGCCTGCTGGTGGTCAGCACCACCGGCCTGGCGCTGTGGCTGTGGAGCCAATCGCTGATCACCGTCGGCGCCATTGCCCTGGCCACGGGCCTGGTGATCCGCATCGTCAACATGTCCGGCTGGATCATGTGGGTGGTCAACGGCATCTTCGAAAACATCGGCATGGTGCAGGATGGCCTGCAGACCATCGCCCAGCCTGTCACCGTCACCGACCGGCCCAACGCCCCGGCCCTGAAAGTCAGCCGTGGCGCGGTACGTTTCGACAATGTCGACTTTCATTACGGCAAGGCCGGCAACGTGATCGAAGGCCTGAACCTGGACATCCGCCCAGGCGAGAAAATCGGCTTGATCGGCCCATCCGGGGCCGGCAAGTCGACCCTGGTCAACCTGCTGCTACGGCTGTACGACGTGCAGGGCGGGCGCATCCTGATCGACGGCCAGGACATTGCCGAAGTCAGCCAGGCCAGCCTGCGCGCGCAGATCGGCATGATCACCCAGGACACCTCGTTGCTGCACCGTTCCATCCGCGACAACCTGCTTTACGGCCGCCCCGGCGCCAGCGACGCCGAACTTCAGGAAGCCGTGCACCGGGCCAGGGCCGACGAGTTCATCCCACAGCTCTCGGATGCCCAGGGCCGCAGCGGTTTCGATGCCCATGTGGGCGAACGCGGGGTCAAGTTGTCGGGCGGCCAGCGCCAGCGTATTGCGATTGCCCGGGTACTGCTGAAGAATGCGCCGATCCTGATCATGGACGAAGCTACGTCGGCGCTGGACTCAGAGGTAGAGGCAGCAATCCAGGAAAGCCTGGAGACGCTGATGCAGGGCAAGACGGTGATCGCCATTGCCCACCGGCTTTCCACCATTGCCCGGATGGACCGGCTGGTGGTGCTGGACAAAGGGCGCATTGTCGAGAGTGGCAGTCATAGCGAACTGCTGGAACAGCAAGGGCTTTATGCCAGGTTGTGGCATCACCAGACAGGGGGGTTTGTCGGGGTTGACTGACGCCTGTAATGGCCCTATCGCTGGCAAGCCAGCTCCCACAGGTACCCACAGATATCAAGGTGTGGGGTGATCCTGTGGGAGATTCTATGGTTTCTGGCAAGGGCACCAGGGTTGCCAGGTGCTCGCCACAGTATCTGTTAGCCCTGAGGCGATCTCTGTGGGAGCTGGCTTGCCAGCGATAGGGCCATTACAAGCAATACAAGTCTCTCAGTCCCGGCGGTAAGGCAACATCCCCCGCGCCTCCTCGGCATAACCCTTCACCCCTTCCCGCTCCTGCACCAGAAAATCTTCCACCGCCCGCCGCAACCCAGGGTGCAGCAGGTAATGCCACGACCGCGTCAGCACCGGCTCAAACCCGCGAATCAGCTTGTGCTCACCTTGCGCACCAGCATCGAAGCGCTGCAAACCTTCAGCAATGGCGAAGTCCATGCCCTGGTAGAAACAGGTTTCGAAATGCAGCCGGTCGAATTCGTCCAGGCAACCCCAATAGCGGCCAAACAAGCTGCCCCCCCCCACCAGGCTCAAGGCCATGGCCACATCCCGCCCGCCCTGGCGGGCCATCACCACCCGTAGCGCCTCGGGCATGCGCTCGGCAAGCAGGCTGAAGAACGCACGGGTCAGGTAGGGCGCACGGCGCCGCACGGCATAGGTGTTGGCGTAGCAGCGGAACACGAAGTCCCACTGCGCCTCGTCCAGTTCATTGCCCCGGTACCAACGAAAATCGATGCCCTGCCCCGCCACCTGCTCGCGCTCCTTGCGCATCTGCTTACGCTTGCGCGAGCTGAGGCTGTCGAGAAAGTCCTGGAAGTCGCGATAGCCGCGGTTTTGCCAGTGAAACTGGCACCCCAGGCGCTCCAGCCAGCCCGGCAGGCGGGCCAACTGCTGGTCCAGTGCCGCATCGGTGAAATTGACGTGGGCACCCGACAGCCCGCCCTTGCCCAGGTATTCAGGTAACGCCTGCAGCAACAGCAGCCCATCGGCCGGGTCGCCGGCCAGCAAACGCGGGCCGCTGACCGGGCTGAACGGGACCGCCCCCAGCAACTTGGGGTAATAGGCAATGCCGGCCCGCTCACAGGCCTCGGCCCAACCGTGGTCGAACACGTACTCGCCAAACGAATGCCACTTGCGGTAGGCCGGCAACAGCGCCCGCACCTGCCCGTCACGCTCCAGCACCAGGTGCTCGGCAGCCCAGCCCGTCTGGGGAGCAACGCTGGCGCTGTCCTCCATGGCGCTGAGAAAGCCATGGCGCAGGAAGGGTTGGCCGGCAGGCACCAAGGCATCCCAGGTGGTCGCCGGAAGATCACGCAAATGGGCAAGGCTGTACAGGCTGGTCACGGTTTTGGCTCGCAGTCGGGAGGCGTTCAGTATCACCAACCCAGGCGCGTCACTCAAATGATGAACGCCAGGCTGACCCGCTTATTCTCAATTACTTAACAACAGTGCCACTAATCAGACATTAATCTGTCACCGCCCCTCGCAATACTTGCGCCTGTTTTCCGGAACACCAGAACCTGTCTATTCAGGCCCTTTCCGAAGACATGCCAACACAGGGGCAGGCGCTTGAGCCTCCCCCATTTTTTTCAGTAGGGAGAACCTTATGCGTCTTGTTTCTACACTTACCGGAATGAGCCTCACCGGCATGATGCTGGCCCTGAGCGCCCCGGCCAGTGCTGCTGTCGACGCCAAGCTGCTCGAAATGCTGCGCGCCAACGGCTCGATCAACCAGGCGCAGTACAATGAACTGCAAGGCGATCTGGCAAAAGAAACCAAGGAAAAGGCCGATCAGAAAGCTCAGTCCGAACGTATGAGCTCCTTCGAACAGAAAGTGGCATGGGCCGCCAAGACCCAGATCAAGGGCGATGTGCGCCTGCGTTACGAAGACGTCAACGTCGACAACCCGATCTCCCGCAGTGGCAACCAGGACCGTGAGCGAGTACGTGCCCGTGTCGGCTTCTACAGCGAGATCAACCCGCAAGTCGACGCCGGCGTGCGTGTAGCCACCGGCAGCAGCGCCGATGCCCGCTCGACCAACCAGAGCCTGGACAACTACTTCGAGAAGAAATCGCTGTGGGTCGACCTGGCCTACCTCGACTGGCACCCGACTGCCGTGCCCAACCTGCACCTGATCGGCGGCAAGATGAACCAGCCGTGGGTCAGCATGGGCGACATCATCTGGGACAGCGACATCAACCCGGAAGGTGTGGCAGCTACCTACAAGATGAACGTTGGCGCGGCTGAAGTCTTCGGCAGCCTTGGTCACTACAACCTGAAAGACAACGTCGATGGCGACGGCGTGCAGTTCAAGCATGACGCGCAGCTGTACGCTGGCCAGCTGGGCACCAAGTTCAACGCAGCCGACACCGTCAAGGTGACCGTGGGCGGCAGCATCTACGGCTACGACAACGACAAGGCTTCGGCCGCCCTGGCCTCGCTGGGCAACACTACCAACGAGTTCAACCTGGTGGAAGGCTTCGGACAGGTCGACTTCACCGGCTTTGCCATACCGCTGTCTGCCTACGGCCAGTTCGTCAAGAATACCGAAAGCACCGACGGCAAGGACAAAGCCTGGCTGGCCGGCCTGAAGAGCAAGATCGGCGCCTGGAGCCTGGACTACAACTACCGCGACGTGCAGCGTAATGGTGTGGTCAGCCTGTTCACCGACTCTGACTTCGGCGCCGGCTTCACAGGTTCGCGTGGCCACAAATTCAAGGTCGGTTATGAAATCGACAAGAACTTCGGCGTAGGTGCAACCTACCTGATGGCCAAGACCGACTACTCCAACCTGCCCAACAGCAATGCGGACGTGGATACCCTGCAGCTAGACCTGGAAGCCAAGTTCTAAACACGCAACAGCGGGAAATGCCGACCCCATCCGGCGTTTCCCGCTCTTTTTTGCCTGTGAAAGAAATAGCTGGGGCTGCTTTGCAGCCCATCGCGACACAAGGCCGCTCCTACAGGGGAATGCGCCCTTTGCAGGTACGCGATTTGCTGTAGGAGCGGCCTTGTGTCGCGATGGGCCGCAAAGCGGCCCCGGCTATCTCGGATCAGACCAGGTAATCAGCGCTTGCGCAGGATCACACTGCCAATCGAATACCCCGCACCGAACGAGCTCAACACCCCCAGCGCGCCCTTGGCCAGGTCATCCTGGTACAGGTGGAAGGCAATGACCGAGCCTGCCGAGCTGGTATTGGCGTAACGGTCCAGAATCACCGGGGCGTCTTCCTCGGCCACTTCTCGCCCCAGCAGCTTCTTGACGATCAGGTGGTTCATGCTGAGGTTGGCCTGGTGCAACCAGAAGCGCTTCACATCGCTTGGGTTCAGGCCGTTTTCCTGCAGGTGCTCACCGATCAGTTCGGCCACTTTCGGGCACACCTCGCGGAACACCTTGCGGCCTTCCTGGATGAACAGCTTGTCCGCAGCGCCCTGCCCCTCTTCCGCGGCACGGTTGAGGAAGCCGAAATTGTTGCGGATATTGTTGGAGAATTCGGTCCACAGCTTGCTGCTGACAATATCGAACTGGTGCGCCGAGCTGGCCTTGTCGGCGCGCTCAAGCACCACGGCGGTGGCCGCATCACCGAAGATGAAGTGGCTGTCGCGGTCACGGAAGTTCAAGTGCCCGGTGCACACCTCGGGGTTGACCATCAGTACTGCACGCGCCTGGCCCAGGGCCACGCTATTGGCTGCGGTCTGGATGCCGAACGTGGCCGAGGAACAGGCTACGTTCATGTCGAAGGCAAAGCCCTGAATGCCCAGCGCCTGCTGCACTTCGATGGCGATGGCCGGGTACGGGCGCTGCAGGTTGGAGCAGGCGACGATCACGCCGTCGATGTCAGCAGCCGTGCGGCCCGCACGCTGCAAGGCCTGGCGGGCAGCGGCCACGGCCATTTCGCAAAGCACCGAGGGTTCGTCATTGGAACGCTCCGGCAGGCGTGGCTTCATGCGCTGGGGGTCGAGGATGCCGGCCTTGTCCATCACGAAGCGGCTCTTGATGCCCGAGGCCTTTTCGATGAACGCAGCATCCGACAAGGGCGCCGCTTCGACTTCGCCACGCTCGATGGCGGCGGCGTTGTCCTGGTTGAACTGCTGGGACCAGGCGTTGAAGGAGGCCACCAGTTCTTCGTTGGAAATACTCTGGGCCGGGGTGTACAGGCCGGTGCCGCTGATCACGACGTTATGCACGGTCGTTCCTCTGTTCGAAGGCCATCGCCACGGGGGCGCTGGCGGGAATAGGACAGCCTAGTGGCACTTTAGTGCCAAGTTAGGGGCGAGGGGCTCACCCGCGAAGGGCCGCCAGGCGGCCCCAAATTGCATCAATACTGCCACAACTGTGAAAGTTTAGCCTTCCACCTGGCCCCACTGCTTGCTCAATCTTTTGTCAGAAATCGGCACTTTGGTGCCCAGTTGCTGAGCGAACAGTGACACCCGGTATTCCTCCAGCCACCAACGGTACAGGGTCAGTTGCTCATCGCGCTTGCCCTCCTGGGCATGCTTGTCGGCGCGAGCCTTGTACTGCGCCCACAGGTTGGCCAGCTCGCCGCTCCATACCCGGTCCTTCTGCACCTGCGCGCCGAGTTTCTCCAGGCGCAGTTCCACTGCCTTGAGGTAACGCGGCAGTTCCTTGAACCAGGTGGCCGGGGTTTCGCGCACGAACCCTGGGTATACCAGGTTGCCCAACTGCTGCTTGATGTCATTTAGCGCCACGGCCTGGCTGAGGTCGATCTTGCCTTTGAAGCGCTTCTGCAGGCCGTGCCACAGCTTCAACACTTCCAGCGTCTGCCGGGCCAGGCGCTCGGCGTGCTCGGCCCAACTGCCGCGCTTGCGTTCGGCCAGCCCGGCCAAGGCCGCCCCCTCGCGTGGCAAGGGCTGTTCACCCTCGAGGATGCAGCTGTCCAGGCTGGCCAGCAGAATGTCCTCGACCAGCGCGTCGACACGCCCCAGCTCGCGGTACAGCAGGCCCAGTTCGGTCAGCCCCGGCAGCTTGCCCCGCAGGAACTTGGCCGGCTCGGCCAGTTGCTGCAGCAGCAGCCGCTGCAAGGCACGGCGGTGCTGGAACTCGGCTTCGGCCTGGGTCGAGAAGCGGCCTTCGCGCACCGTACCGTTTTCGTCCACCAATGCCGGGTAGACCGTCATCGACAGGCCGGCGATCTTTTGCTGAGTGGTCTGCGCCACGGGGCTGAAGGCCTTGGCCTGCACCGGCTTTTCGGCGTCAGCCGTGCGCGGTACGGCCAACGCGGCCTGGCTGGCGGCGGCAAAGCGGGCAGTCAGCTCGGCCAGGTCGCGGCCCTCGCCCAGGAATTTGCCCTGGCCGTCGACCACCTCGATATTCATCCGCAGGTGGCCCTCGACCAGGCTCACCGACTCGGCCCAGGCTTCGTCGGGTACACGCACACCGGTCATGCGCAACAATTCCTGGCCCAGGGCCTGGGGCAAGGCCCCTTGGGCGAACGGCATGCGTGCCAGCGATGCCTTGACGAAGTCAGGCACCGGCACGAAGTTCTTGCGCAGGGCCTTGGGCAGGTTGCGTACCAGCGCCACGCATTTGGCTTCGAGCAGGCCCGGCACCAGCCACTCGAGGCGTTCACCCGGCAGGTTCGGCAACAACGGCGCAGGCACGCGCACGGTCACGCCATCGCGCGGGTGCCCCGGTTCAAAGTGATAGGCCAGCGGCAGGCGCAGTTCGCCCACCTGCAGGCTGTCGGGGTACTGGGCCGCCGTGACCTCGCTGGCCTCACGCGCCAGCACGTCCTCTTCGCGCATGATCAGCAGGTTGGCATCCTTCTGGCTGCCCATGCGGTACCAGGCATCGAAGGTCGCAGTCTGGTGAATTTCTTCGGGCAGGCGCGCTTCGTAGAACGCATACAGCGTTTCTTCATCGGCGAGAATATCGCGCCGACGCGCTTTGGCCTCCAGTTCATCAAGCTGCTCCAGCAGGCGCTTGTTGGCCGCCAGGCATTTGGCCCGCGACTGGATCTCGCCGCCTACCAGGCCCTCGCGGATGAACAGCTCACGCGAGGTGGCCGGGTCGATCGGGCCAAAATGCACCGGGCGCCGCCCGACCAGAATCAGGCCATACAAGGTGATCTGCTCATAGGCCACGACCTGCCCGCGCTTTTTCTCCCAGTGCGGCTCGAAGTGGTTCTTCTTGACCAGGTGGCCGGCCAGCGGCTCGATCCAATCCGGTTCGATCCGGGCCACCACGCGTGCATACAACTTGGTGGTTTCGACCAACTCGGCGGCCATCACCCACTGCGGACGCTTACGCCCCAGGCCCGACGACGGGTGTACCCAGAAGCGCCGCTGGCGAGCCCCCTGGTAGTCGCCCTCTTCGGTTTTGTGGCCGATCTGGCTGAGCAGGCCGCTGAGGATGGCCTTGTGAAACTTCTGGTAGTCGGACGGTTCCTTGTTCACCGTCAGTTGCAGGTCACGGCAAATCAATGCCAGCTGGCGATGGGCATCGCGCCATTCGCGCAGGCGCAGGTAATTGAGAAAGTGCTTGCGGCACCAGTTGCGCAACGGGTTGGCGGTCAGCGCCTGGCGCTGTTCTTCAAAGCCGCGCCACAAATTCACCAACGCAGCGAAGTCGGAGTCCACATCCTTCCATTGCGCGTGCGCCTGGTCCGCCGCCTGCTGGCGCTCGGGCGGGCGTTCGCGCGGGTCCTGCACCGACAACGCGCTGGTGACGATCAACACTTCCTGCAAACTACCCTGGCGTGCGCCCTCCAGCAGCATGCGGCCCAGCCGCGGGTCGATGGGCAGGCGCGCCAACTGGCGGCCGATTGGCGTCAGCTGGTTCTCGCGGTTGACCGCTGACAGTTCCTGCAACAGGTTGAAGCCGTCGCTGATGGCCTTGCCATCTGGCGGCTCGATGAACGGGAAAGCGTCAATGGCACCCAGGCGCAGGTGCAGCATTTGCAGAATCACCGCCGCCAGGTTGGTACGCAGGATTTCCGGGTCGGTGAACGCCGGCCGGCTGTTGAAATCCTCTTCGCTGTACAAGCGCACGCAAATGCCCGGCTCAACCCGGCCGCAACGGCCTTTACGCTGGTTGGCACTGGCCTGCGACACCGCCTCGATGGGCAGGCGCTGAACCTTGGCGCGGTAGCTGTAGCGGCTGATGCGCGCAGTACCGGTGTCGATCACATAGCGAATGCCCGGTACGGTCAGCGAGGTTTCGGCGACGTTGGTGGCCAGCACCACGCGGCGCCCGGTGTGCGGCTGGAAGATGCGCTGCTGCTCGGCCGGCGACAGGCGCGCGTAAAGCGGCAGAATCTCGGTATGGCGCAGTTGCGCCTTGCGCAGGATCTCGGCGGCATCGCGGATTTCCCGCTCGCCCGGCAAGAAGATCAACACGTCGCCAGGGCCTTTGCCTTGGCTGCGCTCATGCTGGGCCAGCTCCTCGAGGGTGGCGAGAATCGCCTGGTCGACCGTCAGGTCGTCCTCGATCTGGTTGCCCTCCTCGTCCTGCTCGCTGGTCAGCGGGCGGTACCAGGTTTCCACAGGGAAGGTGCGGCCAGACACCTCGATGATCGGCGCATTGTCGAAGTGTTTGGAGAAGCGCTCCAGGTCGATGGTCGCCGAGGTGATGATCAGCTTCAGTTCGGGCCGGCGGTGCAGCAAGGTCTTCAGGTAGCCGAGCAGGAAGTCGATGTTCAGGCTGCGCTCGTGGGCTTCGTCGACGATGATCGTGTCGTAGCGTTCGAGAAAGCGGTCATGCTGGGTTTCGGCCAGCAGGATGCCGTCGGTCATCAGCTTGACCAGGGTGTTGGCGTCGCTCTGGTCTTCGAAACGGACTTGGTAGCCGACCAACCCACCCAGCGGCGTACCCAGCTCTTCGGCCACCCGCGCCGCCACGCTGCGCGCGGCAATGCGCCGTGGCTGGGTGTGGGCAATCAGGCCATGGCTGCCACGGCCCAGTTCCAGGCAGATCTTCGGCAACTGCGTGGTCTTGCCCGAACCGGTTTCACCGGCGATCACCAGCACCTGGTGTTCGGCGAGGGCCTTCTTGATTTCGTCGCGTTTGGCAGCGATCGGCAGGTTGTCGTCGTAACGCACGACCGGCACGCTCTGCTGGCGCGCGGTAACCTGGGCGCAGGAGGCCTGAACCTTCTCCACCCACTGCGCCAGCTTGGCCTCGTCTGGGCGCTTGCGCAGCTCATGCAATTGCCGCCGCAAGCGGTGGCGGTCGGCAATCATGGCGTGGTCGAGGTTGTGCAGCAATTTGTCGATGGCGTGGTCAGTCATGGGGCTTTTTAATGATGCAGGTGAGCCTGCTTTTTCATGATCGGCATTCTGAGGATGCGCGATTGTCGCAGATTTGCGCCTGTTTTGCTGTCCAGGCTGGCGCGCACCGTGTAGGAGCGGCCTTGCGTCGCGATGGGCTGCGCAGCAGCCCCGTGGTTTTGTGCCGGGGCGCAGATTTGGGGGCTGCTACCGCAGCCCATCGCGACGCAAGGCCGCTCCTACAAGGGATCGCACAGTGGCTGAAAGTTTAGCAAGTCCTTATGTAAAGGTTGCCATTCACTGCTTTAATCACCCTTACGCCGCATGTGAGTATCAAAACCATGACGCCCGCCCAGCCCATCGCCCCACCGTTGCCGCGCCCTTCGCTACCGAAGGCCCGCAGCCGTGCCGGGGAAAACCCGCTGGTGCACATCATCCTCGCCTTCTGGGCCTTGTGGCACTGCCGCCACGCCCGCCCACCGGATACCGCCCTCACGCCGTTGTAACCAAACCCGGCCAGCCTCTGGCCGTTTGCCCCAGCCGGGCCGCCCGCCAGTGCGGTGGCCCTGCGCAGCCGTGAGCGAACCCAACATGCATTTTGCCCCCGTAGAGCACGCCGCCCGTTTTCTGGCCGACAACCCTGATATCGAGTTGTTCGAACTGTTCATTCTCGACGCCAACGGCGTACCCCGCGGCAAGCTGCTGCACCGCGACGAGTTGCTGGCCGTGTACCAGAGCGGCCGGCCGCTACCCAGTACCATTCTCGGCCTGACCCTGAACGGCGACGATGTGGAAAGCTCTGGGCTGGTCTGGGATGTGGGTGATATCGACTGCCGCGCCTACCCGCTCGAGGGCAGCCTGGCAAGGTTGCCCTGGCGCCGGGTGCCGACCGCCGCGGTGCAGGTGAGCATGCACCCGAGCGAGGGTTTGCCTGCCAGCATCGCCGACCCGCGCCACGTGCTGCTGCGCACCATCGAGGCGCTGCAGGCCGACGGCTACCACCCGGTGATGGCCTGCGAACTGGAGTTCTACCTGCTTGACCAGCAGCGCGACGCCCAAGGCCGCCCGCAACCGGCACTGGACAACGATGGCGGGCGCCCGCGCAGCACCCAGGTGTACGGCCTGCGCGAACTGGAACAGATCGAGCCGTTTCTCGCCGATCTGTATGCCGCCTGCAAAGCCCAGGGCATCCCGGCCCGTACGGCCATTTCCGAATACGCCCCCGGCCAAGTGGAAATCACCCTGGAGCACGGTGACGCACTGCAGGCCATGGACCAGGCGGTACGCTACAAGCGCCTGGTCAAGGGCGTGGCCCATGCCCACGGCATGCAGGCCTGCTTCATGGCCAAGCCATTCGCGCACCTGGCGGGTACTGGCATGCACATGCACCTGAGCCTGGCTGACCACGTTGGCACCAATCTGTTCGCCAGCGACGACAAGGCTGGCACGCCGCTGCTGCGCCAGGCGGTCGCCGGCATGCTGCGCCACCTGCGCGAGTCACTGCTGCTGTTCTGCCCCAACGCCAATTCGTTCCGCCGCTTCCAGGCCAACAGTTATGCACCACTGGCACCCACCTGGGGCGTGGACAACCGCACTGTGAGCCTGCGCGTACCCGGTGGCCCGGCCAACAGCCGGCATGTGGAGCACCGCATCTGCGGCGCCGATGCCAACCCCTACCTGGCGGCGGCAGCGATCCTGGCAGCCAGCCACCGTGGCATTCGCGAACAGCTGGACCCAGGGGCACCGGTGCAAGGCAACGGTTATGCCCAGGCCACCGAACACCTGCCCACCGACTGGCTGACGGCGCTCGACGCCCTGCAGCAGTCGGCTTGGGCCCGCGAAGCATTGGGCGAGGACTTCCTCGGCGTGTACCTGAAGGTCAAGCGCGCAGAGTACCGCCAGTTCATGGCCGAAGTCAGCGAACAGGACTGGCGCTGGTACCTGCACCAGGCCTGAGCCCCTCAACATTCAAGGAACACCCATGAACGCAGCATTGCACAAAGGCCCGGCGCAGCGCGCGCCGTCCTACTACAGCGCCACCCTCAACGACCCTACCGAGTACCCGCAACTCAAGGGCACGGTGCAGGTGGATGTGGCAATCATCGGCGGCGGCTTCACCGGCGTGGCTACGGCGGTCGAGCTGGCCGAGCGCGGCCTCAAGGTGGCCATCGTCGAAACCAACCGTATAGGCTGGGGTGCCAGCGGCCGTAACGGTGGCCAAGTCACTGGCAGCCTGTCAGGCGACGAAGCCATGCGCTCACAGATGCGCAACCACCTGGGCGCCGAGGTCGATGACTTCATCTGGCACCTGCGCTGGCGTGGCCACCAGGTAATCGAGCAGCGCGTAGCGCGCTACGGCATCGATTGTGACCTCAAGCGCGGTCACCTGCATGCCGCCATGAAACCCTCGCACATGAACGAGCTACGCGCGTTCGAGGCCGAAGCGCAACGCCGGGGCATGGGCGAGCAGGTTCAAATGCTCGACCGCGCGGCAGTGGCTGAGCACCTGCAGAGCCCACTGTACATGGGCGCCTTGAAGAACCTGCGTAACCTGCACCTGCACCCGCTCAACCTGTGCCTGGGTGAGGCCCGCGCCGCACACGGCCTGGGCGCGCTGGTGTTCGAAAACTCCGAAGTGCTGGACATCGTGCATGGCCCGCGCCCGGCGGTGGTTACCGCCCACGGCCGGGTCGAGGCACGCCAGGTGATGCTGGCCGGCGATGTGTACCACAAGCTGGAAAAGCGCCAACTCAAGGGCAAGATATTCCCGGCCATGGGCGGGATCGTCACCACCGCGCCACTGGGCGAACTGGCCGAGCAGATCAACCCCCACGACCTGGCGGTGTACGACTGCCGCTTCGTGCTCGACTATTACCGCCTGACAGCCGACAAGCGCCTGCTGTTCGGTGGCGGCGCCAACTACTCCGGCCGTGACTCGCGGGACATCGAAGGCGAACTGCGGCCATGCATCGAGCGCACGTTCCCGGCATTGAAGGGCGTGCCGATCGAGTTCCAGTGGAGCTGCGCCATGGGCATCGTGGTCAACCGCATTCCACAGCTGGGCAAGCTGTCGGACAACGTGTGGTATTGCCAGGGGTATTCCGGGCACGGCATTGCCACCAGCCACATCATGGGCGAGATCATGGCCGAGGCGTTGACCGGTACGCTCGAGCAGTTCGACACCTTCGCCCAGTGCAAGCATGTGCGGGTGCCGATGGGTGACTTGCTGGGCAACCCGCTGCTGGCGGCCGGCATGTGGTATTACCAGATGCTGGAAAAACTGCGCTGAGCCCAGAACCCATGCCCTCGCTGTAGGAGCGGCCTTGTGTCGCGATGGGCCGCAAAGCGGCCCCTGGATCCTGGCATGGGTGCTGAAATGGACGGGGCCGCTTCGCGGCCCATCGCGACACAAGGCCGCTCCTACAGGGGCCGCGCAGGGTCAGGCGATCTTCTTCAGGCCCTGCTTCTTCAGCTCTTCATCACGCAGCTCGCGGCGCAGGATCTTGCCCACGTTGGTGGTCGGCAGCGCATCGCGGAACTCGATATAGCGCGGCACCTTGTAGCCGGTCACGTTGGCACGCATGTGCTCCATCACCTGCTCCTTGGTCACGGTCATGCCCGGCTTGACCACGATGAACACCTTGATCACTTCGCCCGACTTCTCGTCCGGCACCCCGATGGCCGCGCACTGCAACACGCCAGGCAAGCCGGCAAGCACATCTTCCAGCTCGTTGGGGTACACATTGAAGCCGGAGACCAGGATCATGTCCTTCTTGCGGTCGACGATACGCATGTAGCCGTCTGGCTGGATCAAGGCGATGTCGCCGGTCTTCAGCCAACCCTGGTTGTCGAGGATCTCGGCAGTGGCCTCTTCACGCTGCCAATAGCCCTTCATGACCTGCGGGCCCTTGATGCACAGTTCGCCGACTTCGCCCAACGGCAACTCGTTGCCAGCCTCGTCGATCACCTTGCACAGGGTCGACGGCACCGGAATACCAATGGTGCCGACCTGGTTCGCTTCGCAAGGGTTGACCGTGGCCACCGGGCTGGTTTCCGTCATGCCGTAGCCTTCGCAGATGGCGCAACCGGTCACCGCCTTCCAGCGCTCGGCCACGCTCAACTGCAGGGCCATGCCGCCCGACAAGGTGATTTTCAACGCCGAGAAGTCCAGGGCACGGAACCCATCGTTGTTGCACAGGGCAACGAACAGGGTGTTCAGGCCGACAAAGCCGGTGAACTTCCACTTGCCCAGTTCCTTCACCATCGCCGGCAGGTCACGCGGGTTGCTGATCAACACGTTGTGGTTGCCGATCAGCATCATCGCCATGCAATGGAAGGTGAACGCGTAGATGTGGTACAGCGGCAGCGGGGTGATGAGAATTTCACAGCCTTCGTGCAGGTTCGAGCCCATCAGCGCCCGGCACTGCAGCATGTTGGCCACCAGGTTGCGGTGGGTCAGCATGGCACCCTTGGCCACGCCAGTGGTGCCGCCGGTGTACTGCAGCACCGCCACATCGTTGGCCTGCGGGTTGGCCTCGGTTACCGGCTGGCCCTTGCCCAGTGCCAGCGCAGCGTTGAAACGCACGGCCTGCGGCAGGTGGTAGGCCGGCACCATCTTTTTCACGTACTTGATCACGCTGTTGATCAGCAAGCGCTTGACCGGCGGCAACAGGTCGGCCACCTCGGTGACGATGACGTGCCGGACCTGGGTCTTGGGCACCACTTTCTCAGCCAGGTGGGCCATGTTGGCCAGGCACACCAAGGCTTTGGCGCCAGAGTCGTTGAACTGATGTTCCATTTCCCGCGCGGTGTACAGCGGGTTGGTGTTGACCACGATCAGCCCGGCGCGTATGGCACCGAACACCGCGACCGGGTACTGCAGGACATTGGGCAGTTGCACGGCAATGCGATCACCCGGCTTGAGGTCGGTATGCTGCTGCAACCAGGCGGCAAATGCCCCCGACAGCGCATACAACTCGCCATAAGTGATAGTCTTGCCCAGGTTGCTAAAGGCCGGTTTGTCGGCAAAGCGTTGGCAGGATTGCTTGAGTACTGCCTGGATATTGGGGAATTCGTCAGGATTGATTTCCGCCGTAATCCCGGCTGGGTACTTATCCTTCCAAAAATGTTCGATCATGGAAGCCCACTCCTTCAGCAACAGCGAAGTTCGATTCACGCGTCGATGCGCTTATTATTGATATGAGATGACGGTTCGTTGCAAACCGGATCATCTGAAAGCGGGCCGAGAGTAACAGCTTTGCCTGGGGTCGCCTAGAGGCCAAAACTGGCCTTAAGGTCACAAAAATGACTCAATGAACAATTTGGGTCATTTTTAGAGTATTTAGCTTAAAGTGGCAAGTTACAAGCTTCAAGCGGCAAGATAGAGCGCGCCAAAGGCTCAGATTCACCGCTTGCAGCTTGTAGCTTGTAGCTTGTAGCTTGTAGCTTGTAGCTTGTAGCTTGTAGCTTGTAGCTTGTAGCTTGTAGCTTGTAGCTTGCAGCTTGCAGCTTGCCGCTGACTCAAGCGATATCCCGCAGCTCCCGGCGCAGAATCTTGCCCACCGGCGTCATCGGCAGGGACTCGCGCAGCACGATGTGCTTGGGCACCTTGTAGCCGGTGAAGTTGGCCTTGCAGTAGGCCTTGAGCTCATCCACGCTCAGCCCCCCCTCGCGCGGCACCACGAACAGCTTCACCGCCTCGCCGGAACGCTCGTCGGGCACGCCGATGGCCGCACAGTTGGCGACCTGCGGGTGGCCCATCACCACGTCTTCGATCTCGTTGGGGTACACGTTGAAACCCGAGACGATGATCATGTCCTTCTTGCGGTCGACGATCCGCGTGAAACCGTCCGGGTCGATCACGGCGATGTCACCGGTTTTGAACCAACCGTCCGCATCCAGGGCCTGGGCGGTGGCCTCAGGCTGCTGCCAGTAGCCCTTCATCACCTGCGGCCCCTTGATGCACAACTCGCCACGCTCGCCCAACGCCAGCTCGTTGCCGTCATCATCGATGACCTTGAAGGCGGTACCGGCCACCGGGATGCCCACCGTACCCAGCCGGGCCAACTGACCGTAGGGGTTGGTGCTGGCCACCGGCGAGGTTTCGGTCAGGCCATAGCCTTCGACAATGCGGCAGCCGGTAAGCGCCTCCCAGCGTTCGGCAGTGGCCTTGACCAGCGCCGTGCCACCGGAGTTGGTAACTTTCAGTGCCGAGAAATCCAGCCGGCGAAAGCCCGGGTGATCCATCAGCGCCACGAACAGGGTGTTGAGCCCGAGCAATGCAGAGAAACGCCACTTGCCCAGCTCCTTGATGAAGCCAGGAATATCCCGCGGGTTGGTGATCAGCACGTTGTGGTTGCCGGTGACCATCATGCACATGCAGTTCGCGGTGAACGCGTAGATGTGGTACAGCGGCAGCGGCGCGATCATCACCTCCTGGCCATCCTTGAGCAGCTTCTGCCCATCCGGGCCGTGCTGCGAAAAGCACGCCAGCACCTGCAGCATGTTGGCCACCAGGTTGCCGTGGGTGAGCATGGCGCCTTTGGCCAGCCCGGTGGTGCCGCCGGTGTACTGCAGCACGGCGATGTCGTCCAGGCTCTGCGGCACCGGTTGCGGCGCCAGGCCGCGCCCCTGGCGCAGCACCTGCTTGAACGAGAGTGCCTGGGGCAAGTGGTAGGCCGGCACCATCTTTTTCAGCTTGTCGACCACCGTGTTGATCAACCAGCCCTTGGCAGTGGGCAGCAGGTCGCCCATTTTCGCTTCGATCAGGTACTCGATGCCGGTGTCGGGCAACACGGCCTGCACCCGCTTGCCGAACATGTTCAGGTAGACCAACGCCCGCGCGCCGCTGTCATTGAACTGGTGGCGCATCTCGCGCTCGGTGTACAGCGGGTTGGTATTGACCACGATCAGCCCGGCACGCATGGCACCGAACACGGCGATCGGGTACTGCAGCACGTTGGGCATCTGCACCGCGATGCGGTCGCCAGGCTGCAGGTCGGTGTGCTGCTGCAACCAAGCGGCAAAGGCGGCTGAATGTTGCTCCAGTTGCGCGTAGGTCAGGGTCACGCCCAGGTTGCTGAATGCCGGGCGGTCGGCAAAGCGCTTGCAAGAGCGCTCGAACACCTCGACCACCGAGGCGTAGGCATTGATGTCGATGGTGGAAGGCACGCCCGCCGGGCGCTTGTCATTCCAGAAGTCGGCTTGCATTTATTATTGTTCCTCTGCCTGGACCTGCACTGCGTCCTTGGATCCTTGACCTGGTCGCCAACCGGCAAACAGGCGTTGCTTCGACGTTAGCAGGTAAGCCCGGGGTGGCCTATACGCCAAGTGCCGCCATTAACATTGTGAATCTTATTTGTGCCCTTCCTGCAATCGGGCCGGTTGTGCATACACTGTTCCGGTACCCCGTGCGCACAAGGAGCCGCCATGCCCCACGACGCCTTCTGGCTGCCCGTCAGCGAGCACTGCCGCCTGTACGTGCAGCAATGGCTGCCAGCCACGCCGGTGAAAGCCGTAGTCTTGCTGGCCCATGGCATGGCCGAGCATGCCGGGCGCTACCAGCGCCTGGGCCTGGCCCTGGCCGCGGCTGGCTTTGCCGTGTTCGCCGCTGACCAGCGTGGCCACGGGCGTAGCGCCGAGCACGGCAGCCTGGGCCTGTTCAACCGCCATCATGGCTGGAATGCCGTGGTCGACGACGTCGGCCGGCTGGCCCAGTACATTGGCCAACACTACCCGGGCACACCGCTGTTCCTGTTCGGCCACAGCATGGGCAGCTACATCGCCCAGGCTTACCTGCTGCACCACAGCGCCAGCCTGCACGGGGCGATCCTGAGCGGTTCCAACTACCAGCCTGCCGCGCTGTACCGCATGGCCCGGCTGGTGGCGCGGCTGGAGGCCTGGCGCCAGGGGCCGCTGGGTAAAAGCGCGGTGATCGAATGGCTGTCCTTCGGCGCGTTCAACAAGGCGTTCAAGCCCAACCGCACGGCGTTCGACTGGCTCAGCCGCGACACGGCCGAGGTCGACCGCTACGTCAACGACCCACTGTGCGGCTTTCGGTGCAGCAACCAGCTGTGGCTGGACCTGCTGCAAGGCTTGGCGCAGATCAGCCAGCCGGGTAACCTCGCACAGATCGATCCGAACCTGCCGATACTGATATTGGGTGGGGAATGTGATCCGGTCAGTGCCGGCAAGCGTCTCACCCATCTGGCCGACGCCCTGCGCGCCACCGGCAATCGACATGTACAGCTACGCGTCTATCCTGAAGCGCGGCATGAAGTACTCAACGAAACCAACCGTAACGAGGTCACTGCCGACATTGTCGGCTGGCTCGAACAGGCACTGGCCATTGATCGGCCTGTGCGCAGTGAATGACAGCCACCCTCGCCTACCGCTCAAGGAAACCCCGATGTCCCAGGTCACCAACACGCCTTACGAAGCCCTCGAAGTAGGCCAGAAGGCGCAATATCAGAAGTCCGTCGAAGAGCGCGACATCCAGCTGTTCGCGGCGATGTCCGGTGACCACAACCCGGTGCACCTGGACGCCGAGTTCGCGGCCAAGAGCATGTTCCGCGAGCGCATCGCCCACGGCATGTTCAGCGGCGCGTTGATCAGTGCGGCAGTGGCCTGCACCCTGCCAGGCCCTGGCACCATCTACCTGGGCCAGCAGATGAGCTTCCAGAAGCCGGTGAAGATTGGCGATACCCTCACCGTACGCCTGGAAATTCTGGAAAAACTGCCCAAGTTCAAAGTGCGCATCGCGACCAATGTGTACAACCAGAACGATGAGCTGGTGGTGCAGGGCGAGGCGGAAATCCTGGCGCCACGCAAGCAGCAGACCGTGGAACTGGTATCGCCACCGAATTTCGTGGCCAGCTGAGCACAGCGCTGGCACTACCGGCCCTGCGGCGGGTGAATGCCTGCCCCAGGGCAACCTCAGTCTGGCATCCGCTGGGGGACCAACTCCACCAGGCGGTCCAGGCTTTCACCCCACCCCTGGTAGAACCCCATGTCCTCGTGGGCCTGGCAATCGGCAGCATTCCAGTGCCAGGCCCGGGCGGTATACGAGCGCCGCGCGGGGGCGCTCGAACCTGTAGCCGATCAACCCTGCTGGCAGCCCTCGCCCATGGCACGGTACTGGATGGTATGCACCTGGCCTTGGTGGTCTTCATAGGTCATGGTGGCAGGCACCACTTCGCAGACATTGGGAATGGTCGACAGCTCGATTACCCGCTTGATATCCAGGTTCATGGAGTAGTCGTACTGCTGGGCCACTGGCTGGGTGGAGACGGGCTTGGCCTCATCGGCGAGGGCGAACGAGGACATACCGACCAATGCAAGAATCAGTAATGGTTTCATGGTGTTTTGCCTTTTGAGCGTTCAAGCTGATCGATTGACTTCTAATGCCGTTTCCGGCGCGGAGAAGTTGCCATCTACGGTGAAGATGGCACGAAGTACCGATCCCGCTTCGTACTGCAGGGGGGATGCCTGAAATTCTACGCCTGGCCGTTAATAGTTGAACCCCGAACTCGGATATTCACTCTTGCCGAATTTGCAACAATCTGCGACAAGATAGCCGCAAAGCATTACGCCAGAGCCTCTGCTCTGGACTCTGGGGAATTCGCCATTACTGAACACTTAACCTGCACAGCACTTGCGGATACAGAACGCCGGCTGCTGGACCACTTTTACCGGCACCAGGGCTCGCGTATGCGCGCGGCAAGCGATGCGCAGTTGTGGGTAGCCAGGGGGCCGGGGATCATTGCCGGGCTGAGCCTGGCCAAGGTACCCGACGGTTTCTGGCTGACCGGCCTATTCGTCGACCCGCAACGGCGCCAGCAAGGGGTAGCCGGCAAACTGGTCAAAGCGGCGCTGGCCCAGGCTGACGGGCCAACCTGGCTGTTTTGCCACCCCGACCTACTGGCGTTCTATCAACGCCTGGGTTTCGAACTGGCGCAGTGCCTGCCCGACACCTTGCGTGGCCGCTTGCAACGTTACCAGCGCAGCAAGCGCCTGGTGGCCCTGCAGCATGGTCAGTCGTCGCCTGCTTCCAGCCCCGGGAACAGCACCTCGGTGTAGCCGAACTTGGTGAAGTCCTGGATCCGCGATGGGTACAAACGGCCGATCAGGTGGTCGCACTCATGCTGCACCACCCGCGCGTGGAAGCCGTCGGCAAAGCGGTGGATCGCGTTGCCCTGTGGGTCGATGCCCTCATAGCAAATGTGCTTGAAGCGTGGCACCACGCCGCGCAAGCCGGGCACCGACAGGCAGCCTTCCCAACCGTCTTCCAATTCAGTGGAGGTCGGGGTGATGACCGGGTTCAGCAGGATGGTCTGCGGCACCGCCTCGGCGTCCGGGTAACGCTCGCTGCGTTCGAAGCCGAAAATCACCAGTTGCAGGTCGATGCCTACCTGCGGCGCAGCCAGGCCCACGCCGCCGACATGGCGCATGGTTTCAAACATGTCGTCGATCAGTTGCTGCAGCTCGCCGCTGCCCAGCAGCTGCGCGGGCACCGGCGCGGCGACGCGCAGCAGGCGCTCGTCGCCCATCTTGAGAATGTCACGGATCATCGGGGGTTGGGCTCGGAAGTCTGCGCCTGGCCCGAAGTGGGGTGCTCATGGCCCAGAACACTGATGGTCTGCGCGGGCGCGTGCTCGTCGAAATCCTTTTCACCGGGGTTTTTGCCCTCGGCCGACATGTGCTCGATCACCGCATTCATTTCGGCGCCAAGCAACAGCACGGCAGCCGAGATGTAGAAATACAGCAACAGCACGATGATTGCACCAATGCTGCCGTACATGGCGTTGTAGTCAGCGAAGGTTTTCACGTAGTAGGCAAAGCCCAGCGACGCGATGATCCACACCACCACCGCCAGCACCGAGCCCGGCGTGATGAAGCGGAACTTCTGTTTCACATCAGGCATTACGTAGTAGATCAACGCGACCGCCACCATCAGCAGAAAAACGATCACCGGCCAGCGCAACACCGTCCACAAGGTGACGATGAACTCCTGCATGCCGATCTGGGCGGCGATCCACTCCATGACCTGCGGGCCAAGCACCATCAGCGCGGCGGCTGCCAACAGCATGCCGGCCAGGCCCACGGTATAGAAAATGGATAACGGGATGCGTTTCCAAACCGGCCGCCCCTCGGGCACATCATAGGCGGCGTTCATGGCGCTCATCATCAGGCGCACACCGGCCGATGCGGTCCACAAGGCAATCACGATACCGACCGACAACAGCCCGCCCTTGGATTGCTGTAGCTGGTCGATTACCGGGTTCACCTGCTCCAGGGCCTGGGGTGGCAATACCAGCTCCGATTGCAGGCGCAACCAGGAGAAAAAGTCGGGCAGGTGCAAAAAGCCGATCAAGGCAATCAGGAACAGCAAGAATGGGAATAGCGAGAACAGCGCCTGGTAGGCCAGCGCCGAGGCATAGGTGGACATCTCGTCATCGAGAAATTCCTTGACGGTGCGCGCCAGCACGCGGTGCAAAGGCAGGCCCTGCAGGGCGGAAAAAATCATAGCGTCTCCTTTCGCCGCTTGATCGAATCAACACACAAGTCTAATAGACCGTGCCGGTGCTGTGCTGCTCCCAGTCGCGATTGAAGAAATTGGCGGCAAAAGTAACGGCCCCTTCGCGCGCATGCGAAGAGGCCGGCACAGGCTTGCTCAGATCACGGTTTCTTTACCGCGTCCTTCACATCGCCCTTCACTTGCTGCGCCTCGCCTTTGAGCTCTTGCGCCTTGCCCTCGGCACGTAGCTTGTCGTTGTCGGTCACCTTGCCGACACCTTGTTTCACGTTGCCCACCGCCTCATTGGCCAGGCCTTTAGCTTTGTCTTTAGTACCGCTCATGGCAAAACTCCTGCAAATGGAGGCACGCGTGCCGTGCCGACAAAAGGTGGACCCAGCGCCCAGCGCAAGAGTTTCAACGAATTTTCACCCCGCAAGCCAAGCGGTCAATCAACGGGCGAATACCGCACCAATTCACACAGGCAGCCCTGCGTTGACGCCACGGCTCCCCTAGAATGCCGTGCAAATGTGCGCCTCAAGCAGGCGAGCACACCACAAGAACAATGTTTTCGGATACCCGCCCCATGCGTCTGATGCCTGCACTGCTGGCCTTGCTGCCACTGCTGCCCCTGCCTACCCTGGCCACCGCTGCCGCCAGCCCTGAAACCCTGCGTGTCGAGCGCTACACCGACGACGGCAACCCCGGCACCCTGCGCTGGGCCATTGAAACCAGTAACCGGAACCCCGGCCATTACCGTATCGACATCGCCGCCGTGGGCAAGCCACCTTATGTGATCCGCCCCAGCCACGCGCTGCCGGAAATCAAAGGCCCGGTCAGCATCACCGGGCTGGCCTGGGCACGCGAGGGTCAGTACATTGCCATCGACGGCTCCGCCTACATCAAGGACCAGGGTGTTCGCACCTGCCCCGGTGCCCTGCCCGGCCAGTTCGGCACCAACGTGCGCACCACCACCAACCCTGGGCTGGTGCTGCGTGACACTCAGGGCGTGCAACTGCGCGGCCTGGAAGTGCGCAATTTCTGCATCGGCATCCTGGTCAACCGCGCCAGCCACAACGTCATCGAAGACAACCGCATCGTCGCCAACAAAGGCGGCGCCGGGATCATGCTGACTGGCGACGACGGCGCGGGCAACCCCACTGCCACCACGACCAACAACAACAAGGTGCTGCGCAATCAGCTGATCGACAACGGGGATGGCCTGGAGCTGACCCGTGGCGCCGCATTCAACCTGGTAGCCGACAACCTGTTCCGCTCCACAGCAGCCAACCCCGAGCCCTCACAGGGTATCGAGATTCTGCTGGGCAACGACAACAGCGTGGTGCGCAACCGCTTCGAGAACTACTCCGACGGCCTGCAGATCAACTGGGGCAAACGCAACTACCTGGCGGCCAACACCTTCAGCGGCAACTCGATCGGGGTCAGCGTCACCGGCGAGGGCAACATCCTGGACGGCAACCTGATCCACGGCAACCGCATCGGCGTGGCCCTGCGCCCGGAGCCTGAGGTGACTACCACGCGCCTCAGCGGTAACCGCATCTGGGGCAACAGCCAGGATATCCGCCGCTGCCAGGCGGGCGGCTCATGCGTACCCGGGCAGCGCACCGGGGCCATTGTGTTTGGCGTGCCAGCCCAGGCACACGCCTTGTATGTGGGCTCACGCGGGGTTGGCGCCGACCTGCCGAACCAGGACCAGGCACTCATCTGCAACGCCAAGGGCGAGCCCAAGCCATGCCAGCCGCTGCCCAATCACAATCAGCCGGCACCACGGCTGCTGGCGCTGGAAGGCAATGTGCTGCGCGGTGAAGTACAGGGGCCGGCATCGAGCCTGCTGCGCGTTGAGTTCTTCGGCAATGCCCAGGCCGACGCCACCGAGGCCGAGCACTACCTTGGCGAAGTGCAGGTGAACAGCGACGCACAAGGGCAGGCACGGTTTGCCCAGGCGCTGGACGACATCGCTGGGTTGCGCAGCTTCACCGCGACCGTGACTACCGCTGATGGGGCAACCTCCGAGCTGAGCCTGCCGCTTCGTCGCTGACGCACCGCCAGGGCCGGCTGATGGCGAGGGTGGGGCGCAACACAAGGCAGCACCCGCGCCCCCCACCTGGCGCGCCCGCAGCAGGCACAACCATCAAACCTTGCCCCGCCCCGTGGCACCCCTCACAATGCAGGCCTTCATAGCGTCAACCCGCAGGAACCTGCATGAAACTCGACAAACCCGCCGCCATCGCCCGGCGCAACCAAGCACTGGCCCGCCCGGTGCTGAACAGCAGCAACACCCTGTTCGCCATTCTGGACAACAAACGCAACCTGTGGTGGTTCGAAGTGCCGGTGGCGCTGCTGGGCAAGGGCCAGGCCGACTGGGTCAACCTGCTGCTGCACACCCCGCAAACCGACGAGCTGCAGCACCTGAAAGTCCCGACCAACTTCCTCAAGGCCCATCTGGAACAGATGGAAGTGCGCAAGCCTGGCAAGCGCCGCTCGACCATCAGCCTGGCGCTGAGCGCCGACCGCGACTCGCTGCTGCGCGACACCCGCCCAGGTGGCGAGCAGCTGGACTTCCGCAACTTCGTTCAGGCCTGATCAGGCCTTTTCGATCCGGTCGTCATGGATGATGATCAAGCCCTGCTTGAACAAGCCGCCAATGGCTTTCTTGAAGTTGCCCTTGCTGACATTGAACAGCTTGCTGATCAACGCCGGGTCGCTCTTGTCACACACCCCCAGCACCCCGCCTTCGGCCTCCAGGCGCGCCATGATCTGCTCCTGCAGGCTGTCGGCAAGGGCCGCGCCCACCGGCTGCAGGCTGAGGGCGATCTTGCCGTCGTGGCGCAGTTCCTTGATGAAACCCTTCTCGTGCATGCCCGAGCGCAGGAACTTGAACACTTCGTTCTTGTGGATCAGGCCCCAGTGGCGGTTGTTGATGATGGCTTTGAAGCCCATCGGCGTTTCGCCAGCCACCAACAGCTCGACCGGCTGCCCTACCTTGTAATCGGCCGGGGCCACGTCAAGGTAGCGGTCCAGGCGGGAAGTGGCGGTGATGCGGCGGGTGCGCTTGTCGAGGTACACGTGCACCACGCAGTAGTCGCCGATCTTCAACGGCCGCGCCTCTTCCGAGTACGGCATCAACAGGTCCTTGGACAAGCCCCAGTCGAGGAAGATGCCGGCACCGTTGATGTCCTTGACCTTCAGGCTGGCAAACTCACCGACCTGCACCTTGGGCTTCTCGGTGGTCGCAATCAGCTGGTCTTCGCTGTCCAGGTAGATGAACACGTTCAACCAGTCATCGACTTCGGTTTCGGCGTTTTTCGGGATGTAGCGCCCGGGCAGCAGGATCTCGCCATCGGCGCCGCCGTCCAGGTACAGACCGAAGTCCACGTGTTTCACGATTTGCAAACTGTTGTAACGCCCAAGCAGAGCCATTTCCGATGATCCTCATAACAAGGCGGCTATTCTACACCTGAAGCCAGCGCGCCGCCCGACCGCTGATGCAGTGGAACCGCCGTGCCCCCCCTCGCGTCTACCGTCTGGCCAGCCACTGCAAGGAACAGCACATGCCTTCACGCCTGTCCAAAGCCCTGCTCATCGCCCTTGGATTCGCCCTGGCCCTTGGCGCCTGCAGCCGCATGGACCTGGCCTACCGCAACCTCGATCGCCTGGTGCCGTGGTCGCTGGGCGACTACCTGGACATGAACGGCACGCAAAAGGCCTTGCTCGACGACCGCCTCAAGCAACACCTGGCCTGGCACTGCAAGACCCAGTTACCGGGCTACCTTGACTGGCTGGAGCGGGTCCGCGCCATGGTCGCCAACAACCAGGTGACCGACCAGGCGCTGCAGCAACGCACCCGCGAAGCGCGCCTGGCGATTGGCCGTGTGGCCGAGGAAATCACCCCTTCGGCGACCGAGTTGTTGCGCGGCATGAGCGACAGCCAGGTGGCCGAAATGCGTGAAGCGTTCCGCGACGACATCGCCGAGCGGCAAAAAGAGTACGTCGATACCCCGCTGGCCGAGCAGGTCAGCGAGCGCAGCGCGCGTATGGAAAAACGCCTGACCGCCTGGTTTGGCCCACTGTCCGCGGTGCAGAAGCAACGCGTACAAGCCTGGTCAGCAGCGCTGGGCGACCAGAACCGCGAATGGATCGCCAACCGCGCCCACTGGCAGCAACAGCTGCTGCTGGCGATGAACCAACGCAACGACGCCAGCTTCGAGCCGCGCCTGGCAACCTTGTTGCAACACAAGGAAAGCCTGTGGACGCCGGAATACCGCACGGCCTTCCAGAACACCGAGCAACAGGCGCGCAGCCTGTTGGTAGACCTGGTGCAGCAAAGTAGCGTGCAGCAGCGGCAGTTGCTGCAAGCGCGGTTGGCCAAGGTGCACGGCCACTTCAGCGAGCTGAAGTGCCTGAAGGAGTGAGGGGCCTGGCCTGCAACACCGCCATCAGCGCCCCTTGCGTCGATACGGGAACACGTCGATCACCTTCCCTTCGCCAATGGCCGCCTGCAAGCCCTTCCAGTAATCGGCGTCATACAGCTCGCCGTGCAAACGGCTGAACAAGCGCCGCTGGCCCATGTCGGCAAACAGAAACGGCGGGAACTCTTCGGGGAACACATCGTGCGGTCCGATCGAATACCACGGCTCGCCCGACAGCTCGTCTTCTGGGTACCGCGGTGGCGGTATGTGACGGAAATTCACCTCGGTCAGAAAGCAGATTTCGTCATAGTCATAGAACACCACGCGCCCATGCCGGGTAACGCCAAAGTTCTTCAACAGCATGTCACCGGGAAAAATGTTCGCTGCTGCCAGTTGCTTGATGGCCAGGCCGTAGTCTTCCAGCGCCGCCAGCACCTGGCCTTCGCCCGCGCGCTCCAGGTACAGGTTCAACGGGGTCATGCGCCGCTCGGTCCAGCAGTGGCGCACCAGCACCGTGTCGCCCTCCAGGACAACGGTCGAGGGCGCCACTTCGAGCAACTCGGCCAGGCAATCGGGCTCGAACTTGCTGCGTGGGAAACGAAAATCGGCGAACTCCTGGGTATCGGCCATGCGCCCAACCCGGTCCACGCTTTTGACCAACCGGTACTTGTCGATCACCGTGGCGCGGTTAACGGTTTTCGACGGTGAAAAGCGGTCTTTGATGACCTTGAACACGGTGTTGAAGCCCGGCAGGGTGAACACACTCATGACCATGCCGCGCACCCCCGGCGCCATGACGAAGCGGTCGTCGCTGTTGGCCAGGTGGTTGATCAAGGCCCGGTAGAACTCCGACTTGCCTTGCTTGTAGAAACCGATCGACGTGTACAGCTCGGCAATGTGCTTGCCCGGCAGAATGCGCTTGAGAAAATGCACGAACTCGGCCGGCACCGGCACATCGGCCATGAAGTAGGAGCGGGTGAACGAGAAAATGATCGACACCTCGGCTTCGTCGGTGATCAACCCGTCCACCTCGATGCCATGGCCCTCGCGGTGCAGCAAGGGAATCACCAAGGGCCATTGCTCATCGCGGTTGTACAGGCGGCCGACCAGGTAGGCCCCTTTGTTGCGGTACAGCACGGGCACGAACAGTTCCACCGCCAGCTCCGGGTCCTTGCAGACCCCGTCGGGCAGGCATTCGCGCACCTGCGCTTGCAGCCGTGCCAGGTCACCCTCCAGGTCACCGTAGGCGACATCGAACGGGTAGTCGGCGAAGATCGCCTGCAACATTCCCTTGAGGCTACCGCCCAGCGCATAGGTACGGGTTTGCGCGGCGCGCTCACGCCCGCGCAGCGACGGCCGGGTGGTGTGGATGAACATGCAACCATCACTGATCTGGTCGTGGCTGAACAGGCTGCAGAACAGCGAGTTGTACCAGGTCTCGGCCAACTCATCGTCCAGCCGGGGGTCGATCTGCTGGATGTAGGCGTGTTTGGCCAGCGGCCACTGCGCCACGTCCAGCAACACCGGCGCGGGGAAGGCCTGGCGCAGCCAGCCGTTGACCTCGGCGACTTTCTCTTCATACAGGCTGATGCGCGCAGCCGCGGCCTGTTGGATTTCCTGCCAGCGCGCCTGTTCGAAGCGCTGGCGGGCGCCGAGGGTGATGCGCTGGAAGTGGTCACGGTAATCGTCGAAGCCCGCCAGGATGGTGCGGGCGATTTCGACAGCGGGCCAGGGTTGGGGCATGCCAGGCACCTCATGGGTGAATGAGTTACACAGCTTAGTCGGCCTGATGCAAATGCGGGCCAGGTTCACTGCGCAAGAAAGCACAAGTATCGCCCCGCCCCCTCGCGTACACTCGCGCCCCTGCCCTGCCCTGCCCTCCGGAGACCGTTGTGAGCCCGATTGCTTTAACCCGCCTGCTGACCCTTGCTGCCGTCTGGGGGGCGAGTTTCCTGTTCATGCGCATTATCGCCCCCGAGCTGGGCACGGTGCCGACCGCGTTCTTTCGCGTCTCGATCGCCTGCCTGGGCCTGGTCGCCATCGTCGCCGCCAGCCGCGTGCGCTGGGACTTCCAGGGCAAGCTCGGGGCCTGCCTGGTACTGGGCATGATCAACTCCGGCATCCCGGCAACCTTCTATTCCGTAGCTGCCCAGGTGCTGCCAGCCGGTTACTCGGCGATCTTCAACGCCACCACGCCACTGATGGGCGTGCTGATCGGCGTGCTGTGCTTCCGTGAACCCATGACGTTGGCCAAGCTCTGCGGCATTTTCCTTGGCCTGCTCGGTGTCGGCATCCTCAGCGGGGCCGGGCCGGTGGCCCTGGACATGGCCCTGCTGCAAGGCGCCCTGGCGTGCCTGGCAGCTACCACCTGCTACGGCTTTGCCGGGTTCCTCGCGCGGCGTTGGATCAGTGGCCTGGACAGCCGCCTGTCGGCGCTGGGCAGCATGCTCGGCGCTACGCTGATGCTGAGCCCGCTGTTCGCCTGGAGCGCCCTCAGCCAGCCGCCCGCCAGCTGGGGCGGCTGGCAGGTCTGGCTGTCGCTGCTCGGCCTGGGCCTGCTGTGCACGGCATTCGCCTATATCCTGTACTTCCGTCTGCTGGCAGAAATAGGCCCGGTAAAGGCCAGCACCGTGACCTTCCTGATCCCGGTGTTCGGCGTGCTGTGGGGCGCATGGCTGCTGGACGAGCCGCTGTCGCTGGCGCACCTGTATGGCGGCCTGCTGATTGCTGTGGCCTTGTGGCTGGTACTGCGCCCGGCGCGCAATTGACCGGGAGAACGGCATGAGCCCAACCTGCAAGAAGGTGCTGTTCCGCCTGGAACAGGACGCCAACGGCTACCCACCGGCCTCGGTCGAAGGCCTTTGGGCCAAGGCTGTGGAAGGCGGCCATGCCGTGGACAACATCCCCTTTCATGTGTACGGCATCGCGCCGGGTGACCTTATCGGCACCTATGAAGAAAACGGCCAGACGTGGTTCGCCGAACTGCGCCAAAGCAGCGGCACCTCGGTATTCCGGGTGCTGGTCAAGCCCCCGGAAACCCTCGATCAGGTTCGCGCTGCGTTGCAGGATTTCGGCTGCGCCTGTGAAACCGAGCAGTCGGTAAGGCTGCTGGCCGTGGCAGTACCGCAACAGCGCTCAATCGACACCCTGCTCTACTACCTGCTCACCCAGCGCGAAGCCGGGCTGCTGGACTTCGAGGAAGGCGTACTCCGGCACGCCATCCCCGCCGAGTTCCGCTAGGGCTCAAGCCTCGGCCAGGCGCTTGGCAGGCTTGCGGAACACAAACAGCAGGCCGACCACGATCAAGCCCATGCCCAGCAGGCTGAGCGGCGCCAGGCGGTTGCCGAAGATCAGCAAGTCCATCACCGCGGTCACTGCCGGCACCAGGTAGAACAGGCTGGTGACGTTGACCAGGTTACCCTTGGCGATCAGCCGATACAGCAGCAAGGTGGCCAGCAGCGAAACCACCAGGCCCATCCACAGCAAGGCAGCCACGAAACCCCCGGTCCACTGCACCTGTAAGGGTTGCAAGGGTGCGAACAGCGCGCACAGGGCAAAGCCGGCCAGGTACTGCAGCGGCAGCGTGCCCATGGGGTTGTCGGTGATGCGTTTTTGCAGAATCGAACCGCAAGTCATGCTGGCCAGCGCCAGCAGGGCGAACAGCATGCCCGCCAGCGACACCCCACCCAGGTTGAGCCCCTGGTAGACCACCATGATCAAGCCGCTCAAGCCCAGCCCCAGGCCGAACAGGCGGCTGATCGAACGCTGGCGCTCCATCAGCACGACGGTGAGGATCGGTTGCACGCCCATGACCGTGGCCATGATGCCTGGCGTGACGTGGGTGTCGAGGGCCAGCAGATAGAAGATCTGGTAAGCCCCGAGCAACACGCAGCCAGTGCCCAGGGCACGCAGCATGGCGCCCTTACGGCGTGGCCAGCGCAGCCCCAGCAACGGCCCGATCAGCAACAGGCCTGCCAGGGCCAAGGCAGAACGCAGCAGCAGGAAGGCGAACGGGCTGGCATGCGCCAGGCCAAGTTTGGAAACGATCGCCCCGCTGCTCCACAGCAGAACGAACAGGCTGGTAGTGGCCGCCGAGGCCACGGATGCTTTGTTGAAAAAGGACATGTATTGCCACCTGATGATAGGCAGATAAGCCAAGCGGACGGCCTGTGCTAAAGCGCGCTAAGTAGCCGGCCGGGTTCAGTGGGTTGCGTGTGCGAAGGGACTCGGCCGAAGCCGATCAGCCCAGCACGACCACGCAGCATGGCGGAGCTACGCCGCCTACGGCGCCACTGACAGGTGGTGGGTAATGACTGACCATGGCCGGCTGCTGGCTGCCACGCACGACCATGCCCGCGACTGGCGCGATGGCAAAGCTGGTGGTGGAGGGCTTGGCGGGCATGATTCAGGCTTCAGGGAAGGAAGTGTTGTGGAGAATAGCGGTGAACCCACGATTGGGCAATAGCGGGCGCCAGTGTGAGGTGAGCTGGCCTGTGCGCGGGTGAACCCGCGCCAAGGCCTGGCCTGCGTTCAGAACAACCAGCGGTAAAGCAGATAAGCCACGACCACCGCCAGCACCGGGCGCAAGACCCGATAGGCCTTGGGGTTGGCCCGCTTGAACTGCTTCACGTGGGTGCTGAGCTTGTTGGAGAAGCGCTTGCTCCAGGCATACGCCTGGTTGATGCCGCCCACCCGCTCGTCGTCGGTGTTCTGTGGCGCGGTGGCGCGGCCCAGGAAGGCACTGACCTGGCGGTTGATGCGGGTCATCAGCGGGCTGCTCAACGGCCGCTCGATGTCGCAGAACAGGATCACCCGGGTCACATCGGTCTCGTTCTTCACCCAGTGCACGTAGGTTTCATCGAACATCACGTCTTCGCCGTCCCGCCAGGCGTACACCTGCCCATCGACGTAGATGCGGCAGGCGTCGGAGTTCGGCGTGGACAGGCCCAGGTGGTAACGCAACGAACCGGCGAATGGGTCGCGGTGCGGGTTGAGGTGGCTACCGCCAGGCAGCAGGGCGAACATCGCGCCCTTGACGTTGGGAATGCTGCTGACCAGTTCTACGGTTTTCGGGCACAGCGCCTCGGCCGATGGCAGCGGCTTGTCGTACCACTTCAGGTAAAACCGCTTCCAACCCTTCTTGAAGAACGAACCGAAGCCGGCGTCGTTGTCCTTTTCGGCGGCGCGGATATAGCCCTCGTCAAACAGGCGCATGGCCTCTTCGCGGATTTCCTGCCAGTTGTCTTTGAGCACATCCAGTTCCGGGAAGCGCTGGCGGTCCAGGTAGGGTTTGGACGGCACCCCGGAAAACAGGTACATCAAGGCGTTGTAGGGGGCGAACAGCGCCGAATGGTTGACGAACTGGCGCAACACCGGCAGGCGGGCCTTGCCGCGCAGGTGCACGAACAGCACGCTGGCGAAGAACACCAGCAAGACACCCGCCTTGGCTGCAAAGGATAAGGTCATGCATCACTCCTAGGGGAAGAAACAGGGCTGCGCGGCCTGCTCTCCTGAAAATCATCCTGCCATCATAAACCGATCCCGCCGCGGTACAAACCACCCGGGCGGGATCGTGTCGATGAAGATTGTGCAGTCAACCAGGCCGCCGAACATTGAGCCCGGTCAGCGGCATGGCCGGTTACTGCTGGTTTTCCTGGTCGCTGAACATGTCGCTGAACAGCATGCTCGACAAATAACGCTCGCCGGAATCGGGCAGCACCACGACGATGGTCTTGCCTTGCATTTCCGGTTTTTCCGCCAGGCGCACGGCCGCCGCCATGGCTGCGCCGCAAGAAATGCCGCAGAGAATGCCTTCTTCCTGCATCAGGCGAATGGCCATGGCCTTGGCCTCTTCGTCGGCCACCGTCAGCACCTGGTCGACGATCGACAGGTCGAGGTTTTTCGGTACGAAGCCAGCCCCGATGCCCTGGATCTTGTGTGGGCTGGGCTTGAGCTCTTCGCCGGCCAGGGTCTGGGTGATCAGTGGCGAAGCCTCGGGCTCCACGGCCACCGACAGGATCGCCTTGCCCTGGGTATGCTTGATGTAGCGCGACACACCGGTGATGGTGCCGCCAGTGCCCACCCCCGCCACCAGCACGTCCACCGCGCCGTCGGTGTCGTTCCAGATTTCCGGCCCCGTGGTTTTTTCGTGAATGGCGGGGTTGGCCGGGTTCTCGAACTGGCCTGGCAGGAAGTACTGCGCCGGGTCTGAGGCCACGATTTCGTTGGCCTTGTCGATGGCGCCCTTCATGCCTTTGGCCGGCTCGGTCAGCACCAGTTCGGCGCCTAGCGCCTTCAGCACCTTGCGCCGTTCGAGGCTCATCGACGCGGGCATGGTCAGCATCAGCTTGTAGCCACGCGCGGCGGCAACGAAGGCCAGGCCGATACCGGTGTTGCCCGAGGTGGGCTCGACAATGGTCATGCCCGGCTTGAGCCGGCCGCTGCTTTCGGCATCCCAGACCATGTTCGCGCCAATGCGGCACTTGACCGAGTAGCCGGGGTTGCGCCCCTCGATCTTGGCCAGGATGGTCACGCCACGCGGGGCGATCCGGTTGATCTGCACCAGCGGCGTGTTGCCGATGGAATGGGCGTTGTCTGCAAAGATACGGCTCATGGCAGGGGTCCTTGGCATGAAAGCGAGCAGGAAAAGACCTCAAGGGTAAGCCCCGGCCGTAGGCCCGTAAAGCCTGTTCGAACTCAGCCGGGCGCATTGCGGTCCACCGCTCATCCCTCCTAGGAGACACCCCGATGAAAGCCCGTTATCGCTGGCCGTTGATCGGCCTGGCCAGCCTGGTGGCGCTGCTGGTGGCGTTGCACCTGGCCCTGCCCTACCTGGTGCGCGACTACCTCAACGACAAGCTGGCCGACATGGGCGACTACCGTGGCCACGTGGCCGACGTGGACCTGGCCTGGTGGCGCGGAGCCTACCGGATCAACGGCCTGCGGATCGTCAAGACCAGCGGCAAGGTGCCAGTGCCGCTGCTGGATGCACCGGTTATCGACCTGTCGGTCAGCTGGCACTCGCTGATCTACGACAAGGCCGTGGTGGCGAAAGTGATCTTCGAGCAGCCCGAACTGAACTTCGTCGACGGCGGCAACAAGCAGGCCTCGCAGACCGGCCAGGGCACCGATTGGCGGCAACAACTGGAAAAGCTGCTGCCGATTACCCTCGATGAAGTGCATATCGACAATGGCACCCTCACCTTTCGCAATTTCAATTCCAACCCCCCGGTCAACCTCAAGGCAACCCGGCTGGACGCCACCATCAGCAACCTGACCAACGTGCGCGACAAACAAGGCCGGCGCGACGCCAGCTTCGAGGGCACGGCGCTGATCGCCGGCAATGCCAAGGTCGAAAGCCGCGCCACCTTCGACCCGTTCAGTGACTTCGATGACTTCGAGTTCCGCCTGCGTGCCACCGGCATAGAACTGCGCAACCTGAATGACTTCGCCAGTGCCTACGGCAAGTTCGACTTCAGCGCAGGGCATGGTGACGTGGTCATTGAGGCGCAGGCGGAAAACGGTCGCCTCAATGGCTACATCAAACCCCTGCTGCGTGACGTGGACGTGTTCGACTGGCAGCAGGATGTCGAGAACAAGGACAAAGGCTTCTTCCGCTCGGTGTGGGAGGCCCTGGTGGGCGCCTCCGAGACGGTGCTGAAGAACCAGCCGAAAAACCAGTTCGCCACCCGGGTGGAGCTCAGCGGCAGCGTGCACAAGCAGAACATCAGCGCCTTCGAGGCCTTCCTGCAGATCCTGCGCAACGGTTTCATCCAGGCGTTCAATGCACGCTATGAGCAACCGGCGCCGAAGTCCGACTGAAACAGCGTGACGGGGCATTCAGGGACTGAATACCCGGTCCGCGTTTGCAGGTGCCCGGGCCCGCGTTATAGTCGGTAACAAATCGAAAACAGGTGTTGGCCCATTCGCGGGCGCGCCCGCTCCCACAGGTACCCCGCAGATTCAGCAGTTTGTGCAATTCCTGTGGGAGCGGGCGTGCCCGCGAAGAGGCCGGCACAGGCTTACAACAGAGGACAGCCCCATGAAGTTCGAAGGCACCCGCGACTACGTCGCCACAGACGACCTGAAACTGGCAGTAAACGCGGCCATCACCCTCGAACGCCCGCTGTTGGTCAAGGGCGAACCCGGCACCGGCAAGACCATGCTCGCCGAGCAGTTGGCAGCTTCGTTCGGCGCGCGCCTGATCACCTGGCACATCAAGTCCACCACCAAGGCCCACCAGGGCCTCTACGAGTACGACGCGGTCAGCCGCCTGCGCGACTCGCAGTTGGGCGTGGACAAGGTCCATGACGTGCGCAACTACCTGAAGAAGGGCAAGCTTTGGGAGGCCTTCGAGGCCGAGGAGCGGGTCATCCTGCTGATCGACGAAATCGACAAGGCCGACATCGAGTTCCCCAACGACCTGTTGCAGGAACTGGACAAGATGGAGTTCTACGTTTACGAAATCGACGAGACCATCAAGGCCCGGCAGCGCCCGATCATCATCATTACCTCGAACAACGAAAAGGAGCTGCCCGACGCCTTCCTGCGCCGCTGCTTCTTCCACTACATCGCCTTCCCCGACCGCAGCACCCTGCAGCAGATCGTCGACGTGCACTACCCGAACATCAGCCAGGCGCTGGTCAGCGAGGCGCTGGACGTGTTCTTCGACGTACGCAAGGTGCCTGGCCTGAAGAAAAAGCCTTCCACCTCCGAGCTGGTCGACTGGCTCAAGCTGCTGATGGCCGACAACATTGGTGAAGCGGTGTTGCGCGAACGCGACCCGACCAAGGCGATCCCGCCGCTGGCCGGTGCGCTGGTGAAGAACGAGCAGGACGTGCAACTGCTCGAGCGCCTGGCGTTCATGAGCCGGCGCGGCAACCGCTGACAGGAGCCGGGCCATGCTGCTCAACCTGTTCAATGAAATGCGTGCGGCCAAGGTGCCGGTGTCGGTGCGTGAACTGCTCGACCTGCACCAGGCCTTGCAAAAGCACGTGGTGTTCGCCGACATGGACGAATTCTATTACCTCGCCCGTGCCATTCTGGTGAAAGACGAACGCCATTTCGACAAGTTCGACCGCGCCTTCGCCGCTTACTTCAAAGGCCTGGAAAACCTCGACCAGCACATCGAGGCGCTGATCCCGGAAGACTGGCTGCGCAAGGAGTTCGAGCGCTCGCTCAGCGACGAAGAACGGGCGCAAATCCAGTCGCTGGGCGGCCTGGACAAGCTCATCGAGGCCTTCAAGCAGCGCCTGGAAGAGCAGAAGGCGCGCCACGCCGGCGGCAACAAGTGGATCGGCACCGGCGGCACCAGCCCGTTCGGCTCGGGCGGCTACAACCCCGAGGGCATCCGCGTGGGCGAGGCAGGCAAACGCCAGGGCAAGGCGGTGAAGGTCTGGGACCAGCGCGAGTACAAGAACCTCGACGACCAGGTGGAACTGGGCACGCGCAACATCAAGCTGGCCCTGCGCCGGCTGCGCAAGTTCGCCCGTGAAGGCGCCGCCGAAGAGCTCGACATCGACGGCACCATCGACCACACCGCGCGCGATGCCGGGTTGTTGAACATCCAGATGCGCCCGGAGCGGCGCAACACCGTGAAGCTGCTGTTGCTGTTCGACATCGGTGGTTCCATGGACGCCCACGTCAAGGTGTGCGAAGAACTGTTCTCGGCCTGCAAGACCGAGTTCAAGCACCTGGAGTACTACTACTTCCACAACTGCGTGTACGAGTCGGTTTGGAAGAACAACCTGCGCCGCACCTCGGAGCGGTTTTCCACGTTCGATCTGCTGCACAAGTATGGTGACGACTACAAAGTGATCTTCGTTGGCGATGCGGCCATGGCGCCTTACGAAATCACCCAGCCCGGTGGCAGCGTGGAGCACTGGAACGAAGAAGCCGGGTATGTGTGGCTGCAGCGTTTCATGGAGAAATTCCGCAAGATCATCTGGATCAACCCCTATCCCCGGCAGGCTTGGGACTACACCGCCTCGACCCACCTGGTGCGGGAGTTGATCGAGGACAAGATGTATCCGCTGACCTTGCAGGGGTTGGAGGAAGGGATGCGGTATCTCTCAAAGTGAGATAGAACGGGCTGCCACTTGCCAGCGGTCTGGCCTCTTCGCGGGCGCGCCCGCTCCTACAGGTATGGCGCAGGCCTGTGTGGGAGCGGGCGTGCCCGCGAAAGGGCCCGCAGCCTTACAGCCACCGGCCCAAGTATTGCTGCTGCTCCCGCCACGCCTCATCCTGCACCACCGCCCTGAACTTCACCTGCGCCCCCGGCATGCACTGCGCCAGTTGCGCCAGCGCCAGCGGTGTCAACGCCCCCAGCCGCGGGTAACCGCCAATGGTCTGCCGGTCATTGAGCAACACGATCGGTTGCCCGTCCGGCGGCACCTGCACCGCCCCCAGGGGAATGCCCTCGGAAATCATCGGCGCGCCCTGGTAGACCAATTTCGGCCCCAGTAGACGGATGCCCATGCGGTCAGCCCGGCTGTCCAGCGTCCAGTCACTGTTGAACGCCTCAAACAGGCTGGTACCACTGAAATCACCGATCTGCGCGCCCATCACTAGGTCGAGCACAGGCTTGTGGTGATAGCGCGGGCGCAAGGCATCCGGCACTTCACGAAGGGTTGCCGGCGTACCCGCAAAAGCCAGCAGCTGGCCTTTACCAAGCGCAGCGCCCTGGCCGCCTGTACCGCCCAGCGCTTCGCGCACCACGGTGGCACAGCTGCCCAGCACCGCCTCGCCGCGAAACCCGCCAGGCGCCGCCAGGTACGCCCGAACGCCCTGCTTGGGCTGCTTCAGGGCCAAGCGCTGCCCTTTGCCCAAAGCAAAGCTGCGCCAGGGCGCTACCGGCTGATCATCAACTCGCGCATCCAGGTCGGCACCGGCCAGCGCCAGCACACAATCCTGCTGCGCCACCACACAGAAGCCACCCAGCGCGACCTCCACCACAGGTGCGGCCAGCGAATTGCCCAACAGCCAGTTGGCCCAGTACATCGCCACCCAGTCCAGCGCCCCGCCCTGGGTCACGCCCAGGTGCCGTACGCCGAAGCGCCCCGCGTCCTGCAACTGGCACAAGGCGTTGCTGGCCTCGATCGTCAACTGCTTCATCCTTGCGCCTCCACATCGCCGCCCAGGGCCAGAAACTCATCACGCGTAACCGCCACGAAACGCACCCGGTCACCGGGTTGCAACAGGCTATAACCCTCACGTTCATGGTCGAACAAACGCACCGGTGTTCGCCCGATCAGGTTCCAGCCCCCCGGCGACACCGCCGGGTACGCTGCTGTCTGGCGCTCGGCAATACCCACGCTGCCCGCCGCCACGCGCTTGCGCGGGGTGCTCAGGCGGGGGCTGGCCAGGCGTTCATCGACCAGGCCCATGAAGCCGAACCCAGGGGCGAAGCCCAAGGCAAAAACCGGGTACTCGCGCTCGCTGTGCAAGCGGACCACTTCACCCTCGGTCAAGCCGCTGCGGGCAGCCAGTACAGGCAGCTCCGGGCCGACGCTGGCGTGGTACCACACCGGGATCTCGTGGCGCCGGCCAGCACTGCCGGCGTCCGGCTGCAAACCGTCCAGGGCCTGGGCGATCAGCGCCCTCGCCTCGGCCGGCGGCAGGTCGAAGTGCACCATGAGCGTGGTGTACGACGGCACCACGTCCAGCAGGTGCTGGCCGAACGCTGCGCGCAAGCACTGGCTGGCAGCGAGCATCCACGGCATGTTGGCCTCGTCGATACGCTCGAACAGGCGCACCATCAGGCTGTCGAACGCGACCACTTCGATACGCAGCTTCATCATCGCTCCATGGCATCGAGGGCTTGGCGGATCTGCCGCACCGCTGCTACCGAACTGTCGTTGTCGCCATGCACACACAGTGTGCTGGCCGCCAGCTTCAAGGCACTGCCATCGTTCGCCACCAACGTATGGCCACGGGCCAGGCGCTCGGCCTGCTCCACCACACGCGCCGGGTCGTGATGCACGGCGCCAGGCAGGCGCCGCGAGACCAGGTGGCCGCTGGCGGTATAGGCCCGGTCGGCGAATGCCTCGAACCACAGCGGCACGCCGATTTCATCGCCCAGCGCCTGGGCCGCACGGTTGTCGGCGGTGGCCATCAGCATCAGCGGCAGGTCGCTGCCGTAAGCCGCCACAGCTTCCAGCACGGTGCGCAGCTTGAGCGGGTCGGCCATCATGTCGTTGTACAGCGCGCCATGCGGCTTGATATAGGCCACCCGGCCGCCGAGCACCTTGCAGATGCCCTCCAGTGCGCCGATCTGGTAGTGCAGCAAATCGCGAATTTCCTCGGGGCTGCAGGCCATGGACCGGCGCCCGAAGCCGACCAGGTCCGGGTAGGCCGGGTGGGCACCGATCGCCACCCCGTGCTCCAGTGCCAGGGCCACGGTGCGGCGCATGATGCCCGGGTCACCGGCGTGGTAACCGCAGGCGATGTTGGCGCAGTCGATATAGGGCATGACCTCGGCATCCAGGCCCATGCGCCAGCTGCCGAAACTTTCACCCATGTCGCAATTGAGTAGCAGGCGTTCCACCACGCGGCCTCCGTTGTTGTCGTGCATGTGCCTACCTTACCGCGCTTGCAACTGTTTGCCGCGTGTTTCCGGCAGGCTCAGCGCTGCAACGATCACCACGCCATAGGACACGGCAGAAAACACACCGATACCCAGGCCCAGCGGCACCTGCTGGCCGAGCAAGCCAATCAGCAACGGGAACAGCGCCGCAACGACTTTGCCGATGTTGTAGCAGAAGCCCTGCCCCGAACCGCGGATACGTGTTGGGAACAGCTCTGTCAGGAACGCGCCCATGCCGCTGAAGATCCCCGAGGCGAAGAAGCCCAGCGGGAAGCCCAGCCACAGCATCACGCCATCGCTGACGGGCATCTGCGTGTACAGCAGCACGATGACGAACGAGCCCACGGCGAACAGGATGAAGTTCTTCTTACGCCCCAGTAGGTCGGACAGGTACGCACTGACGACGTAGCCCACATACGAACCAACGATCACCATCGCCAGATAGCCACCGGTTCCCAGCACGCTCAGGCCGCGTTCATTCTTGAGGAAGGTCGGCAACCAGGACGTGATGGCGTAGTAACCGCCCAGCGCGCCTGTGGTCAACAACGAGGCGCGCACGGTGGTCCAGAGCATGCCTGGGGCGAAAATCTCGTAGAAGTGCGACGGTGCCTCGGCCGCTGGCGTCGCCTTGGCCTGGCGGTAGACCTCCGGGTCCTTGACCAGGCGGCGCACGAAGATCACGAAGATGGCCGGCACCAGGCCCAACAGGAACAGTGCCCGCCAGGCCTGCTCAGGCGGCAGCCAGGAGAACAGCAGCGCATAGAGGATGGCGGTCAGGCCCCAGCCAATGGCCCACCCGGACTGCACCATGCCGACCGCCTTGCCACGGTCCTGGGCGCGGATCACTTCGCCGATCAGCACTGCGCCGGCGGTCCACTCGCCGCCGAAGCCGAAGCCCATCAAGGTTCGGGCGATCAGCAACTGCTGGTAGTTCTGGGCGAACCCGCAGAGAAAAGTGAAAAACGCAAACCACAGTACCGTCAGTTGCAGGGTACGTACGCGGCCAATGCGGTCGGAGAGGATACCGGCTATCCAGCCGCCCACCGCCGAGGCGATCAGCGTGCTGGTGTGGATCAGCCCGGCTTCGGTGGTGGTGATCCCCCACAGCATGATCAGCGTGGGGATGACGAAGCTGAGCATCTGGGTGTCCATGCCATCCAGGCCGTAGCCAATCTTGCAGCTCCAGAAGGTGCGCCGTTGCTGTGAGTCGATGTCGCGGTACCAGGCGAACGGCCCGGACGAAGGGGAAGAACTGACCTGCTGCTGCACGCCGGTGGGGTTCATGCTTGCCTCGGCTTGTTGGTATTGTTGTATGGGCGACCTGTACTGTCGCGGCCTGGGCCAATGTTCGGAGCCCGCGCGCGCTGCGTCCAACGAGAAAAACCGCCGGTCTGGAACAAGAAAAACTGATCATGAACCTTCGCTTTCTCGAAACCTTTGTCTGGGTCGCCCGCCTCAAGAGCTTCCGCCTGACCGCAGACAAGCTGTTCACCACCCAGGCCTCGGTCTCCAGCCGTATTGCCGCGCTGGAGGCCGACCTAGGCGTGAAGCTGCTGCTGCGCGACTCGCGCGGCGTCAGCCTGACCCCGGAAGGCGGCAAGGTGCTGGAATACGCCGAACGCATGCTGGACACCGCCAAGGCCATGAAGCAATCGCTGGACAGCGACCGGGCCAAGGTCGGGCGAATTCGCATCGGGGTGATGGACACGGTCATCCACACCTGGATGAGTGCGCTGGTGGCGGAACTGACCGAGCGCTACCCACAGGTAGAAATCGAGCTGGTGGCGGACACTGCACTGAACCTGCGCGAGCAACTGCATAAGGGGTTTCTCGACGTGATCCTGCAGACCGACCTGCTGCGCGAGCAGTCGATCCGCAGCCTGGATCTGGCGCGCTACCCGATGGGCTGGGTGGTTGCCGCCGGCTCGCCCCAGCACCGCGCTTTCGGCTCGCTGGCCGAGCTCGGTCGGGAGCGGATCATCACCTTCTCGAAGAATTCACGGCCGCACCAGGAGGTGCTGAGCCTGCTGCAGGGTGCCGGGGCTGACGCACCGCGGCTGAACTGCGTGAACTCGGTGGCGGCCATTACCCGGCTGCTACGCGACGGCTTCGGCATCGGCGCGTTGCCACCGGCATTGGTGGATGCCGAGCTGGGCCGCGGCGAGCTGGTGTTGCTGGCCGGGCTGCAACCGCCGCCGAGCCTGGAGCTGGTGGTGGCCTGGCAGACCGGCGTGGCGCTGGTGGATGAGGTAGTCGGGCTGTGCCGACAGGTGCTGGAGGGGTATGCACGGGATATGGGTGGGCAGCGGATCGTGCTGGTTTCCTAGGGGGTTGGCGTTGAGAACGCAGTGCCTGTGCTGGCGATCACCCTCAGCGCCAGCTCTCTTTCACCACCCGGCGCCGCCCCCCGAGGATCACCCAACCAAGCCCCAGCAATAGGCTTTCGACCAAGAACGCCAGCACAAACCCTGTGCCAACACCCCAGCCGATGGCCTCGGGCACCAGCAGAATCTGGTAGCTGTAGCCGTTGAGGGTTTCTTCACGCAACTGCGGGTCGGCCTGCACCAGCACATGCCAGGTGCGTGCGACCCAAGGCCCTTGCAGGGCCTGCCACTCGTTCTCCAGCAACTGGTTGCGGATCATCAGGCTTTCGATGCTGTTGGCGTCACTGTTGAACACCGGGTCATCACTGCTGCGGTAGTGCCTTAACAAGGCCTGCAGGTCGCCATTGAAAAAGCGCTCGGCCGTCTGCTTGAAACCGTCCAGCGCTTCGCGCGACTCGTACAGGTGCGCCTCCACCCGCTGGCTGTAGTCTTTCACCAGCCCCGGCACCTGAATACCGGCCAACAGGCCGAAGGTGAACAGCAGCAACCTCAGGTAACTTCTGAACATGCAGCGTCCTTAGCTCTGGCCGTGCGCCACACATTCACCGTGCCGCCACAGGGCCCATTGACCCGGCTCGTAGCGCTGCCAGGTCTCGTTCTCGGTCAGGGCCTCGGTGGCAATCACCGTGACCACGTCGTTGGGGGTGGTTTGCGTATGGAAGTCGACGATGAGGTCGACATCCTTCAAGCGTGCTGCGCCAAACGGCGCACGCCGGGTAATGTGCACCAGCTTGGTCGAACAGAAACAGAACAGCCAGTCACCGTCGCTGAGCATGCAGTTGAACACGCCCTGCCCGCGGTAACCGGCACAGGCTTCGACCAGCACCGGCAACAGCTGTTCCACCGGCACCGGCTCGGGGAAGGCGCTGCGAATGCGGTTGAGCAGGTCGCAAAAGGCCGCCTCGCTGTCGGTATCGCCTACCGGCCGATAGAAACTGCCCAGGCCCTTGAAGGCGCCCAACTGGCCGTTGTGCGCAAAGCACCAGTTACGGCCCCACATTTCGCGCATGAACGGGTGGGTGTTGGCCAGGCAGACCTTGCCGACGTTGGCCTGGCGGATATGGCCAATGACCACTTCGCTCTTGATCGGGTAGCGCTGCACCAGGCTGGCTACCTCCGACTCGCTGCTGGCAGCCGGGTCCTGGAACAGGCGCAGGCCGCGCCCTTCATAGAAGCCGATGCCCCAGCCATCGCGGTGCGGGCCGGTGCGGCCACCGCGCTGCATCAGGCCGGTAAAGCTGAAGACAATGTCGGTAGGGACGTTGGCACTCATGCCCAACAGTTCGCACATGGCTGTGTCTCCGCTTACAGACGGGGCTCGACCCGGCCATTTCCCCCGGGTGCCGCAGGTGGCGGGAGGTCACGGTAACGGTCGCTGCGCTCGGCGGCCAAAGGGGCCTGGGCGCCGAGCCGGTCATCTTCGGCCTGCTCGCGCTGGGCCGCGGCCTCAGCCTGGGCCCGCCGCTCGCGGGCGCGCTTTTCCAGCGGCCAGCGCAGCAATACGAAGAGGGCATACAAGGCAAAGGCGATCATGCCGTACATGGCAAAATCGGAAATTGCGCGCCAGGCATTGTTGCCAACCTTGAACGCCACATCCAGGGTGGTGATGGCGATGGCCGGGGCGAAGCTGTCCTTGACCGGGTCAACCACGGTCGGCGTCAGCAACAGCACCGCCAGCACCACGCGCAGGGGCTCGCGCAACCAGCGCCACATCCAGCCGGTCAGTTTGAAGCCCACCAGCAGGCAGCCCAAAGCGGCAACCGCGTACAGGCCCCAGGCCAAGGTGTAGTCGTTCTCGATCATGGTGTTCGTGCAAGCCAGGCAAAGAGGTGCCTATGATAAACACTTTTCCGGGCGCACACAGTGTTTGCCTGCGCCGGCCGCTTCGCAGCCGGGCCCAGGCCACCCCAACCAAGAGATTCTCGATGCCGACCAAGCCCCAACCGCCGATTGCCCATGCCGACCAGGCCGCCGACCCGTATGCCTGGCTGCAACAGCGCGACACCCCCGAGGTGCTCGCCTACCTGCAGGCCGAAAACGCCTACCAGCAAGCCTGCCTGGCCGACCAGGCGCCCCTGCGCGAGCAATTGTTCGAAGAGATCAAGGGCCGCATCCAGGAGACCGACCTGTCGCTGCCTTCACCCTGGGGGCCGTACCTGTACTACACCCGCACCACCGCTGGCGACGAGTACCCGCGCCACTACCGCTGCCCACGCCCGGCCGACGACAGCAACACCGTCGATGAAAGCCAGGAACAGCTGTTGCTCGACCCCAACGCACTGGCCAACGGCGGCTTCCTCTCGCTGGGCGCGTTCAGTATCAGCCCCGACCACCGCCTGCTGGCCTACAGCCTGGATACCAGTGGCGACGAGGTCTACAGCCTGTACGTGAAAGACCTCGCCAGCGGCGCGATCACCGCCCTGCCCTTTGAAGACTGCGACGGCAGCATGACCTGGGCCAACGACAGCCAGACACTGTTCTTCGCCGAGCTGGACGACACCCACCGGCCATGGCGCCTGTGCCGCCATACGCTGGGCAGCCCCGGTGCCGAGCGCGTGTTCGAGGAGCCCGACGGGCGCTTCTTCCTGCATTGCTACCGCACCAGTTCCGAGCGCCAGCTGGTGCTGCTGCTGAACAGCAAGACCACCAGCGAAGCCTGGGTGCTGAACGCTGAAACCCCACAGGCGCCATTCATTTGCCTGGCGCCACGTGCCGAGGGCCATGAATACTTCCCCGACCACGGCCAGCTCGACGGCGCGTGGTGCTGGTTTATCCGCACCAACCAGGACGGCATCAACTTCGCCCTGTATTACGCCCCGGCTACCGAGGTACCGGGCCGCGAGCAATGGCAGACACTGGTGCCGCACCGCGAGGCAGTCATGCTTGAAGGGCTGAGCCTGAATGCCGGCGCCCTGACCCTGAGCCTGCGCGAAGGCGGCCTGCCGATCATCGAAGTGCGCCCGCAAGGTCTGGCGGCCTACCGTGTCGAGCTGCCGGATGCCGCCTACAGCCTGTACGTGCAAGACAGCCTGGAGTTCGCCAGCCCCTGCCTGCGCCTGCGCTACGAAGCACTCAACCGCCCGGCCCAGGTGCGCCAGCTGGAGCTGGCCAGCGGCGCCCAGGTGGTGCTCAAGCAAACACCGGTACTGGGCGCCTTCGATGCCGACGACTATGTCAGCGAACGCTTGTGGGCGACTGCCGCCGACGGCACCCAGGTGCCGATCAGCCTGGTGCGGCGCCGCCAGGACCTGGGCCAGACCGTGCCGCTGTACCTGTACGGCTACGGCGCCTATGGCGAAAGCCTCGACCCATGGTTCTCGCATGCACGCCTGAGCCTGCTGCAGCGCGGCGTGGCCTTCGCCATCGCCCATGTACGCGGTGGTGGCGAGCTGGGCGAAGCCTGGTACCGTGCCGGCAAGCAGGCGCACAAGCACAACACCTTCAGCGACTTCATCGCCTGTGCCGAACACCTGGTCGCCCAGGGCGTGACGGCGCCCGACCGGCTGGCCATCAGTGGTGGCAGTGCCGGTGGCCTGTTGATCGGCGCGGTGCTCAACCTGCGCCCCGAACTGTTCCGCTGTGCGGTCGCCGAGGTGCCGTTCGTCGACGTGCTCAACACCATGCTCGACCCCGACCTGCCGTTGACCGTGACCGAGTACGACGAGTGGGGCAACCCTGAGGAGCCGGAAGTGTATGCGCGGATCAAGGCTTATGCGCCCTACGAGAACGTGAAGGCCCAGGCCTACCCGGCGATGCTGGTGGTGGCGGGCTACAACGACAGCCGCGTGCAGTACTGGGAGGCGGCCAAGTGGGTGGCGCGGCTGCGCACGCGCAAGACCGATGACAACCTGCTGTTGCTCAAGACCGAGATGGGCGCCGGGCACGGCGGGATGAGCGGGCGGTATCAGGGGCTCAAGGATGTGGCGCTGGAGTATGCGTTCGTGTTTGGCGAATTGGGTATTGCTTGAGATGGCCGGGGCGCTTTGCGCCCCTTTCACGACACAAGGCCGCTCTCATAGAACAGTACATAACT
>NZ_JBICMS010000016.1:0-15541 GCF_043106615.1 Pseudomonas sp. CJQ_9 | reverse complement strand
CTTAATTGAAAGGCATTACCCCGAAGGGCGTTTTTTCGTTACCGGGCCAGTCAGGCGTAATGCTTGGCTGCCGGGCTGCTTTCCACCAGGTCCAGTGCCGCGTCGTTATCTGCACTGATCTCGCGGTACAGGGCAGCATCGGTCGCCAGGGTCTTCTCGCGTGCGGGGAAGATTTCCTTGAGTTTGTCAGCCCAGGCCCCTTTGGCTTGCTCAGGGAAGCAACGCTCGATCAGTTCCAGCATGATCGAAACGGTCACCGAGGCACCTGGCGAGGCGCCGAGCAGTGCAGCCAGGCTGCCGTCCTGCGCCGAGACCAGCTCGGTGCCGAATTGCAGCACGCCGCCTTTCTTCGGGTCTTTCTTGATGATTTGCACGCGCTGGCCTGCGACTTCCAGGCGCCAGTCTTCGGCCTTGGCCTGCGGGTAGAAGCGGCGCAGGGCTTCAAGGCGCTGTTCCATCGACTGCATCACTTCGCTGACCAGGTATTTGGTCAGGTCCATGTTGTCGCGGGCCACGGCCAGCATCGGGCCGATATTGCCCATGCGCACCGACAGCGGCAGGTCCATCAGCGAGCCGTGCTTCAGGAACTTGGTGGTAAAGCCGGCATAAGGGCCGAACAGCAGCGAAGTCTTGCCGTCTACAACCCGGGTGTCCAGGTGCGGTACCGACATCGGTGGCGCACCTACGGCGGCCTGGCTGTAAACCTTGGCCTGGTGCTGCTTGACGATTTCCGGGTTGTCGCAGCGCAGCCACTGGCCGCTGACCGGGAAGCCACCAAAACCTTTGCTCTCCGGGATGCCGGACATCTGCAGCAGCGGCAGGGCCGCGCCGCCGGCGCCCAGGAACACGAAGCGGGCGTCCACTTCACGGCTGCCGCCGCTGTTGACGTCCTTGATGCTGACGGTCCAGCCGCTGCCGTTACGGCGCAGGCCGACGACCTTCTTGCTGTATTTGACCTGCGCGTCCGGCGCGTCACCCAGCAGCTTCAGCAGCTTCAGGGTCAGGGCGCCGAAGTTGACGTCGGTCCCTTTGGCCACGCGGGTCGCGGCGATGTGCTGGTCGGCAGGGCGGCCAGGCATCATCAGCGGCATCCAGTCGTTCATCACGGCCTTGTCTTCGGTGTACTCCATCTCGGAGAACGCATGGTGCTGCTTGAGCAGCTCGAAGCGCTTCTTGAGGAAGGCAACACCCTTGTCACCCTCGACGTAGCTCAGGTGCGGGACAGGGTTGATGAACGCACGCGCCGAGCCGAAGTTGTCCTTCTTGCTCAGGTAGGCCCAGAACTGGCGCGAAACCTCGAACTGGGTGTTGATGTGCACGGCCTTCTTGATGTCGATGCTGCCATCGGCGGCCTGCGGCGTGTAGTTCAGCTCGCACAGGCCGGCGTGGCCGGTGCCTGCGTTGTTCCAGGGGTTGGAGCTTTCCGCGGCTCCGGAGTCCATCGCCTCGACGACCTCAAGCTTCAGGGTCGGGTCTAGCTCCTTGAGCAGTACGGCCAGGGTGGCACTCATGATGCCCGCGCCTACCAGTACCACATCAACCGATTCGTTCTGCGCCATTTAACGCGTCTCCACAATCTACAGCTACCTAATTGACAGCATAGGACCTGGGGTTGCCAGGGTCGCCATGTCCGGCTTTTCGCAGTTCTTGCAACTTCCGCGGACACCGCCAACCAGTCTTCGGGTTCAGGTATTGAACGCCGTTTGCCAGGGCTGCGGCAATTCGACTTATGGTCAAGGTGTCGTGCGTGCGTTATGGAGCGGGTCAGGCACTCATGCAGGATGAGCGCATTTGCCGCCTGTTCAGGGCTGTTCGGGACACATCTGCCGCTTTTACACATGCCAGACTGTTCATTTGCTCGCCACACTCTTGTGAAGTTGTGAAAACCGTTTTTTCACGCTCTTTTGGAGACGTGAACCTCAAAAAGGGACTGCGCGATGGCAACCCGCAGGTTCATGCAGCGTGAAGGGCCGGAAAAGCAGGCACGACAGCCGATGCAAGACCTGAGTGGAAGGCTCTCTGTGGGCGAAGCGTTGAAGTTGCCGGGGTCAATCGGCGAGTGCGGGGCCCGATCAGGAGACGTCCTTATAATCGGGGGGAGATTATAACGATGTCGCGGGCAGAAATGTCGCCATTCGTGGTTTTTATTGCAGCGTTTGTCAGGCCAGGCGCATGCGCGGCTGCCAATGCCGGCTTGCACAGGCGCAAAGTACAGGCCCGGGCAGTGCATGAAAGCATTGTCACAAGCGGGCTGGGACCGATGACTGGCCGATGCGGGGCTGGGTATACTGTGCGCCTTAGCCGCATTTTCTGGAGAAACGCGCATGTTGCAACGTCTGTTGTTCGGTTTGCTTGCCGTGGCCAGCCTCAGCCTGGTCGGTTGTGCCCACAGCCCGCAACAACTCAACCCGCAACCCACGCTCAAGGCCCAACTCGCGCCGGTCGGTCATGGCCAGCCGGTTGTGGTCCGGGTGGTTGACGGTCGCCCATCGCAGTCGCTGGGTACCCGTGGTGGCATGTACCCTGAAACCAGCACCATCAGCGTCAGTGGCAACGACGTGGTGCCCAAGCTGCAGGCCCAGGCTGAAGCGGCTGTGCGCCTGCTCGGCTTCACGCCTACGGCCAACGCCTACAACGCGCCGCAGTTGACCGTGACCCTGGCCGAGCTGAAGTACCAGTCGCCCAAAGACAACCTGTACGTGACCGAAGCCACGATCGGTGCCACCTTCCGTGCCGACGTGAAGAATGGCGGCCGCAGCTACAGCGGCCGTTACGGTGCGTCGCTCGACCAGCGCTTCGGCATGGCACCGAACCAGGACACCAACACCCAGTTGGTAGGCGACGTTCTGAGCGATGCACTGACCCGCATGTTCAAAGACCCGAGCATTGGCCAGATCTTGGCCCAGTAAGCCCTCGCGCTGCTGAAAACCCGCTGCCTGGTCGTCAGGCAGCGGGTTTTTTTGTGCTTCGCCAGCGCTTGCGGGTGGGTTGGCCGGCGGCGGTTCACGCCGCCTCTATGTGGAAATCCAGCAGGCTGAAGCCAGTGCCTGCATCCACCTCCGGCAGGTCTTCATGCACATGCCCGCCCAGCGCGCAGTAGACCAGCCACTGGCGGTCTTGCACATTGATGGCAAAACCATCGATCAGCGCCTGTTGCTCCTCGCTTTGGGCAACGAGGTAAAGGCGGTCCTGGTTTTCGGCGTGCAGCATGAAGTAGCTCCGGCTCATGGGAAGGTCGACAGGGTGGCCTGCCCAGATGACGAGCCGATGACAGATGAAATTAAATGACAGTTTGTCGCCAATGCCGGGCAGCGGAGGGCGATTTGCGTAGAATGCGGGCCTTTGCCGTCGCTTACACCGAGGTTGCGTGATGTCCTTGCAAGTGCTTTGGGGTTTTCTGGCCGCCCATCCCACCAAGTTGATCAATGTGCTGGCGCTGCTGCTGACCTGCCCGGGCGGGTTGCTGCTGCAAAGCGCCCGGCGGCGCGCGGCCGAAACCCGCGAGAGCCTGGCGCTTGAGGAGGGGGTAGTGGATGCCTTCGACCTGCGGGTGCCCAAGTACTTCTACATTCTGGGCTTCGCTTGCCTGGCCATGGCGCTGCTGCTGTCCTGGTTCAGCACCTGGGTTTGAGATTGCGGGCCTGCAAGGCAGCCCCGCAATCGGTCAGGCAACCGGCGTCTGTTGCCTGACCTGGTATTGGTTGCGCACCGGTGTCGCATACTGTAACACCAAGTACGGCCGCTGCTCTTCAGGGCACGCCGCCAGCCGACGTTGCCATTCTTCCTTGGCCTTGGCCAGTTCGTCGGCCGGGAACACCTGTTCGGCGCCAGGTACCTGCAGGGCTTCGTCCTTACCCTCCCACATTGCGTAGGCCAGGTAATGCACCGGGAACAACCGGTAGCCAGCCAGGATCTGGCGGTCGATCTCCGCGGCCAGCTGCTTGGTATCCTCGTAGTACTCGGTCACCGGTGGCGCGAAGTTGATGTGCACCCGGCCCTTGTAGCCGGTAATCCCCTTGGCGATGCTGTTGTCGTCCTCACCTGGGGCCTTCTGGTAGCTGCCAGTGGTGGCGCGGATATACAGCTCGCGGGCTTTGGCCTGGTCGCACGGGTCGTACTCGTAGCTGATCGACACCGGCGTCAGGTTCAGGCTCTGGATGACGGCGCCAAACGCCTCGTCCTTGCGGCTCATGTGGAACATCTTGAGGATCGCCGAGTCGGTGCGGTCGTCACCGTCCTTGGCGCGGCCCTCGGCCTGGGCGATCCAGATCGAGGTGGCGTCGTTGCGGATCGAGTGGTTGATGTAGGCCGAGAGCAGTTGATAGGCCGCCAGCTTTTCACGGCGCCCGCTGATCGAACGGTGCACGATGAAGCTCTTGTTCAGGCGCATCATGTCGCTGACGAACGGCTTTTGCAGCAGGTTGTCGCCAATGGCGATGCGCGGCGTGGGCAGGCCGGCGTGGTACACCGCGTAGTTGACGAAGGCCGGGTCCATCACGATGTCGCGGTGGTTGGCCAGGAACAGGTAGGCCGTACCAGCCTTCAGCTGCTCCACACCGGAATAGGTGACGCCGTCGGTGGCGCGGTCGATGGTCTGGTCAACGTAGTACTCGACCTTGTCCTGCAGGGTGGAAACGCAGGTCACACCGGCGAATTCCTTGCGCAGGCGGCGGGCGATCAGCGGTTTGAGCAGCCAGCCGAAAGCCCCGGCTGCGCGCGGGAAGCGGAAGTGGGTGAGGATATCGAGGAATGCCGGGTCGCTGAGCAGGCGGGCCAGAACCGCAGGTACCTCAGCGTCGTCGTAGGGTCGGATGGCATCGAATTCGCCCATCATGCTCTCTTGTTGGAAACGGCTAGGGTAATAAACAGGGGCAGGCTCCGAAAAACGGCTCGGACGCACACGGGCCCCGTAAACAGACCGACAATTATACGCATAAGTCACCCCGGAGGCCGCGATGCTCGAAACTGCGTTCTACGATTGCCCTTATTGCGGCGAAGAGGTCGAAACTACGGTGGACCTGTCCGGTGGCGATCAGGAGTACATCGAGGACTGCCAGGTGTGCTGCAGGCCGATTCGTTTCGTGCTGCAGGTGCATGGCGAGGAATGGATGCTGGATGTCTACGGCGAGAACGAATGATGCGGCGGATCTACGAACCGGAAAACCTGCTTGAAGCCGAAATGCTGGCCGGGATGCTCGCCAGTGAAGGCATCGCGGTGCAGGTGGTGGGCCGTGACCTGATCGGTGCAGTCGGCGAGCTGCCCATGCAAGGGTTGCTAGGGCTTGCGGTCGCCGATGAGCAGGCCGAGTACGCACGGCAGCTGATCGATGCGTACAATGAAGCCCAGCCATTGGTTGGCGACGAACCGGAGAGTATCCCCGGTACCTTGATCTGCTAGGTTCTGAATTCGCTCATGTGTGGACGTTACGCCCTGTTTCGCTGGCCCCAGGCCCTTGCCAGTCTGCCGGGGTTCCCCGCGGGCCAGCCGGCCCAATGGAATATCGCGCCTGGGGCGTCGGTGCTGATCCAGCGCCTGCTTGACGGCCAGCAGCAGCTGGCCATGGCGCGTTGGGGGCTGACCCCGGCGTGGCTCACCGACCTGTCCCGCACCCCCGCCCATGCCCGCGCCGAAACCCTGGCCGAGCAACCGATGTTCCGTGAGGCGTTTCGCCAGCGCCGCTGCCTGATGCCGGCCAACGGCTTTTACGAGTGGCGGGGCACGGTACGCAAGCGTCCTTATTGGCTGACGCCGGGGGAGGGCGCCTCGCTGTACTTTGCGGCCATATGGGAAGCCTACCCCGTGCAGGACCAGGTGTGGCTGAGTTGCGCGGTGGTGACCCAGGCGGCCATGAACCAGCGCCGGCCGCTGATCCTCGACGAGGCGGGCCAGGCTGCCTGGCTCGATCCGGATACGCCGGTTACCCGCTTGCACGAATTGCTGGCCAGTCCGCCTGCGCCATTGCGCGAAAGGGCCTTGGCGAATTTCGTCAATGACCCGAAGCTGGATGCGCCGGAGTGTCTTACCCCGCTTTGAGGGGTGGCCGGTGCTGGTGATGAAAATCTTCCCTGCGGCTATAGCGGCTACTGGCGAGTCGGCCTAGGATACGGCGCATGCAAAAAAGGGAGTGTTTTCATGCGTAAGTCTTTTGTCGCCAGCCTGTTGAGTGCTGGCATCGTGCTGGGCGGCTGCCAGGCGGTTAATACTACCAGTGGCGGTGCTGTCGGCGTCGAGCGCCAGCAGTACATGTTCAGCATGCTCTCCGCCGATGAAGTCAACCAGATGTACGCCCAGTCGTACCAGCAGACACTCGGTGAAGCCTCCAGCAAGGGTGTGCTCGACAAGTCCAGTGCCGATGCCAAGCGGGTGCAGGCAATCGCCAACCGGCTGATTGCCCAGGCCCCCAAGTTCCGCCCGGATGCCGCGCAGTGGGACTGGCAAGTCAATGTGATCAAGAGCGACGAACTGAACGCCAACTGCGGCCCTGGCGGCAAGATCATCGTGTACACCGGCCTGATCGATCAGCTCAAGCTCACCGATGCGGAAATTGCCGCCGTTGTCGGTCACGAAATCGCCCACGCCCTGCGTGAACACAGCCGCGAGGCGATGTCCAAGGCCTATGGTGTGGAAATGGCGCGCCAGGGGGCAGGTGCCATCTTTGGCCTGGGCCAGAACAGCATGGCCATGGCCGACACCGTGGTGAACTACGCCATGACCCTGCCCAACAGCCGGGCCAACGAAAACGAAGCAGACCTGATCGGCCTGGAGTTGTCGGCCCGTGCCGGCTACGACCCGAACGCCGCGATCACCTTGTGGAACAAGATGAGCAAGGCGTCCGAAGGCGCCCCGCCCGAGTTCATGAGCACTCACCCGGCATCTTCCAGCCGCATTGCATCGCTGCAGGCGGCCATTCCCAAGGTGATGCCGCTGTATCAGGCTGCGGCCAAACCATGATCGCTTGAATCGTGGGGGCGCGCGGCGCCCCCGTGTTTTCCGCTTACCCTACCCAGCCACTGGCCTTCATCGCCGAATACACGGCCACGATCGCCAGCACGAAGAACGCCGCGGCCGCCAGGCGACGGATCAGTGTCAGCGGCAGCTTGTCGGCTGCAAAGTTGCCCGCCAGCACCACGGGTACGTTGGCAATCAGCATGCCCAGGGTGGTGCCGATAATGACCATGATCAGGTGCGGGTATTGGGCTGCCAGCATGACGGTCGCGACCTGGGTCTTGTCACCGATTTCGGCGAGGAAGAACGCAATCAGCGTGGTCAGGAATGGGCCGAAGCGGCGCGCCGGGTTCTCGTCATCGTCCATCTTGTCTGGTACCAGGGTCCAGAGCGCCGTGGCGGTGAAGCTCGCGGCCAGGATCCAGTGCAGGGCCGAATCGCTGAAGAAACTACCGACCCACGCCCCTACGGCACCGGCTGCGGCATGGTTGGCCAGGGTGGCGGCGATGATGCCGGCAATGATCGGCCATGGCTTGCGGAAGCGTGCGGCGAGAATGAGTGCGAGCAGCTGCGTCTTGTCGCCGATTTCGGCGAGCGCAACGATGGCGGTGGGGACCAACAGAGATTCCAGCATCAGGATTCCTACGGGGGCGGGTCGACACGGCTATGACACGTACAGCCTCCCCGCCCCGGGTAAGGTGTGCGTGTCATAGGTCTTGTCAAACCCCGGATCCGTCTACGCGGATCTCTCCATGCACGTGGGCATGGGGGTCGCACGCGCCATGGTCTGAGGACCAAGTATGTTGACGCGTACCGGGCGAGCGGTGGGCTCGCGGGAGACTACTCCCCTAGGACGGAGCGGATTCTGCCTTGGCAAAACGCTTTCGGCAAGCGCTGTTTTCAGCCATGCACGGCCTGGTAGATACGGAAGCCTTCCGCCTCGTCGCGTATCTGGCAGTTGCCCAGCGCCCCTTCGATCAGCGGCTGGTAGCGCAGGAAGCTATTGGCAACCAAGCGCATTTCGCCACCTTTACGCAGATGAACCGCCAATTTTCTCAACAAGTTTTCCGAGGCCTGGTAATTGGTGTGCACCCCGGTATGGAACGGCGGGTTGCTAAGAATCAGGCTCAGGTCGAGCGGTGCTGCATCAATGCCATCACCGCTGATCACCTCACCTTCCAGGCCGTTTGCAGCCAGGGTCAGACGGCTGGCCGCCACGGCGAAGGCATCCACGTCCAGCAACGTCACCCGGTTGTGCGGGTAACGGCGCTTGACCGTGGCACCCAGCACCCCGGCACCGCAACCGAAGTCCAGCATGTGGCCGCTGGGCAGATTGTCCAGGTGCTTGAGTAGCAGCGCAGTGCCGCGGTCCAGGCGGCCGTGGCTGAACACACCGGGCAGGCTGACCACTTGCAGCGGGCCGTCTTCCAGGGCCAGTTCGAAGCGCTGGGCCAGGCTCTGCAGCGGTGTCGCCAGCGGGGCCTGGTCGACCGTCACCTGCCACAACTGGCAATGCCGCGCGCTGTCGAGCTTGCGCGGCTTGCCGAACGCCTGCAACTGCTTGGCCGCGCCCTCGATGCCACCGCGTTTTTCACCGACCAGGTACAGCGCGCGACCCGCCAGGCGGGAAGCCAGGGCGTTGAGCAGGTAGGCGGCCAATTCGCGGGATTTGGGCAGGAACAGCACGGCGCTGTCGAACTCGCCCGCCGGGGGCTCTACGCCATACTGGCTGCGGCCCGCAAAGCGGCCTTCGAGCGTGGCCTGGTCGCCGGCATGCCACGTCCAGGCACGGGCCTCGGGCAACTGCCCGAGCAAGCCGTCGGCGGGGGCGCCGGCGAGCAGCAGCGGGCCCCGGAACAGCTCCGCCTGGCGGAGCAATACTTCACTGCGCGGGTCCATGAACGACGCCTCCTGGAAAAAAGTGGCGCAGTGTAGCAGAGCCCGGCGCCCGGCTCAGCTGACCACGCGGCGCGGCTGCCCAGCGAAAAAGGCCTGGGCGTTCTCGCTGAGCTGGCCGACGATGCGCTGGCGCGACTCCACCGCGCCCCAGGCGCTGTGTGGGGTGATGATCAGGCGCGGGATACCGGCTTCGAGCAGCGGGTTGCCGCTGACCGGTGGCTCCACGCTCAATACGTCGGTGGCTGCGCCGCCCAGGTGGCCACTTCGCAGCGCGTCGGCCAGGGCTTGCTCATCGATCAGGCCGCCGCGCGCGGTGTTCACCACCAGCGCCCCGGGCTTGAGCAGGGCCAGTTCGCGCGCCCCCAGCATGTGCCGGGTGTGCTCGTTCAAGGGGCAGTGCAAGGTCAGCGCGTCCACCTGCGGCAACAACACGTCCAGCGGCAGCCGGTCGGCGCGCTGCGGGCGGCCGGGGATCAGCCCGCTCAGTACGCGCATCCCGAACGCTTCGGCCAGCCGCGCCACCGCGCCGCCCAGCTCACCATGGCCAAGCAGGCCAAGGGTTTTGCCCTGCAGTTCGACAATCGGGAAATCCAGCAGGCAGAACTGGCTGGCCTTGGCCCATTGCCCCTCTGCCACGGCCTGGTGGTAGTCGCACAGCCGCGTGGCCAGCGCCAGCAGCAGTGCCAGGGTGTGCTGGGCGACAGACGGCGTGCCGTAGCCCTGGCAGTTGCACACCGTGATGCCCTGGGCGCGGGCGGCGGCCAGGTCGACATTGTTGGTGCCGGTGGCGGCCACCAGAATCAGCTTCAGTTGTGGGTTGGCGGCCAGCACCGCCGCGTCGAGCACAACCTTGTTGCTTACCACTGCGACCGCGCCCTGCAGGCGCTCGGCGACCTGTTCCGGTGCGGTGGCGGCGAACAGCTCGAATTGGTCGAATTGCCGCTGCAGGGGCGACAGATCCAGGTCGCCGAGGTCCAGGGACTGGTGATCGAGAAACACGGCGCGACGCGGGCTGGGCATGAACATCTCCTGGGCAGGGGCGGGTTTGTGGTGGGCTCCCGGCGCAGTGTCTAGCTCAACCTCGCCGCCCGTCAACGCCTTGCGGCTCATACCTTGGCCAGGCAAATCATTCCTTCGGCTGATTTGGCCGTCACATTGGCGAACTACAGTAACCCCCCAGAGACTTGTCCGGCCCGCTTCCAAGAAAAGGGATACTCATGTTGCAGACCCGCATCATCAAGCCCGCCGAGGGCGCCTATGCCTATCCATTACTGATCAAGCGCCTGCTGATGTCTGGCAGTCGCTACGAAAAGACCCGCGAAATCGTCTACCGCGACCAGATGCGGCTGACTTATCCACAGCTCAACGAGCGTATCGCCCGGCTGGCCAACGTGCTGACCGAGGCCGGTGTGAAGGCCGGTGACACCGTGGCGGTCATGGACTGGGACAGCCACCGCTACCTGGAATGCATGTTTGCCATCCCGATGATCGGCGCCGTGGTGCATACCATCAACGTGCGCCTGTCACCCGAGCAGATCCTCTACACCATGAACCACGCCGAAGACCGTGTGGTGCTGGTCAACAGTGACTTCGTCGGCCTGTACCAGGCCATCGCCGGGCAGTTGACCACTGTCGACAAAACCGTGCTGCTGACCGACGGCCCGGCCCAGGCCGCCGACCTGCCCGGGCTGGTGGGCGAGTACGAGCAACTGCTTGCCGCCGCCAGCCCGTGCTACGACTTCCCCGACTTCGACGAGAACTCGGTGGCGACCACGTTCTACACCACCGGCACCACCGGCAACCCCAAGGGCGTTTACTTCACCCATCGGCAGCTGGTGCTGCACACCCTGGCCGAGGCTTCGGTCACCGGCAGTATCGACAGCGTGCGCCTGCTGGGCAGTGATGACGTCTACATGCCGATCACGCCGATGTTCCACGTGCATGCCTGGGGCATTCCGTACGCCGCTACCATGCTCGGCATGAAGCAGGTGTATCCCGGTCGCTACGAGCCCGAGATGCTGATCAGGCTGTGGCGTGAAGAGAACGTCACCTTTTCCCACTGTGTGCCGACCATCCTGCAGATGCTGCTCAACTGCCCGACTGCCCAAGGCCAGGACTTCGGCGGCTGGAAGGTCATCATCGGCGGCAGCTCCCTGAACCGTACGCTGTACCAGGCGGCACTGGCCCGCGGCATCCAGCTGACCGCAGCGTACGGCATGTCCGAGACCTGCCCGCTGATATCCGCCGCGCACCTGAACGACGAGTTGCAGGCCGGCAGTGAGGATGAGCGCGTCACCTACCGTATCAAGGCCGGGGTGCCGGTGCCGTTGGTGGAGGCGGCCATTGTCGACGGCGACGGCAACTTCCTGCCCGCCGATGGCGAAACCCAGGGCGAGCTGGTGCTGCGTGCACCGTGGCTGACCCAGGGTTACTTCAAGGAGCCGGAAAAGAGCGAAGCGCTGTGGCAGGGCGGCTGGCTGCACACCGGCGACGTCGCCACCCTCGACAACATGGGTTACATCGACATACGCGACCGTATCAAGGATGTGATCAAGACTGGGGGCGAGTGGGTGTCGTCACTCGACCTGGAAGACCTGGTCAGCCGCCACCCGGCCGTGCGTGAAGTCGCGGTGGTGGGGGTGGCCGACCCGCAGTGGGGCGAGCGCCCGTTTGCCCTGCTGGTGGTGCGCGAGGGCATGGCGATCGATGCGAAAGCGCTGAAGGACCACCTCAAGCCGTTCGTCGAGCAAGGCCATATCAACAAATGGGCGATTCCCAGCCAGATCGCCGTTGTTACTGAAATTCCCAAGACCAGTGTCGGCAAACTGGACAAGAAGCGCATTCGCCAGGACATCGTGCAGTGGCAGGCCAGCAACAGCGCCTTCCTGTCCACCCTGTGAACCCGGGGGCGGGCCGCGTGCGACAAAACGCGACCCGCGTCCTAGAGCGGCTGGCGCCTTGCCAAATGGTAAAAATGCGCCATCCTTGAGCACTGCCAGCGCGCGATCAAGGAAAAAACCCAACGAATGGGTGGCACGGAGCGCAAATCACACTTTAGAGGGATCATGCGCCTGTGCCTTGCTGGCTATAGTCGGGGCCAGGGGATTTTCAGGAATGGGGGAGGGCGCCACGCGCAAGCCGTGCCGCCGCAGGCGCAAGCCTGCAAACCGGTCACTCGGGCCGTTCTTGAAAGGACTCACTGCCATAACAATAAAGTACATGGAGTAGCGTCGATGAAATCTGCAAATCCGTTCTGGCGCCGGGCCAAGCTGCCCTTGGCCGTCAGCATTGCTTCCACGCTCGCAAGTCCTGCTTTCGCGGTCAGTTTCAACATCGGTGAAATCGAAGGCCAGTTCGACTCGTCGCTCTCCATTGGCGCCAGCTGGTCGACCGCCAACCCCAACAGGAACCTGATCGGGGTGAACAACGGCGGCAAGGGTCTGTCGCAGACCTCCGACGACGGCCACCTGAACTTCAAGAAGGGTGAAACCTTCTCCAAGATCTTCAAGGGTATCCACGACCTGGAGCTCAAGTACGGTGATACCGGCGTTTTCGTGCGCGGCAAGTACTGGTATGACTTCGAGCTCAAGGACGAAGGTCGCGAGTTCAAGGACATCAGCGATTCCAACCGCAAGGAGGGGGCCAAATCGTCCGGCGCCGAACTGCTCGACGCCTTCGTCTACCATAACTACTCGATCGGTGATCAGCCGGGCTCGGTACGCCTCGGCAAGCAGGTGGTCAGCTGGGGCGAAAGTACCTTCATCGGTGGCGGCATCAACGCGATCAACCCCATCGACGTGTCGGCGTTCCGCCGCCCGGGTGCCGAGATCAAGGAAGGCTTGATTCCGGTCAACATGTTCTACATCTCGCAGAGCCTGACCGACAACCTGTCGGCCGAGGCCTTCTATCAGCTGGAGTGGGACCAGACGGTCGTCGACAACTGCGGCACGTTCTTCTCGCAACCCGACATCATCGCCGATGGCTGTACCGACAACCTGCGTGTGCTCAACAGTAGCCGCACGGTACCGGGCGCCGCCCAGCAGTTTCTTGCCACGCGCGGCGTGAACATCAACGAAGAGGGCGTGATGGTGCGCCGTGGTGCCGACCGCGATGCGCGTGACAGCGGGCAGTTCGGTGTGGCCATGCGCTACATGTTCGAGCCGCTGGACACCGAGTTCGGTGCCTACTTCATGAACTACCACAGCCGTGCGCCAATTTTCAGCGCCACAGGGGCCGCACCTTCGGTATTTGCAGGGCTCAGCGCGCTGCCTGCGCAGCTGCGGGCGCTGGCGCCGCTGATCGTGGCCGGCAATTCCGAGTACTTCGTCGAATACCCGGAAGACATTCGCCTGTATGGTTTGAGCTTCTCCACCACATTGCCCACTGGCACCGCCTGGAGCGGCGAAATCAGCTACCGGCCCAATGCACCGGTGCAGCTCAATACCACGGACATCCTGTTTGCCGGGGTTCGCCCGATTGGTGGCGCGTTGAGCAACGCCTCGCTGCTGACAGGCACCCCTGGCCAGGACCTGCATGGCTACCGTCGCAAGGAGATCACTCAGTTCCAGACGACCCTCACGCACTTCTTCGACCAGGTGATGGGCGCCAGCCGCATGACCGTGGTCGGCGAGCTGGGTGTGACCCACGTCGGTGGCCTGGAGAACGCGCACGATACCCGTTACGGCCGTGACCCGGTATTCGGCCCAGGCCCGCTGCCCGCCACCGGCGGCGCAGATACCTGCCAGGCACTCAACAGCAGCACCATCGCCGGCGCGGGTGCGGGTGCCTCCACCGCCAACCTGAACCGCAAGTGCGAGAACGACGGCTACACCACCAGCACCTCGTGGGGCTACCGCGCCCGCGTGATCTGGGATTACAACGACGTGTTCGCCGGGGTCAACCTGAAACCGAGCGTGGCCTGGTCGCACGACGTGTCCGGCTACTCGCCAGGCCCTGGCGCCAACTTCGAGGAAGGCCGCAAGGCAGTCAGCCTGGGCCTGGACGCCGAGTACCAGAACACCTACACGGCGAGCCTGTCGTACACCAACTTCTTCGACGGCAAGTACAGCACCGTGGATGACCGCGACTTCGTCGCCCTCAGCTTCGGCGTGAACTTCTAAGCCCACAGATCCAGGACAACACGACATGAACAAGACCAGAAGTCTGCTGCAAGCCGGTGTGCTGGGCCTGTCCCTGCTGGCGACCAGCGTCATGGCTGCGGTATCCGCCGACGAGGCGGCCAAGCTGGGTAGCACGCTGACCCCGATGGGCGCCGAAAAGGCCGGTAACGCGGATGGTTCGATCGGCCCATGGCAGCCCCTGTCGAAAACCGCAGGCAGCGTAGATGGCAAAGGCTTCCTGTCCGACCCGTACGGCAGTGAGAAGCCGCTGTTCACCATCACCGCGCAAAACGCCGAGCAGTACAAGGACAAGCTCTCGCCAGGCCAGATGGCCATGCTCAAGCGTTACCAGGACACCTACAAGATCCCGGTATTCAAGACCCACCGCGGTTCCACCGTGCCTGCCGACGTGTTCGCCGCCATCAAGGAGAACGCCACCAAGACCACCCTGGTGGAAGGCGGCAACGGCCTGAGCAACTTCCGCACCGCGATACCGTTCCCCATTCCGAAAAGCGGCCTGGAGGTGATCTGGAACCATATCACCCGCTACCGGGGTGGCAGCGTCAGCCGCCTGGTTACCCAGGCCACGCCGCAACAGAACGGCTCCTTCAACCCTGTGTACTTTTCCGACCAGTTCGTTTTCCGCGACAAGATGAAGGATTACGACCCGAACAACCCGGGCAACATCCTGTTCTACTTCAAGCAGAAAGTAACCGCCCCAGCGCGCCTGGCCGGTACCGTACTGCTGGTGCACGAAACCCTCGACCAGGTCAAGGATCCGCGCAAGGCCTGGATCTACAACGCCGGCCAGCGCCGGGTGCGCCAGGCGCCACAGGTGTCGTATGACGGCCCGGGTACCGCCGCCGATGGCCTGCGCACGTCGGACAACCTGGACATGTACAACGGCGCACCAGACCGCTATGACTGGAAACTGGAGGGCAAGAAGGAACTGTACATCGCCTCCAACGCCTTCAAGCTCGATGACCCCAAGCTCAAGTACACCGACATCATCAAGGCCGGGCACATCAACCAGGACCTGACCCGTTATGAGCTGCGCCGTGTCTGGCATGTGGTCGCCACGCTGAAACCGGGGCAGCGGCACATCTACGCCAAGCGTGACTTCTACATCGACGAAGACACCTGGCAGGCCGCAGTGATCGACCAGTACGATGGCCGTGGCCAGCTGTGGCGGGTGTCCGAGGCGCATGCCCAGCCTTACTACAATGTCGAGGTACCGTGGTACACCCTGGAGGCCATCTACGACCTGCAGTCTGGTCGTTACCTGGCGCTAGGGATGAAGAACGAAGAGGAGCGTGCTTATGACTTTGGCTTCAGTGCCAGCAAAGCCGACTTCCAGCCGGCGGCGCTGCGCCAGTCCGGTATTCGTTAAGCAGAACGCATTCGAGGCTGTTTGAGCGCAACACGCGCCGGTTTACCGTGATGTTGTTCACTTGCGTGTGATTTTACACTGCTGGGGCTGCTGCGCAGCCCATCGCGACACAAGGCCGCTCCTACAAGGACCGTGCTGTACCTGTGGGAAATTCTGTGGTTTCTGGCAAGGGTAGCCGCAGCATCT
>NZ_JBICMS010000015.1:0-2802 GCF_043106615.1 Pseudomonas sp. CJQ_9 | reverse complement strand
GTCGCGTTGTTCTCGTTGACCAGCGCGGTCAGGCGAATGGCCTTGTCGTACGCGTAGCGAACCCGCTGGCCCTTGGCATCCTGGCGGCTGCTCGGCAGGCCGCGGGCCGTGCGTATCAGGCGGGTGGTCTGGCCCTTGCCGTCGGTGTGGCTGAGCACCTGACCGTAGGCGTTGTAGGTGAAGGTTTCCGTGGTGCCGTCCGGGTGGCTGATACGCAGCACTTCGCCGTCGGGCTTGCGCTCCAGCGTGGTGGTCTGGTTCAGCGCGTCCGTTACCGCGACCAGGTGCTGGCGCTCGTCATAGCGGTAGTACGTGCTCTTGCCCGAGCAATCCTGGTAACGCTCGACCTGGGCCAGGGTGTTCCACCACAGGTACTTGGACTTGTAGGTCGCGTCGATGATGGTGTGCGGCAGGCCGTCATCGCTGTTCAGGTACTCGGTCATCTGGCCGAGGGCATCGAATTCGGCGAGCAGGTTGCCCTTGTCGTCGTAGCGCGCCTGCCAGGTGCTGCCATCCGGGTAGCTGACTTTGGTCACCAGCGTGGTCAGCTGGTGGTACTCGTACTGGATCTTGCGCCCCAGTGGATCGATTTCTTCCAGCAGGCGGGCGTATTCATCGTACTTGAAGGCGAGCCGGTTGCCGTCTGGCAGGCCCAGGCCGACCATGTTGCCGTGCTCGTCCAGCTCGATGGCGTAACGTTCGCCACCGTAGTCGCGGCTGGCGACCACGCGGTGGTCGGCGTTGTACTGCACTTGCAGCTCACGGCCGAGCACGTCGGTGGCCCAGCTGGTTCGGCTGTCGAGGTCGTAGCGGAAGTGGTAATGCTCGCCGTCGCTGGTCCAGTGTTCAACCACGCGCGGCTTGTCGCCCAGGGTTTGCCAACGGTAGTGGCAGCCCAGCCCCAGCGCGTTGCTGTGGGTCACCATCAGGCCGTCGGCGTAGCTGAAGTTGCGAACGGTGTCGCCGTTGCGGTTGATCACCGCGCTCAGCTGGCCGTGTTCGTCGTAGCGGTACTGTGTGAGCGTTTCAACGGCCTAGTTGTCGAATTATCGGCTAAAAGAGCAATCTCGCCTGACTGCTGCAGGACGTTCTATTCAGTGTGACTCGTTTACTGGAATGACTGAGGCTAACGCCTCAGCCCTCCGACGTTAAGTTATTAAAGATCCCAGCCAAACTAAATCCACTTAGAAAGTATAGCGCCGAAGGTTGAATTAAAGCCAGCATTCACTGACATTCACTGACATTCACTGACATTCACGCTAAAGCGCTAAAGCCAGTAAAAGCTTTCAGCCTTCAGGGCAACACCTCACACACTCACTGATCAACTTGATCCTCATGAATCAAGGACCCAATGAACTCATGGAATGAAAACGAAAGAACCCGTTGAGCATTGATGTGATTTAGATGCATATCAATATCGGGCTGAAAAATGTCCACCGCAAAATAAATTACCTTGCCCTCATTTTTATCAAGACAAATAAAGTTACCCGCCTCATCTACGGCAAATGGCACCAAGTGTGCTGGCAAGACATTCCTGCTCACCATCAACCTGAAACAACCACCTATGTACTTAGTCTCTTCCTTGTCTACAGCGCCATCACTAGCAATACTCTTAAAATCTTCAACTCTAATCGGCTCATAATTTTCGTCTTCCGCCCAAAATGCCCGATTAGGCTCACCCCCATTGAAGGTCAGGTATAGCGCCCTAAATTCCGCAGGGAATCTCATACCGATTTCAGACTCAAGTGCATCAATATCAAGCACTGAAATAGCGACATCAGAATTGAAGAGTTTAAAATCATCCACCATATAGTCCTCAACAAGTTGTAGACGTTATTTTTTGTGGGCGCCCTTTCAGCCACCCCTTGTCCTGCGAGATAGCTACAGCTTCAGGTGTCCCGTAAGATCCAGAAGGCAAACCGAAATGCTTCTCGAATTGTGCCACCGACCCTGTATGGGGCAACGAAGCCTCGTGCGCGGCCTGAGTTACTAACTGCATTGTCCCCTTACCAGTTACAGGATCGAAATCATCCAAATGATGCCAAGTATATTTACCAATCGATTTGACCTGCGCCTTCGACAAACCAGCTTGCTTGTAAGCTTCAGTAAAGTCTCGACCTCGAGACCCTTGCATTTGAATAGATACGATATTTTTTTGGTTGCCGGTTACGGGGAACAACTCAGGCGAACCCTCAAAATTCACACTCTTGAAAGATAGCCCCCAAGGATCAATCCATGCAGTGGCATTAGGCGCATATTGGTAAAGATTTACACCGCCACCTAAACCCAATGGATCTTGAGTTATAAAGCGCCCAATATCCGACGCATAATAACGGAAGGTATTATAATGCAGCTCACTCTCAACGTCGAAGTATTGCCCTTGAAATCGAAGGTTCTGCTCGACTTCACTAATATCTAGCTGCTCTAGCATGCCCCACGAGCGGTACGTAGCTTGCCAAACGACTGCGCCATCGCTGTTCGTAAGCTCCAGCGGCGTGCCAATCTGGTCAGTATGGAAGTAATAGACCTTCTGCCCTTTCCCTTCAACCTGATCAACCCGCGCCAACGGCGCATAGCTACCCGGCTCGTACAGGTACAAGCTGCTGTGCCCAGGAGTTTCCTCCCGCAGCATCCGCAAGCCTTGCCAGAGGAAGCGCTTCTGCTCTACCTCGCCATTCATTCCCGCCTGTTTGGCTATTCGCCTCCCCAAGCTGTCGTACCGGTACTCGCCTTGGCTTGCCAGCTTGCCATTGACCAACGTCTTCGCCCGCACCAGCCGGTTCTCGCAGTCATAGCTGAAGT
>NZ_JBICMS010000014.1:0-14345 GCF_043106615.1 Pseudomonas sp. CJQ_9 | reverse complement strand
TTTGAGACGTTCGAAGGGAGCAATACCTGACGGCCACGGGCCGGGCTTATTAGCCCGGCTCTACTCCCTCGATTTTTATGTCTTCGATTTCATGGATGTATAGGAATGTTTGGTCTTTTAATCAACCCACGACCACACCACGACGAAAGTCTTTTGGGGTACCTGCAGCGCTTGGCGAAAGCCAACGGATTACCCAGAAAGGAACTGCTCACAGCCTTTGCACGAGCCGACGAGACTGATGTTGCGGACTGGCTGCAGATGATGGAGGGACCACTGAGCTGGCCTACGGTCGCTGCTGAGTTTCGTGATCCTAAGCCTAAAGGGGTCAAGCTATGGACGACTCATCACGCGCGTTACTGTCCGATCTGTTTGAGCGAAGCCGGTTATTGGAGAGAAAGCTGGGGCTTGACGCTGGTTACGACATGTTCTGTCCACGGCACTGAACTCCACGGGCGGTGCCCCAACTGTTTGAAGGAAACCGATCCAAGCGCGATGAGTGCGAATTGTTGCCAAGCGTGTGGCACCTCTTTGTGCGGGACCAGTTTTGAGATCGCGCCGGCGAGTGGTACAGCCGCCTGGCTCACCTCTGGCTTTGAAGATAGGTTTTACGCCGAAGCGTTGCCAACTGACGCGGGATTGGCTGCCCTCACCTACGAACAGTTTCACGAGTTGTCATCGCGTCTCGCTGTCAGAAGTTTGCCTACGGAAAGAACCCAGCCGCTGAAGGTTGCTGATTCAGGTTCGCTAGAGATATCGCGGCTTATGGCAAACGCGGCGGGCGTGGTTCTCATGAACTGGCCTCTCGCATTCAGAGAACTGCTGAGTGGCCTCAAGGCAGTCCATTCCGATAACGAACATTGGACGCTCAGCAGATCGTTCGGCCCGATATACCACGACATCCACCGTGATCTGGATGACCCTTGTTTTGACTTTCTTCGTCGAGAGTTCGAATCATTTCTGCAGCATGCGTGGGAAGCACCGTTAGCGAAGCGAAATCGCAATTTGAGGGAGGAGACGATTGAGAGACATCGTTGGGTCTCCTTCGCTTCTGCTGCTGAAGCTTGTGGTCTCGGGGTATCAGTCGTAAAACGCCTCCATCAGCAGGGACAAATCGCCTATCGGGAGAAGCCCCATGAAGATCGTGTTTTTACGGTCGTGGACTTGGATCAGTTGAAGGTAATCTCGCAGCAAATCCAGGGCGCGGTTGATATGAAACAAACCGTGAATTTACTAAGCCTCTGTCACACACGGGTTAGGCAGCTGCTGGCTGCCGGTACCCTCCAGTTCTTTGGTGGAGAACCGCGCCCAGGCGAAAGGTGGCTCATTGACCGCCGCTCGATCAACGAAATGATTGATGAGAAGCTGCCCACCAGCACTGACCAGAGTCTGGTGACGATCAACTACTTGGCCAAGCATTCTCTGCCCAAGGGGGGGGGGTTGGTCGAGTTGGTTCAGGCAATACGTGCAGGTGAACTTCGTGCTTACCGACAGGCCGAGACTGGCCCGGTTGGTGTGGGGGCGTGGTTACTCAAGGCGCAAGAGTTTGCATCGTGGCAACAAGCCCGAACAGGGGGCAAGGGCTTAACCCTACCCGGTTTATCGGTGGTCAAAGCAGCTGCGCTATTGGGTGTTAAAGAAGAATGCGCTTACGCGTTTGTTCGGCTTGGCCTGCTTTGGAGCACCAACGTCGAATACGGCAGGCGTACGCAACTGGTGGTTAAGCCCCAAGCGATCGAAAGATTCAGGCGAGGCTACATCTTGGGACCGGAGATCGCTGTGTACCTGGAAACGTCGACCAAGGAAGCGTTCAAACTCCTTTGGGAGGCTAGGTTTCGCCCCGTTGCGGGACCAACCATACCAAATGCAGCATGCCGGCAGTACGTATGGGTGAGAAGCAAAAAACTGATTGAATACCTAATGGGTGAGGCGATGCAGAGTGATGACCCAGACGCCACCACCCTTTTATCCACGCCGATCGCTCAGCCTCGCGATAGCCGATTCAAGCATGTGGGATCAAGATAGTTAGCAAGCTCTCTTTTTTGGTTGCTAAAATCACCTAACATCATCTGGAGAATCCTATGTCCCGTCTCGCTGAATTTCGCTTACTCGAACAACAGCTCGCAGCCCAACTGGCCGAGCTGGAAGCGCTAAAAAATGACTCTTCCTTGAAGCAGGAAATGGAATTCGAAACGAAGCTTCGCGCCCTGCTCAACGAGTACGGTTACGGTCTGCGGCAAGTGGTGATGATCCTCGATCCGCAAGCGGTGGCGTCCGCTTCGATTGCCCCGAAGGCACTTCGTAAAGCACGTGTGGTGAAGGTCTACAAGAATCCACACAGTGGTGAGATTGTTGAAACCAAGGGTGGTAATCAGCGCACACTCAAAGCCTGGAAAAACGAGTATGGTGCCGACGTAGTCGAGTCTTGGCTCGCCAGCTGATAGCGCTGCCGAGGGCTTCTGGCACGAGATAAAACGTGATGCAGCCCGAACGTGAATTCCCATTCTGGGGTGTGACGAAATTTTCTTGAGGTGGTGGTGACACACAGTTTGTGCGCATTAAATAGAGGTCCACTTCAAAAAATGGATGCTCCAAAAATGCGTATGCTCTCGTCGCGATAGCTGTCAACACCATCTCAAGCGTTCTGACAGCACTGGTGCTTCACTGGATCACGCCTCCCCTTCTCGACGTAGCCGTGCGGCCCACCGCGGTCTCAAGCTCAGTATCGAATAGCGCAACGTAGCTTCAGATCCCCAGGGGCAGAAATCAACGCTAACGGTCGGTTGGAGTCGAGAAAGCTTTCAGGTTCGAAGGGCACCTACTTCGATCTCAAGATGAGCTTCATCCGCCACCGGATCGTCAAAGATAACGAAGCGTCAGGACTTCTGGAGAGCATGGAGTTTGTTGTGTCGCAACCTCACAAAGGGGAGCTTGAGCACATTCACAGGGACGTCATTACATTCGATCCGGCGAGGTTTGAATCCCTTATCCGGATGCCTTCTGATCATCCTTATCGCAGATTGGATAGGGTGAAGTTGGCACGGGAGGAACTGGGAGATCTGTTGGACCTACCGCAGGTTTGACCGCCTCAGGGAAATTCAGTGCTTTGACGACATCCGTAAGGGCATTGACGGATGGGCGAGCGCTGACGTTGCGAGCCGATACGGCAATAGCTTCTCCACCAGGGGGATGCGAGAGTGGCTTCTGAAGCTCGCCACTTTCCCTAAGCATGTCCAGCGCTGGCAGATATCCCAGTGACAAGCGGCACTAGAAATACTTCGTTCGTGTACTTGGCTTAAATGGGGGGGCATCGCCAGCCCTGCCTAAGCGCACTCCATCATGGAAGGAGTACAGATATGTCGACCTTGTCGTTAGCAGGAAGCACCCACGCAATCAGCAGACATGACTTCGAACAGAACCAGGAATGGCCTGATACACCTCAGAATCGCCGTTTACTGGCTGCATACGGGGCCGCTTGTGAGCTGTCATCTACCTCTGCTGTCGCTGCACTGAACGCAGAGCGAGGTGGCTGGACTGATGTTGACCAGTACAAGGCCAAAGCTGCGCACTGGGAAACAGTGGCGGAAACTCTCGTGTCAGTGTTGAGCATGGAAATTGAGAAGGGAAGAGAAGAAATACTGCTGCCTGATCCCTGGCGGTAGCCACGAATCGGCTGAGCAGCGGTAGCCGGACCGACGTATGAAACGAAATCGATCACATATTTCTGAATCAGGTGCTGGACTTGGGACCACGGCGTGTTAACCACTTTTTTCACTGTAAACCACAGTGGTTAACAGTGAAAAAAGTGGTTAACACCTCCCGCCTAGAGCAGGATCACTAGGTTCTGTACGAAAAGAGATGTCGCAAATCCTACTGAATTTCAGCGTCAGAAGGGCGCCGATTGGGTTTCTCGGGATTTCGTACAGAGGCTAGGATGTCCGAAACGGCAACTGAGATTCATCGCTTGCGGCAACATCGCGATCAAAGTCTGCACGCGAGTAGTCACGTGGGTAGTAGGAAAAACTTTTCAAATTGAAATAAGCTTCCGTATCCATGTACCGCCTGGACAGTTCCAGCGACGCAAACTCAGCCGATTGTGCGTCAAAGTCACGGCTGAGGTGCATCGTAGATATACCACACTTGTACGCGCTGTCCGGATCTACAGGCATGGCACCGCTTCTGTACCAGTCACGCAGAAGGATGTCTGCGGTTTTTGGCGGCCCGTAAGCGACGACTGGACCAACCGATACTCCGGCAATTGAGCCCTTATGGTCGTCTAGAAACGAACGCGTTTCATCAAAAGTTTTCGTCGTCTCACCAGCATAAAGCAAAATGTTTACCTTGGTGGCGATTCCGTGATCGTTACACGCTTTCAATAATGTCGACGCTTTATTTAGATAGCGATCCGGATGTTGCGATTTGTTCATGTTCAGGATCTGAGTGGGCGATGCTGTCTCAAGCCCCAGGTCAAGCACCCTCAATCCTGCCTCGGCGAGACAGGCGATAGTCTCAGGGGTAAGCACATCTACGCGGCTCTCCGTACGCCAGTGAATGTTTAGACCAGAAGCCCTAAATGCGTTCGCAAGGCCAGTACCCCATTTCACATTGGGGACGAACATTGAAGATTGAAAATAAGGACGGATCTCGCTAGTGCTGTACTGAGCAACAACTGCTGCTAGAGCACTGGCGACCTGGTCTGGGGCACCCAGCTTTTCCAAAGGGATATCCCGCTCTTCGCAGAATGCGCAACCCATACCACACCCGCGCGAGGCTTCAATACTGGGTTGATAACGCTCAAAGCCTGATACCAGCGTATGGTTCAGGGCAATATCTGGTCGTGGAGCTGGTAGGATCCTTAAGTCAGGCGCGCTAGTGAGCAGGCTGGCGATTTGCGGTTCAGCCAGCCCTGAGATCAGCAGATCTGCCTCGGGTAGTTTCTCGCGTAACCAGTCGGGATCTGGCCCAACCACCCAACGTCCACCGACAATGATCTTAGCATCTGGATCTGTACTACGTGCGAGCCGGCAAAACTCCTGCGCCCACGGCAGAGCGTAGAAGCTGGGAATTGATAGCATTATCGGATACCGAGACGGTAGCACGCCTTGTTCGAGTAGACTGCGGAGCACCTCGGCGGGCCCTCTGTGCTCGCCATGTACCAGAACTGTCTCGGTCCCCATAGCATCTAGGATCGTCGCCAGCGACAATGCGCCATAGTTAAGATATAACTGCCGGCGCGCAAGGATATGATCGCGCTTCTTAGGCGTTAGCATACCTGCAGAGATGAACGCAACTGTGTTCGAACGCTTCACTTAGTCCCACTATGTGCTTAATTCTGAAGGAAGGGATGCCATGCCATTTGTAAGCTTCGAAGGCATAGACGGTAGCGGTAAGACCGAGCAAGTCAGGTTACTGGTCGAGCATCTTAAGAGGATCGGCCAACCAGTTCTACAGACCAAAGAGCCGGATGGTGGCCAATTGGGCATGGCCGTCCGAGCAATTCTGACCAATCCCGGCCTTGACCTCGTTCCGGCAGAACAGCTCCTGCTGGTAAGCGCTGCGCGATTTGACCATGTGCGGAGTGTAATCCAGCCCGCGTTGGCCAACGGCCAATGGGTTGTCTCCGATCGCTTTATTGACTCGACATACGCGTTTCAGGTCGCGGTTTCTGATGTGGATCTTGGTCGGTTGTTCAGGGCGACATGTGAGGTCGTCGTCGGTACAACGATGCCAGATTTAACGATCATTCTCGACCTTCCAATTGAAGTTGCCAGGTATCGGCGGGAGCGGCGCAATGGTGACCTCGATCCGGCAGAAAAGACTCGGGACTTCGCAGCTATCCGAAGCGGGTTACTGGACACCGCTCGCGAGAACCCGGAGCGATGTCATGTCATCAATGGTGATCAATCGCCGTTGGACGTTGCACACGATGTTTGGCTATTGGTTGAACCGTTGTTAACTAATGCATCGCCAACCAACTGATTGACCTCTGATCCGCCTTCCCGATTTTAGCCGGAACCGTTCATGAATTCCCTGACACGTAATCTGCTGATACAGCGTGTGATTGACTCGCTTAGCATTTTGGCGCCGGGTCCGCTCTTCGAGCGGTTCGGAGTGGTTTTAGTTGAACGTATGCTAGATATCCGTCTGGTACAGCGAGGTTCGGCGGTGAATGGCAGCCCAGTTGGGGGGGCGTTGGATGCTGTCTCCGAAGACGGCACCATCGTCGTCGAGGCCTCGATCTTGAAGGGCTACTTTTCTGGCACGATGCAAAAGCCCTGGGGCGATCTTGACCACTCACTATTGCTTGCACCACGTGCCAAGGATATTTACCTCCTGAGTTCGCAGCGCGCTGAGACTGGCGTAATAGAGGCGATGGTGGGTAAGGCCCTTCAGGAGGACCGAATGTCAGGAAGACGCCTCCACCTGATGGACAGCCGCTCCATCGCCGAGGTCATCATTGATACGCTAATGCTCCGCGACGATGCGATCGACGATCTGGCGCAGCATCTGCCAGTCTTGGCCGAAATTCGCGATGACCATCCGGCATCGTTGAAGGCGCCTTCACTGAGTCCGGTTTATGTTGAGAATGAATTTGTAAACAAAGAGCTGGACCGTCGACTTGAGACCGAGGCGTGCGTCGAGATTTGTGGAATTGGCGGTATTGGAAAGTCCCAAGCGGCCGCTGCGTATTTGCTGCGCATTGAGGACCGTTTTCATTATCGGTTTTGGGTAAGCGGTCGGGATATCGACAGCGTCGAGCGATTGTCTTCGGTTCCAGTTCGTCGAGGTGGTGCCGAGCGGAACGTTAGCGCGCTGCTGCGTAAAAACAGCACTTTTCTCGTCGTAGATGATGCTAGTCCCAGTCTCGCCGTCCACCAGCTCGCTGATTTGTGCGGACCCGATTCACGGATTTTGATTACTCGGCAGCATCCATCATCTGGAGCCTACGTCATGCCTACAATGGATGCTCAACAGGCCCGCACATTGCTTGGTAGGGGGCTCGATGCGCCGCCGCCTCGAAAGCAATTCAACACCATATGGCGCTCTGTGGGTGGGCACCCGCTTAGCTTGGCGCTACTCAATACTGCCGCCCGCGAAGGCGTGTCATGGAGTGAGTTGGCAGATGACTGTACCCACGTCGCAAAGCTGCCAGTAGATGGTGTACGGCTTGCAGACCGTATTCTCGGACGATTGAAACCGGTACTTGAAGAGGAGCTGTGCCTTTTTCAATGGGCGGGTCAGAGCCATTGTGATCGCGACTTCTTCAAACATGTTGTCGGGCGGTTGCGTTTGAGATCTTTCGAACATCATGGCCTCACTGCACCCGAAAGTCCGGCATCACTTCGCATTCACGACATCGTCTTTGCAGCCCTGAAATCACTCAATTGGTTGACTGATGAGAGGGCCAAAGAAATTGACGGACACCTCGAGTCTTTTATTCTTCAGCAGATTCGCGATGACGGGCATGGTCTGCAACTGATTGCCTCTCAGTTACGACGAAAAATTTCTAGCAACGTTGCGAACGGCGATCGTCGTCCCGCATATCTCTATGCAGTAGCCATGACCTGGACAGGTAGCGCCATTCCAGTGCATTTGTTACCTGACCCGCTGGATGAAGCGCGAAGGCTCAGATCGCTAAGTGCAACTCATCATGAGGTAGACATCTTAGTTGTCCTCCAAACTATTGAGGCGAGAGAACGCTACCTTTGGCAAACGTCCGGGGAAGTAGCCGCCGGGGCATGGCTGAGCAGAGTGTTACAAGCCTATACGGATCTTGAAGCTATCGTCGGTCTAAGTGCTAAGCAAATTGCCGAAATTAAGCACCATCATGCTAAGACGCTTCGCAACCTAGGGAAGCATGTGGCAGCCGAGCGCCTATTCGAGGAGGTAGTTGCCACTTACGCGCTAAACGACTCCAAACTTCAACTCGTGCGATCTGTCGGCCGCAGGCCGCAAGGCTTCGAAGCAGCCAAACGATATGCGTCCGAAATAATTGCTACGAAGTTGGAGGGCGGCAGCGTTTCTCCATCAATAATGATGGCACTAGGAGATGCACTCAACGGAGCTCGTCAAAACTGGGCAGGCGACCTCATTGAACAGCATGAGGAGCTGTTTCTTAAGGAGGCACTGCACAGTGCCTCCTTGGGCATTCCGCAAGGCTATCATTCTGTTGCGAGCTTTGTTCGAGCACTGGTATGGCATGCACCGTACCGCGTCGAAAGTTTATTGGAGCGCTTACCCGAACCAACGCCTTTGATGCTGGATGATGACCAAAGCCGCGGCAGCTATGCTGAAATCATGATGCTCGCAGCCGGCATCGACAACGAAGTAGATTACCTGAATAGAGCCCTGGAAGCTTTCGAGACATTGAAGTTTCCGAACATTTATCAGAAGCGCAAATGGGGCGAGGCTCTTTACAAACTTGGTCGCTATGCAGAGTCTGAGACCATCTTGGAGGCAATTAGTGATACCAGCGGCAGGATCTGGCTGGCCCATAATCTGTCACAGGTGAAGCTCGGGCTTGGTAAGTTAGACCAAGCTCTTGATCTCGCCAATGAGTGTGTTGACGGGGCTATCGAAGAAAATGAGAAATACCGCAGCAGCTTCCTATTGCAGCGAGTAAAAGTGAAGATTGCACTAGGACAGAGTGCTTCCAGCGATATAGCCGAAGGCTATAGGTACACCACCAATGCGGGTCTAGTTGCTCAGTTTGCTGAGTTGGAAAAAACGTGCGCTTGTCTATGACTACCCAAATGTGAACTCTGCTCACGGACTCTATACTTTCGCTTTTGAGGAGTATTTTTCCAATAAACTCTGATTTAGACTGGATCTCAGCTTTGACTTGGTCAGTAGTTGCCCATTAGCAGTGATAGCATAAATCAATATGGCAGCTAAATTGCATCAGGATAGAGGCGGTTATCCGTGACCGCTGCGTCTTCATCCTCGGCAGTGACCCCGCACCACTCACAACTGTCGCCATAGGATTTATCATACTCTCCAAGGGTGACAATTTTACTGTCTTCATTAGACGATCTGTCCTGCTTGACGCAGTCATTGCATAAGGTCACGGTCGGGTATTGATCAGCGGTTCTCTCGGATTGCATGTCCCCAAATATGGTGCATTTTTTCATAACAATTGCTCCTAATTTATGACAGTAGCGCAGTCATTCAATTGTGTCACGCTCGTATACGGGACCGTTTAGCCAGTATCGTAAATTTTGGCATGTATCTAGTTGCGCTTCTTTTGACGGGGGCTTCCAGAGTAGCCAAAAGCGCCTATCGTGCAAGGTGGTGATCTGCCACTTTAGCTAACCCTTGCAGCTCGCATGCCCGTGAATTGTGCGCGAAAACAACAGCGCAACGGAGTTTGTCTACGCAGCCATCACGACCATACTCAACTATCGCCGCCATCACATGATTTTTGTTCCATGATCCCTCTCAGTTTCAGGAAGGGTTCTACCATTTCAGGTTCCGGAAGGTCTACTGGAATCGATTTCTGAGGCTGCATATTTTGGAACTCCAGGCTGTCTGATTTTTAATGGCTACTCGCGAGTTGACCTAGTCCATTCTAGTTTACAGTGCAAAGAATATGTTTACACCTTTGCCCTTCTTACCTGGGCAAAGCAGTGAGGTCGATGAGGGCATGCGCTCGGGGAGGCTTGAGCTGGAAAAACTAACCTCTGGTGCGCAGTAAAGATCACCAGGATCTGGCCAAGGCGCGGGGGTCTTACGCAGAGATAAAGACAGCGTTGCCGGTTACTACAGCTGGATTGGAGAACAGGTCCACGGTCTACGCCTGCCCTCTGCTCAAAAGGCATGCCAACTCGCTGCCTTCAGTATATTAAGCTGCTGAAAAGTTAGGCGTACTTCGCTGCCGTTTTCAGAAATCTGCCAAACGCAAAAAGTGCCTTGTCAATTTTCCTTTGTTCTATCCCATCAAAGACTTTGAGGAACGGTATGTACTCTTGTGTATAGACCTCGTACTTTTGCTTATTTGTTTTTGGGATTTCTTGAATTCTCCCTGTTTTCATAAAGCGCATAGCCCTGAAGACATGTTGATCGAAAATTGGCCATGTACTTGGTGATAAGCAATGGAGGTAAAAGATATTCCATATCGCGCTGCCACTTTTCTGATGACTTAGGTAGCGGGCCGACGGGTCGCCCCTGAAGGACGTGGTGTAATTATTTGCGATGCTTTGAGCTTTCAAATTAGCGATATTTTCGATTCCATTTTTCCACTCAAAAAGTATTCTCAGTGACTCATCGGTCAATGGATTCCCAATGTTGTTTGTGTATTTTTCATCATTTTTATATTTGTACTTTGAAGACCAGTGATCCAAGAACGCATGCAGATCTTGAAATTGAATCTGAAATGAAATATGCACTTTTCACCTGCCATTAACTATAGGATAACCTTAATAAAAATTGCGAGAGAGGATCGAGCCATTCCCAGCTAATGGTCTACTTGACAGGCCCTGGTTTTTCTTATAGCTTTATCACTGAACCAGTAGCTCAGTTAGTAGAGCGCTCATTGTATACGAATGAGAGGTCGTGGGTGCGAATCCCGCCTGGTAAAGGACTTTCATAGAGAGTCTTTTACCAGGCCGAATTTCTCCAGTTCAAGTCCTTTAGGGATAGGTTGACGCTGTGCGCCGACCTTGATTTTCAAGGTTCTGGCATCACACAGTTCAAAGCAATAATTTCTCCAGTCTGATATTCCTAGTCTCTCGGAATCGCTCACCTCAATTCCGAAAATGTAAGACTTCCCTTTCCATACTACTCCTAGTGGCTTGGAAATGCCTTTTTTATATATGGCAGCCAGTTGTGGTGGGGCGCCAGTACTTTTGTCCAAGCCTTTTTCCACATGTATGCAAAAGGCGCTATATACTGCGCGGCTTGTTCTACCGATCTCACTTTTTTCGAATTTCGAATAAATGCCTGTGAATGAGGACTTGCCACTTCCCTCGACTAAAATTAAATCAGATTTATTTGGGATTTTCGGGTGCTCGATGGACCACTGACTATCTTTCCTATTAAGCTTTCCGACGAATATATTTCTTGTTTGGTTTAGTGAACAAAAAACTATCGAGAAATTATCTTGGGCAAGTGGCTTCGGATAGCTGGCAAATGACCTTTTGACCAGGGTGCATAGGGATTCAAAACGTTGCTCTGGTGATGAATCCCTTTCAAATACTTCACCAGAATCTGAAAGTGACACCCATTGTGAAATAACTTGAACGGTAAATAAAACCTCACCAACGTATGCGATCAGGTCTGGGAAATTGCTGCATGAGAAAACCTTTCTGGCGTAGTCCCATGCAGTGTTACCATTCCAGCTAATTCGGCTGTCCGATGCCATGTAAACTGAGGTAGGACCTCGGTTGTCGTAAGCAGCCCAAGCTACTACTGTAGTCATTTTACTTCCCTCTCCCAAATAACGACGAGCAAGCTATTCGCAAACCGGAAGCTTGGACAGGCTTTTTGCTGCGCCAACGTGCATTCGCTCTGACTGTCTCAGAGGGTGGTTAACGAAATACTGGTTGAAAATTTGCTGCAGCTTTTTATCATCAGTCGTCTTCACTTCGGCTTGAATGTCACTCACAAATTTGACTGATACACTATATTTCTTGACAGAACCCGCGATTTTCTCTATTTCCAGCTTGGATTTTTCAGAGATCTTTCCCGTGGTCCAGAGCTCGAAGTGAATGGCAGTATTTCTCCAGTCATGGTGGGTTAGGCAGTACTTATAGGTATTGGGTATACGGACGGTAAGCCACCGAGTGATCTCATCCTCTGATAGCACGGCGTATGGCGCGTAACCTTTACACTCGATAAAGATGGTTTCGCCAAATCCTTCTACAAGAACATCCGTCTCGCTTTCCTGCCCACTGGGATTGCGGATTTTTTCGTTCAGACGTACCCGGTGGCAGTGTCGGGTCCGACCAACAACATCCGCTACGAAATATTCAAATAAGGTCCCACGGAGATTCCCTGTAGCGCCTTCAAATTTTTGAAGGCCAGCAAATAGCTTTTCCAGGGTTTCAGCATCAATGGCTTGCTGCCCGGCTTCCGTGAGGGTCTGAATCAAGAGTCGCAGCGCTGTCGCCACATCTCTGCCGAAAAGGGTAGTTGGTGTAGCCGGGACGATGCCCTTGGTTTTTAGCAGATTGAAAGCCTCGTTCGAATAGCTCTCAGCGATGAAGAAGCAGATGCAGGACCCCACGTTGAGACTCTTTACGGTCTCAACCTTCGTCAGAAAAGCCAGGACGCCAGCTTCGGTTACTTCCACGTCAAAGAGGATGTCTGCTACTACGAAACCCTGCTTTTGCCCGCCATCAGATCTCCTCTGGTTTATTCCAGACAGGTAGCAGGGAGCAGTCATATCCCAATAGAAGGTGCCCACCTGGGGTTGGGATTTCCCTTCGAGGTTCCTCAGCTGGGCCAGCCCGTAGCTGATCAATCCCAGATTTTTACACCAGGTTTCAAAGCCGGCTAGGAAGATATCCTCCGCGGCGGTTCTCGCTCTGAGCGTGGAAGTCGCTCCATCGTACATGCCGGCCCCTTTTGCCAGAGCAATACAGTTACCTGAGCCGGGGAGGTACTGCCTCTCTAAAAGCTGGGCGCGGAGCAATTGCTCAATCATCGTGGAGCTGGAGATGTGTTTTTTCAGCCGATCTGGTGCGCCACAGGCAATGTGAAAAAATGGCTCGGCCACAATGCCGCCCCTTTCCATCAGTGCTGCAAGGGCTTTTCCATACGCAGCATTGGCTTTAAGCAACGCATCCGTGAGTTTCAGCCAGTAGTCGTCAGAGCCGAAATGAGCCTTTATGTACAGGAATACGGTGTTACGCGGGAAAAGGTTATAGACCCGGCCAATACGTTCGTCAGCGCGACTGACTCGTTTCCTCGCGGCAACGGCAGTGATTCCCTCCTCCTCCACCATTGCAGCGACGAGCTCACTGGAAAGGCAGGGACCATTCTCCTCAAGGCGGTCATAGACGCTGGTCATCGGTGCTCCATGTCACACTGCGCTATTAATATTACAATCCTTTCGTCCGCAGCAGCTAAATTCGCGGTTTCTGAGAAGCGCCGATTCTCGTGGGCTGCAGAGGAATTTGTACTGAATTTACCAGACGTGATGTCACAGTCGCTAATTTTCAGTACCTGTGAGGGAGCCTCAAGAGGGCCCAGTTCGAGACATTCAGGACGTCTCTGTAAACCACTTTTTTTCACTGTTAACTACTGTGGTTAACAGTGAAAAAAGTAGTTTACAAGGGGCGAGCAGAACACCTACACGGATGCCCTTCATCCGTTTCGGATGTACATGTGCGCTTGGTCATCGTAACGACAATGCTGGGGTGTCAGCGCAAGCCAGGCGGGGAGCCGTCCCTCAGCTCGGCCATACACTGATGGGTGGAAGCGCCCGCCATCAGCGCCCGCTTACGACCCAATGCAGACATCTGTATCCGGGGCCGCTTCGCCTATGAACTCCCCACGCGGGCGCAAATCCGTCAGCAGCACCTCCGCTTTGCTGTAGGCGTAGCCGGGGCGGTTCAATGGTTGGCCATGGGAGTCGTTTAGAAAGTCGCTGCGCAATTATTTACATTCGTGACGTTGCGGCGCTTTGCCTCGCTTTCATAACAAGTAAAAAGCTGACAAGGTGAGTGGTACTTTCGAACACTCTTGGAACAGACATATGGCAGTGGTAGTACTCGACAGGCTACGCGACCTCTTCAACAGCATGCGTGCGCAAAGTATTAGCCGGTATCGATTCAGCTATACGCGAGGTCCCTTGACCTTTGACGTCATGTTCCTGATAGACGAAACCCCCTACGCGCTCCTGTTCGGCGCCCAAGGGCACAACCTATCTTTCGAGTTCCAGGTGCAGTCCGGCTTCCGTGTGGTGCATCCACAGTTGGACAAGGCTGACTACGCGATGCTCTGCAACCTGCTCGGCCTGAAGTGGGATCCCAACAACTCTTTTTCACCGGGAGGCTTTCTTGCCGGCTTCAACTCTCACATCCCAGCAACCGCTGTACCGAGCCAAAAAGCTGGGCCTCACGACGTTGCCCAAGTCCGCCGAAATGTCGAGGATGCGGACAAGCGATTCTTCTGTGGCTGGAGAGACAACAAGGTACGAGGCGAGCGGGTTACACCCGAGAATCTCGAAAAGACGCGTAAGCTAATGGGGCCCAAAACAGCAAAAACCTGTGACCAGAAAAACATCAGCAGCTGCTGGACTGATATCCCAGGCGGAGCAGTTGCCGTCACTGATCCCTGACCGATCGTGTCTCTTGTCGCTCTCGCACGGCTTCGAAAAGTTCTTCTTTCCTCGACACACACTCAGT
>NZ_JBICMS010000013.1:0-97377 GCF_043106615.1 Pseudomonas sp. CJQ_9 | reverse complement strand
TGAAGCCAACACCAATCTAAAGGAGCTGACCTGGAAGGCCGGCGCCGACGTGCTGTGCTTTGGCGGCACCAAGAACGGTATGGCGGTGGGCGAGGCGATGCTGTTCTTCAACCGCCAGCTGGCCGAGGACTTCGGCTACCGCTGCAAGCAGGCGGGGCAGTTGGCGTCGAAAAAGCGCTTCCTGTCGGCGCCGTGGGTGGGGCTGCTGGAAGGTGGCGCCTGGCTGCGCCATGGTAACCATGCCAACCGTTGCGCGCAGCTGCTGGCATCGTTGGTGAGTGATTTGCCGGGGGTCGAGCTGATGTTCCCGGTGGAGGCCAACGGGGTGTTCCTGCAGATGCCGGAGCACGCCATCGAAGCACTGCGGGGCAAGGGCTGGCGGCGGATATCCGCAGCATGATCACCGCCTGACAGATTGCATTCGCGGGCATGCCCGCTCCCACAGGATTACCGCCGCGTTCAAGCGCTGTGCAGTACCTGTGGGAGCGGGCAAGCCCGCGAAGAAGCCAACACCAATCTAAAGTTTGAACCCACCCATCTGCCGCGCCAGGTCATCAGCCAAGCCACGCAACGCCTGACATTCCTCCCGGCACCCTTGCACCTCAGCCGCCGTCTCCCGCGCCAGATCGGAAATCCCCTGCACCGTGCGGTTGATTTCCTCGGTCACCGCCGACTGCTCTTCAGTCGCCGTAGCCACCTGGTGGTTCATGTCGCTGATGTGCTCCACCTGATCAGTAATCGCACCCAGCGACGCCCCTGTACGCTGGCTCGCTTCCACCCCGGTGCCCGTCGCCTGTTGCCCTGCCTGCATCGAAGTCACCGCAGAACCTGCCCCTTGCTTGAGGCGCTGGATCATCTGCTGCACTTCATCAGTGGACAACTGCGTGCGCCGGGCCAGCGTCCGTACTTCATCGGCGACCACGGCAAACCCGCGGCCCATGTCCCCTGCCCGCGCGGCTTCGATGGCAGCATTCAGCGCCAACAGGTTGGTCTGCTCGGAAATACTGCGGATTACCGCCAATACTTCATCGATCGAGGCCACTTCATCAGCCAACTGGCTGACCGCATCGGCGGCCTTGCCAATGTCGCCCGACATGCCCTCGATGCCCCGCACCGACCGCTGCACCACCTCGCGCGCCTGCAATGCCTCATCCCGTGCCGCCTGCGACGCTTGAGCTGCCTGACCGGCGTTGCGCGCAATGTCCTGCACCGTCAGGCCCATCTCGTGCACGGCGGTGGCGACCATTGCGGTCATGTCTTGCTGGCGCCCAGAGCGCTCGGCGGTGTTGTCCACTACCTGCGTCACCTGCTCCACGGCCCGGTGCAGGCGCTCGGAAGTATTCAGTACCTCGCCGATCAGGTCGCGCTGGCTGCCCTGGAAGCGGTTGAAGCCACGGGCCAGGTCGCCCAGTTCATCCGGGCGTGAGTCATCCAGGCGCTGGCTGAGGTCGCCCGCACCGCTGCCAATCTGCACCAGCGCAGCAGTGACGCGCCGCAGCGGCCGCACCAGGCCGCGTGCCAGCAACACCACCAGCAGCAACGAAACCAGGGCTACGGCGCCACCAATCAGGCTGGTCAGCCATACCGCCTGTTGCATGGGGGCGTAGATTTCCGCTTCCGGCACTTCGGCGACCAAGGTCCAGTTCAGGTCACGCAAAGGCAAGCCAAACGCCAGGTATTGTTCGCCGTCACGTTCGAAGCGGCCGCTGCGCAGGCTGGCGCCGCCGCTCATTACCGCCTTGGCGGCCTGGGTGCCAAGCTGTTCGCCGAGCTGGCGCTTGCCGCTGAACGCTGCTTCAGGGTGCACCTGGACAAGGCCATCGTTGCGCACCAGAAATACCTTGCCATGCTCGCCGAAACTGAAGTCGTGGATCAGTTTCGACAGCTCGGTCATTTGCAGGCCCATGCCGGCCACGCCGACCAATTGGCCGTTCTTTTCCACGCGGTAGTCGATGAATAGCGCCAACTCGCCGGTGGAGCCGTCGACATCGATGTTGATGAACCGCTCAGCACCGCTGTCGACGTAGCCGTAGAACCAGCTGTCCTTGGGGTTGCTGCGGTCGAGGGTTCGGTCCAGACCATTTTCGTTGTAGTAATGGCCGGTTTCGGTCGCCACGAACAGGGTGGTGAACGCCCGGTTGCGCTGCTTGGCTGCCGTGAGGTATTCGAGAAACTGCGGGACCTGGGCGGGGTCTTCACCGGCGGCAAGCCAGTCGCGCAGCAGGGTATTGCCGGCAATGTCTGCCGCTGCCACCAGCGGCTGGCCCAGCATGTGTTCGATTTCGTTGCGGATGGCCTCGATGCTGGCCGGGAGGGCGGTATCTACCAGGTAACGCTCGGTGAGGCGATTGAGTGCCACGGTGAAGATGATGACCACCACCAGGATGCTCGCCAGCAAGGCACCACCCATGCTGGTTATCAATTGCCACTGGATGCTCTTGCGCCAGAAACCCATGCCCTACCCCCCGCAACATTATTGTTTTGCGAGAAGTGTATACACTTGAGTATTCAGTTAATCCAGTCATTGGGAACAATACACTGGAACCTGGGGCTGCTTTGCAGCCCATCGCGACACAAGGCCGCTCCTGCAGGGGTCGGGTTAACCCTGTAGGTGCGGCCTTGTGTCGCGAAAGGCGGGCGTAGCGCCCAAACGATTGATCAGGACTCTGCGATTGTGCGAACGATCGCATCCACGGTCGCGTCGATCTGCGCCTGGGTGCGCGCCAGGGTTTGCTGGTGCTCTTTCTGCAACTCGACCTGCCTGGAGCAAAGGTTGAGGGCAGCCAGTACCAGCAGCTTGTCACCGATCAACGTCGGGTACTGGCGCTTGGTTTCGTTAAGGGCAGTGTTGAGCATCCGTACCGCCTGGGCCAAGGTTTCTTCCTGGCCTTCAGGCGCTTTGATCGAATAGTCGATGCCGAGAATCGACACGACATTGATCGGCTGCTCTTGCAGTCTCATGCGCCGACAACGCCCGCACTGGCGCGCTCAACCAGAGCCTGGATGCGTGCGGCGGTGGCGCCGTTCTTTTCTTCCTGCTCCATCAGCGACAGCTGCAGGGTTTCGTTTTCTTCCTTGGCCTGGGCCAGTTCCTGGCCAAGGGCGGTGTTCTGCTCGGCAAGTTGAGCGTTCTTCTGCATCAGGTCGCTGACCAGTTGCTCGATTTGATTCAGGGAAGCTTCCAGCATGGGTCTATCTCAGGTTGTTGCGAGGGGCGCACACGATAAAGAAAACTGCCGCCCATCGCCATTAAATATCGGATTCACAAGGTTGCTGACCCGCAGATTGACAGAGGAACCACTCCCTTGTTCCGACCTGGGTCAACCGCCGGTCAGGAAATGGTTAGCGCCCTCATAATTTTTTGCGGCCCCACTCAAGACTCGGCAGTCACGACCGATAGCCCGGCAAGTCCCATTTCGTCGCACCTCAAGCCCCTGCCCTTTCTTGCCTGGATCCCTTCTGCCATGTCTCTACGCAACATGAATATCGCCCCGCGCGCGCTACTTGGCTTCGCCTTGATTGGCCTGTTGATGCTCGGGCTCGGCACCTTTTCGCTGGTACAAATGGGCAACATCCGCCAGGCAGGCGAAGTCATCGAGCAGGTCAACGTACCGAGCATCAAGATTCTGGACGAGCTGACCGGGCTGAACCTGCGCATGCGCACGCTCTCGTACCGCCTGCTGGTCAACCGCGATGCCCAGACCCAGCGCGATACCCTGAACCTGCTCGACCAGCGCAATGCCCAGATGGACCGCGCCCGCGAGGCCTACGTGCCCATGATCCGCGCCGACGACGAACAGGCAGCCTTCGACCAGTTCGGCCAGTTGCTCAGCCAGTACCGCCAACTTGAGTCGCGCATGCGCACCCTCAGCCAGGAGAACCGCCTCGATGAACTGAGCGACATGCTGAACCGCGACCTGATGGCCAACTCCGAGCAGATGAACAAGGTGATGGATACCCTGCTACGCATCAACACCGAGCAGACTCGCGCCACCAACGAGAAGGCCGCCGAGCAATACGGCACGGCCTTCGCGCTGGTCATTGGCCTGTTGATCGGCGCCAGCGTACTGACCTTCGTCTGTGCCTTCCTGCTGACCCGCAGTATCGTCAAGCCGATCGAAGAGGCGCTCAAGAGCGCCGAGCAAATTGCCGACGGTGACCTGACCCACACCGTACGCGCCGAAGGTACCGACGAGGCCGCCCGCCTGTTGCGCGCCATGGCCCGCATGCAGGACAAGCTGCGCGACACCTTGCAACAGATCGCCGGCTCCGCCACCCAGCTGGCCTCGGCAGCCGAGGAGCTGAACACGGTCACCGATGAAAGCGCCCGTGGCCTGCAACAGCAGAACAACGAAATCCAGCAAGCCGCCACCGCCGTTACCGAAATGACCAGCGCCGTGGAAGAAGTGGCGCGCAACGCGGTGAGCACTTCCGAGGCGTCCAGTGAAGCCAGCCGCTCGACCGGCGACGGCCGAGACCTGGTGCTGGAAACCGTGGCTGCCATCGAGCGCATGAGCGGCGATGTGCAAGGTACTGCCAAGCTGGTCACCCACCTGGCCGAGCAGTCACGAGATATCGGCAAGGTGCTGGACGTGATCCGTGGCCTGGCCGACCAGACCAACCTGCTGGCACTCAACGCGGCCATCGAAGCGGCGCGTGCCGGTGAAGCGGGCCGTGGCTTTGCCGTGGTGGCGGACGAAGTGCGGGCACTGGCGCACCGTACCCAGCAGTCGACCAGTGAGATCGAACGCATGATAGGCAGCATTCAGGGGGGTACGGAACAGGCTGTGGAGTCGATGCGTACCAGCACCGAGCGGGCTGAATCAACGCTGAACATCGCGCGCGGGGCCGGCCTGGCGCTGGACACCATTGCCGGGGCGGTAGCGCAGATCAACGAGCGTAACCTGGTGATCGCCAGCGCCGCCGAAGAACAGGCACAGGTGGCGCGGGAGGTGGACCGCAACCTGGTGAATATCAATGACCTGTCGGTGCAGAGTGCGACCGGGGCGCATCAGACCAGTGCAGCGAGTGCCGAACTGTCGCGCCTCGCCGTGGACCTCAATGGCCTTGTAGCCCGGTTCCGTACTTGAAACAGCGGGGCCGCTTTGCGGCCCATCGCGACACAAGGCCGCTCCTACAAGGGACCGCAACCTTGTGTCGCGATGGGCTGCGCAGCAGCCCCCCAATTGCGGATCAGTAATCGATCCGCACATCCCCTTTCGGCACGCTGCAGCACGACAGGATGTAGCCTTCGGCTTCGTCCTCTTCGGTGATGCCGCCGTTGTGCTCCATTTCCACTTCGCCACCCAGCTTGAGCACCTTGCACGTACCGCAAATGCCCATGCCGCAGGCTTTCGGGATCATCAGGCCAACCTTGGCTGCCGCGGCATGCACGGTCTCGCCTGGGGCAATGCGAATGCTCTTCTCGCTGCCGATGAACTCCACCAGGTTGAGGTCGGAGGCGTCCACCTCTGGGGCATCGGCCGCCTGCTCGGCGTGTTCCACTGCGTCGGCCTTGGCCTCCGGCGGCGTGGCGCCGAACGATTCCTCGTGGTAATTGGCCATGTCGAAGCCGACCGCTTCGAGCAGGCGCTTGACCGCGTTCATATACGGCGTCGGGCCGCAGCAGAACACCACGCGCTCCATGTAGTCCGGCGCGATCAGCTCCATCAGCCGCTGGTTCAGGTAACCGCGGTAACCCGCCCACGGCTCACCCAGGCCATGCTTTTCGCAAATGATGTGCAGGCTGAAGTTGGGGATGCGCGAAGCCATCTGCTCCAGCTCGCGGTGGTAGATGATGTCCTTCGGTGAGCGGGCGCTGTGCACGAACACCATGTCGACATTGGCGTTGGTGTCGTAGAACCAGCGCGCCATCGACATCACCGGGGTAATGCCCACCCCGCCCGACAGGTACAGCACCTTGCCCGAAGGGAAGTCGATGGCATTGAACAGGCCCACAGGGCCGTGCACCGGCACCTCGAGGCCTTCGTGCATGGTGTCGTGCAGGAAGTTCGAGACCAGCCCGCCCGGCACGCGCTTGACGGTGATCGAGAAGCTGTACGGCACCGACGGCGAACTGGAGATGGTATAGGAACGCATCACCGGCTTGCCTTCGATCTCCAGCTCCAGGGTGACGAACTGCCCTGGCTTGAAGAAGAACATGATTGGCTGGTCGGCCATGAAGCAGAAGGTGCGCACGTCCCAGGTCTCCTGGATGACCTTGACGCAGCGCACGATGTGGCGGCCATTGGCCCAGGTCTGGGTAGTGACCGGATTGAGGAAGGTATCGGACATGTTCATCTCCAGCGGCCGACTATGGCCCTTTTTATGGCTGCGATAATGCGCAAGCTGAACACGACGCACATTCCTGCCTGCGACATCGACGTGCTTATCGCGACCAGGCCCGTGGCACAAGGGCTGGCGCGTCGTTATTCAATTCGGCCATGTCGCCCATGGATACGGTTCACGACGTCTTCGGACGCACACTCCACGGCAAAACAACATGCTGTTTTTTCAACGACAGCCTTGCGGCACCACCACAACGATTAGCCACCTTTTGCCGGCCGCACTCGGCCCCGAGGAATACACGATGGACGTCACCGCAACCCTGAGCCTGGGCGATCCACTTGAACCTGCACGCAAGGCTACCGCCGAGATGCTGCAGACCCGCGAGCGCACCTACTCGCTGCCCCAGCCGTTCTACACCGACGAGCGTCTGTTCCAGATCGACATGCAGGAAATCTTCCATAAGGAATGGTTGATTGCCGGCATGACCTGCGAGATCCCGGCCAAGGGCAACTACATCACCCTGCAGATCGGCAAGAACCCGATCATCGTGGTGCGCGGTGCCGAAGGCAAGGTGCATGCCTTCCACAACGTCTGCCGCCACCGCGGCTCCCGCCTGTGCGTCAGCGAAAAAGGCAAGGTGGCCAAGCTGGTGTGCCCATACCACCAGTGGACCTACGAGCTGGACGGCCGCCTGCTGTTCGCCGGCACCGAGATGGGTGCCGACTTCGACATGAACCAGTATGGCCTCAAGCCCGTGAACGTGAAGGTCGCAGGCGGCTACATCTTCATCAGCCTGGCGCAGAACCCGCCAGCCATCGACGAGTTCCTGGCCACCCTGGACCACTACATGGAACCGTACGACATGGAAAACACCAAGGTGGCGGTGCAGACCACCTTGATGGAAAAGGCCAACTGGAAGCTGGTACTGGAAAACAACCGCGAGTGCTACCACTGCAACGGTTCGCACCCGGAGCTGCTGCAAACCCTGCTGGAATGGGACGACACCAACGACCCGCGCGCCAGCCAGGAATTCAAGGACCACGTGGCCGCCTCTGCCGCCGCCTGGGAAGCCGAGAAGATCCCTTACCTGCACAAGAGCCATGGTCTGCGTAACCGTATCGTGCGCATGCCGCTGCTAAAGGGCACCGTGTCGATGACCATGGACGGCAAGCAGGCCTGCCAGAAACTGATGGGCCGCATCAAGAACCCGGACCTGGGCTCGATGCGCATCCTGCACCTGCCGCACTCGTGGAACCACTGCATGGGCGACCACATGATCGTGTTCACCGTATGGCCGATCAGTGCCCAGGAAACCATGGTCACCACCAAGTGGCTGGTGCACAAGGATGCCGTGGAAGGCGTGGACTACAACCCCGAGAACATGCGCAAGGTGTGGGACGCCACCAACGACCAGGACCGCCGTCTGGCGGAAGAGAACCAGCGTGGGATCAACTCCACCGCTTACCAGGCTGGGCCTTACTCGAAGACTTACGAGTTTGGTGTGGTGAACTTCATTGACTGGTACAGCGCCCGCGTATTGGCCAACTTGGGCGCAGAGCCTGCCCCCTACCTGAAGGAGGTAAAGGCTCAATAACCCATGAGGGCGTCGCACATTACGGTAGTGTTCGTGATGTGCGATGCGGCCTCGGTATACATTTGATATATGAGCTTAACGTCATGCTCATCTCAAGCAGGCTGTCGAACTCGCTTGTTCATATCACTCATGTAGCTCATGTCACTTTCCAGCAGTTCGAGTGATGTAAAGGGTCGAGGCACTGTTACCGCAACATCCGGGCGAAGCGCCTCGGCACTAAGACGAAAGCCCGGGCTTTCAGGGGGCGCTGAAGGTAAGGGACAAGTGGCTAAAGGCACGTCTGACACCGGGGAATTGATTTCCAGATCTTGAGATCTGGGTTGTTTCGCCTTCACCCCCACAGCGGCGCGAAGGTTGGTAAGCACCCTGCTAGCAAGGCTACTGCGCTCGTCATAAAGCGCTTTTGCAAAGCCCGCTACAGTTCCCCCTCCCGCCAAGACGAGGCCTGCGTTGGACACATACGCAAACGAAACCGCACCAGCAGTCTGCCCCACTGCCCCTGTGATACTCAACCCGCCACCCCCTACAGTCATGCGCAAAATCACGCGATCAACCCGGGTTGTGGGAGGCTTGCTCAGGAGTGCTTTCCCAATTGAAATTGTGCCGAACAGTGCTGTCATTACCCGCTGGGCGAACGCCGAGATAAACAAGGCATTATGCCCGCTAGGATCTCGGGTATTAACGGGATCACTATAGGCATAGGCGTTGATGCCTCCAAGACCAAAAGGACTTATTGCGTCAGGTGAGTGAAAGCGCATGAGTACAGGGTTAAAAGTGCGATAGCCCTGGCCCAGGTGATAGCAACCAGTCAGTTGATCTCTAATCTCGCCGGAGAAACCCGTGTATAGGCTATCGACGGGATTGAACCCACCGTAAACGGTAAAGGCACGGACGATATCGCTACCCTCACCCAAGACAGACTGCTGTCGGTCGACCTTAAGCAAATGTGAGACGGTCATGATGTGCCCTAATGACTTGAAATCACTAGCACTCTACCCATCCAACTCAATCACGTGATACTGGCAAAATTATCAGTTACCCCTTGGCCTGTCATGGCTCTCAAGCCAAAATCCCGCCGGGATTTTGGCTAAAATTTGATCATTTCTATCAACTCCGCGCGATAGGGCACCTGTAGAGTATTCTTTACATCTTACCCACAGAACCACCAACAAAATTTGTGGGCAACACAAGCGCATTCAGCGAGAAGGTTGTGGATAAGCGAATCAACACCCTAATTCTCAGGGATAAAGGGGATCTCCGCCTGGATTGACTGTTTTTTAACCAAACCTGTCAAGGCCTTGTACTGCGTGGTTTGCAGACACTACCAAACAGATTATCCACAGACCAGCTCACAGCGATTGTGGGCAAGATCCGGCACGATGTTGATGGGGATACCCAATGGGCGGAAGAAAGCCTGACCGTTTTCTGATCAACTCCTTTAAAGGCCCGGGATATTTGGCCTGTAGCGATGCATCAACACTTATCCACCATAACTCGGTGTATCTCATATTTCTGCTGGCCGCTAGCTGATGTCACTCAGGAAAAGACTTATTCACAGCTATGCGCGACAAATTGGAAAGTGGCCACAGTTATCGTGCATGACTTGAAGAAGATGCGGTCGATGTAGGAGCGGCCTTGCGTCGCGATGGGCTGCGCAGCAGCCCCGGCAATCTTGAGTCAGGCTCGAAATCCAGGGGCTGCTGCGCAGCCCATCGCGACGCAAGGCCGCTCCTACAAGGGATCGCGTGAAGCCTTAACGCAGCACGCCCTCTTCCACCAGCAGCTTGAGGATGGCTTCGGCGCCTTCCTGAGGAGAAACGTCCTTCAACACCTTGCCACCGCCACCACTGGCCTTGGCCGTCGCTGCCTTCATGCGATCGGCACCGCTCTTGGCCTTGATCACCTTCAACCGCTTGGGCCGTGGCCGGGCCGGTTGCAGCTCTGCCTCGGCCAGCAGTTCGTCTTCGACGATGGCCACGTTACGCGCCGCCAATACGCCCCGGCGTGCCGGGCCAAAGGCACTCTGGCGCGGCTTAGGTGCGGCGTTATCCACAGTCGCCAGCAGCGGCAGGCGAACCTTCAGCCGGCGCCGCTGGCCACGTGGCAGAGCCTGCAGGACCTGGGCGGTGCCGTTGTCGATCGACTCCACCTCGGCCAACCCTACAATCAACGGCCAACCCAGCTTCTCCGCCAGCAGGAACGGCAACATGCCCGACCCCTCGCCGGTCTCGGCCTGGCTGCCGGTCAGCACCAGTTGGGCCCCGGCATCGCGCAGATAATCGCCCAGCACGCCCAGCACATCGGCACCGGCCGGTTGCTCCAGCACGTCGAGGTGGTCCAGGCCCATGCCCAGGTAAGCGCGCAAAGCCTCTTCCTGTGGATCGCCAGCATGCACCACCTGCAAGTTATCCCCAGCCAGCTGCAAGCCCAACTCCACGGCGCGGGCATCCTGCTCGGCGCGGCGGGCGCGGCCGGAGCTGGGGTGGGCACCGATGGAAACCAGGCTGATCACTTTCGTACTCATGCTCGTGCCCTTATGCCGCGTCGCGCTGGCCGCCGCTGCGGTAGTTGTCCACAGCTTCGATCAACGCCTTGAGAATCGCCGAGCTGTCGCCAATTACCGACAGGTCAGCCCGTTTGATCATGTCGCAGCCCGGGTCCATGTTGATCGCCACCACCTTGTCGCAGGCACCGATGCCCTGCAGGTGCTGGATCGCGCCCGAGATACCCACAGCCACGTAAACCCGTGCAGTGACCCAGGTACCGGTGGCACCCACCTGACGGTTACGCGGCATGAAGCCATCGTCCACCGCCACCCGCGAGGCGCCTTCGGTCGCGCCGAGGGCCGCAGTGGCTTTGTGGTACAGGTCCCAGTCCTTGACGCCGTTGCCGCCCGACACGATGAATTCGGCTTCGGCCATGGCGATGGTGGCCGGGTCTACAGCCACCGAGCCAAGGTCCTCGATGCGCGACAGGCTGCGCGCGATGCTTGTGGACAACTCCACCGGCAACGCTTCATGGCGGGTTTCGCTGACCGGCTCGGCACACTCCGCCGCCGCCAGGATCAGCCGTGGCACGGCGCGTTGCAGGTCTTGCTGGCCGGCACCGGCACGGCCAATGCACTGGCCGTCCTTGACCTGCCAGACCCGCGTCGCCGGGCGCTCGCCCAGGGACGCACCCAGGCGCCGGCCCAGCTCGCCGCCACCGCTGCGGCTGTCGGGCAGCAGCCAGTGGCGCGGGATGAACTGGTTATCCACAGCGCGCAGGCCCTGCACCAGTTGCTCCGGCGCATAACCTGCGAATTCCTCGCCTTCGAGCACCAGCAGGCGATCGACACCGGCTGTGGAAAAGTTGCTTTCCTTGTGTTCGCCAAACACCACTGCCAGCACGGCGCCGTCGCTGCCGGCCAGGCTATGGGCCAGGCCGAGCAGGTCGCGGTCGTGGCTGCTCAGGCGGCCGCCGACCATGTCTGGCACCACGGCAATGTAGAACGCCGGCTCAGGCACCTGGTGCAGCGGCAACTTGACCTCGGCCGCCGCGGTACGTCGGCCGCCCACAGCCGTGCCCTGCTGGGCGCCACTGCGGTCGATACGCTTGAGGCCGGCCGGGCCCACAAAGCCTGCGGCGAGCGCATGTGGGTTTTTGCGGATGATGCCGTTGGGGCCCATCCAGCTGGTCTGTTGCGTCTGCATCGCAGCATGCAGCGGATGCAGACGGTTACGGGCGATCCACTCGGCGCGTGGGTCGCGGCGGACAATGTCGCTCATCAGTGCACCTCCGCAGGTTCACGTTTGGCCGCTTGCGGCTTTGCGGCGGCAGGCGCGTCTTCTTCGATCAACACATCAGCCACCAGCTCGGCCAGGTCCTTGATCTGTGGGCGCGGTTCGACCACGCCTTCGAGCATGGCGGTGCACTGTGGGCAACCCACGGCTACCAACTCAGCCTTGGTTTCGCGGATGTCGTCCATGCGCATGTCCGGAATACGCTGCTTGCCGGGGATGTCGGTGATCGGCGCACCGCCGCCACCGCCACAGCACCGCGAACGGAAGCCCGAGCGCTCCATTTCGCGCACTTCGATACCCAGCGCCTTGAGCACCGCACGCGGGGCTTCGTACTCGCCGTTGTAACGGCCCAGGTAGCACGGGTCGTGGTAGGTGACACTGCCACCCTTGTGCTGGCCCAGGTTCAGCTTGTTGGCGGCGATCAGCTCGGCAATGTAGGTGCTGTGGTGCTGCACCTGGTAGTCGCCGCCCAATGCACCGTATTCGTTCTTCAACACATGGAAGCTGTGCGGGTCGCAGGTGACGATACGCTGGAACTTGTACTTGGCCAGGGCCTGGATATTGCGCTTGGCCAGTTGCTGGAAGGTCGCTTCGTCGCCCAGGCGGCGCGCCACGTCGCCGCTGTCGCGTTCTTCCAGGCCAAGCACGGCAAAGTCGACACCCGATGCCTTGAGCACTTTGACGAACGAGCGCAAGGTGCGCTGGTTGCGCATGTCGAATGCGCCATCGCCCACCCAGAACAGCACCTCGGTGGTTTTCACCTGCGACAGCAGTTGCAGGTTGAGGTCGGCGGCCCAGTTCATACGCCCGCCAGGCGCGAAACCGCCAGGGTTGTCGGTGGCGATCAGGTTGTCCAGCACCTCGGCGCCCTTGTTCGGCGTGGCACCCTTTTCCAGGGTGAGGTGGCGGCGCATGTCGACGATGGCATCGACGTGCTCGATCATCATTGGGCACTCTTCGACACAGGCACGGCAGGTGGTGCACGACCACAGCGTTTCAGCGTCGACCAGGCCATTGACGATCGGCTGGTGCGGGCTGCCGCCGTGCTCGCCAATCGGCTTGCCAGGGTACGGGCTGCCGGCGAACTGGGCGTCGGTGCCACCGGCCAGGCCGATGACCATGTCCTGGATGAGTTTTTTTGGGTTCAACGGCTGGCCGGCGGCAAAGGCCGGGCACATGGCTTCACATTTGCCGCACTGCACGCAGGCATCGAAGCCAAGCAACTGGTTCCAGGTGAAGTCCACCGGTTTTTCCACGCCCAGCGGCGCGTTGGGGTCTTCCAGGTCCAGTGGCTTGAGGCCGGTGGAGCGGCCACCGCCAAAGCGTTCGGCGCGGCGGTGCCAGGCCAGGTGCAGGGCACCGGCGAAGGCGTGCTTCATCGGGCCGCCCCAGGTCATGCCGAAGAACAGCTCGGACACGCCCCACAGCACGCCCAGGCCAAGGATGCCGACCATCACCCAGCCACCGGTGTTGGCCGGCAGGATGCCAGCAACCGGCAGGGTGGCGATGAAGAAACTCACGGCAAACGCCAGCAGGCTCTTGGGCAGGCGCATCCACGGGCCCTTGGACAGGCGCGAAGGCGGGTTGAGGCGGCGCTTGAAGACAAAGATGGCACCGCTGAACATGATCACCGTGGCGACCAGCAGCGCGTAACCAAGGATCTTGCTCTGCAAGCCAAAGCCGTGCACCAGGATCGCCAGCACGGCCGACAGCACGAAGCCGCCTGCGGTGGCCACGTGGGTCTTGGACATGTACTTGTCGCGCTCGACCACATGGTGCAGGTCCACCAGGTAGCGGCGCGGCATGGCCAGCAGGCCGCCGATCAGGTCGACCTTGGAGGCCCGGCCACGTCGCCACATACGCACCCGGCGCAAGGCGCCGAGCACTGCCAGGCCAAGGGCAGCGAACAGCAGGATGGGTAACAGGGTGTTCAACATGGGAGGCTCCCACAACAGCTGGATTCTTGCGCCGACCTGAGGGCGAGACTGGCCCCATGTAGGAGCGGGTTCACCCGCGAATGCGTCCGGTCAGGCAACGGTGTTGTCAGTGCTGACGCATTCGCGGGTAAACCCGCTCCTACAGGGATCGCGCCCGATGGCGGCGACTATTAACGATCAGAAGTCCTTGCACAGGCGCAAGGCGTCGTAGATCGCCGCATGCACGTTGCGCTGGGCCACGCAGTCACCGATGCGGTACAGCAGGTAGCCTTCGCCCGGCTGGCTGAGGATCGGCTGTGGCTTGATGGCGAACAGCGCCTCCACGTCGATCTGGCCTTTGTTGCGCGAACCTTCCTTCAGCGCGTAATACAGCTGCTCGTCAGGGCGCACGCCGTTTTCCACCACCACCTGGTCAACCACGCGCTCTTCCTTGGCGCCGGTGTACTCGTTCTCCAGCACCGCCACCAGCTTGTCGCCTTCGCGGTAGACCTTTTCCAGCATCATATCGCCGGTCATGATCACTTCTTTCGGGTACATGCTGCGGTAGTAGGTCGGGAAGGTAGTACCACCCATGGCGACGCCCGGCTTGATGTCGTCGGTGACGATCTCGACCTGGCTGCCCTTGTCGGCGATGAAGTCGGCCACCGACATGCCGGTGAACTCGCAGATGGTGTCGTACACCAGCACGTTCTTGCCCGGCGCAACCTTGCCGTCGAGTACGTCCCAGCTGCTGACCACCAGCCCTTCGGCGGCGCCCCAGTGTTCGTTCTGCTCAAGGAACGAGTGGCCACCTACCGCCAGCACGATCACGTCCGGGCGCAGGTCCTGGATCGTCGCCACGTCGGCGGCGGTGCCCAGGCGCAAGTCAACCTTCAGGCGCGCCAGCTCCAGCTGGTACCAGCGGGTAATACCGGCAATCTGGTCACGTTGCGGTGCCTTGGCGGCGATGGTGATCTGCCCGCCGATCTGGTCCTTCTTCTCGAACAGGGTCACATCGTGGCCACGCTCGGCGGCCACGCGGGCCGCTTCCATGCCCGCCGGGCCGGCACCTACCACCACCACCTTGCGCTTCACGCCAGTGGTCTTCTCGATGATGTGCGGCACGCCCATGTATTCACGGGAGGTGGCGGCGTTCTGGATGCACAGCACATCCAGGCCCTGGTACTGGCGGTCGATGCAGTAGTTGGCACCGACGCACTGCTTGATCTGGTCGATCTGGCCCATCTTGATCTTGGCGATCAGGTGCGGGTCGGCCATGTGCGCACGGGTCATGCCGACCATGTCCACGTAGCCGCCTTCGAGAATGCGCGTGGCCTGGTTCGGGTCCTTGATGTTCTGTGCGTGCAGCACGGGGACCTTGACCACTTCCTTGATACCGGCCGCCAGGTGCAGGAACGGCTCTGGCGGGTAGCTCATGTTCGGGATGACGTTGGCCAGGGTGTTGTGGGTGTCGCAACCCGAGCCGACCACACCGATGAAGTCCAGCATGCCGGTCGCGTCGTAGTAGGCCGCGATCTGCTTCATGTCTTCGTGGCTGAGGCCATCGGGGTGGAACTCGTCGCCACAGATACGCATGCCCACGCAGAAATCGTCACCGACTTCGGCGCGCACAGCCTTCAGCACTTCCAGGCCGAACTTCATGCGGCCCTCGAACGTGCCGCCCCATTCGTCGGTACGCTTGTTGACCCGCGGGCTCCAGAACTGGTCGATCATGTGCTGGTGCACTGCCGACAGCTCGACACCGTCCAGGCCGCCCTCTTTGGCGCGACGCGCGGCCTGGGCGTAGTTACCGATCACCCGCCAGATCTCTTCCACCTCGATGGTCTTGCAGGTGGCGCGGTGCACCGGTTCGCGAATACCCGAAGGCGACATCAGGGTCGGCCAGTTGAAGCCGTCCCAACGCGAGCGACGGCCCATGTGGGTAATCTGGATCATGATCTTGGCCCCATGCTTGTGCATGGCGTCGGCCAGGTTCTGGAAGTGCGGGATGATGCGGTCGGTGGAAAGGTTGACCGATGCCCACCATTCCTGGGGGCTGTCGATGGCCACCACCGACGAACCGCCGCAGATCGCCAGGCCGATACCGCCCTTGGCCTTTTCTTCGTAATACTTCACATAGCGGTCGGTCGTCATGCCGCCGTCAGTGGCGTAGACCTCGGCGTGCGCGGTGCTGAGCACGCGGTTGCGGATGGTCAGTTTGCCGATCTGGATCGGCTGGAACATTGCTTCGAATGCCATGACGCTATCTCCGGCTTACAACGGCTTCGTAACGAACAGGCCATCTTCGTGGCCTTCTTCCGACCCGCCATAGACCTGTTCGGCCACAGTGCGGATAGCGCTGCCGCGGGCAGCGAGAATCTGGTCCATGGCGCCGGCGAACCAGCCGGTGAACATGTAGTCGACCTTGCGGCCGCACTTGCCATAGACGTACACGAACGCAGAGTGCTTGAGCTTGACGCTGCAGGTGCCCTTATCCAGGTCGATGTCCTGGATCTCGAACAGGCCCCAGCCACGCTGGCTCAGGCGCTTCATGTAATGCTCGAACACCGCCACGCCTTCCAGGCCATGGCATTCGGCTTCTTTTTCACACCAGTGCCAGGCGGACTTGTAGCCGGCCTTGTAGAGAATCTCGGCGTACTTGTCGGCGCCCAGTACCTCTTCGATACCCATGTGGTTGTTGACGAAGAAATGGCGCGGCACGTACAGCATCGGCAGGGCGTCGCTGGTCCAGACACCGGTCTCGCTGTCGACTTCGATTGGCAATTGCGGGGCGATCTTGGCCATGGAAACTCAACTCCATAAAAATTTTTGTTTGGGTGCCCCGGCGTTGCTGGCAGGGGCATTCAGGCTTGGAGAGCGGCTTATTCGCCCCACACGTCCTTGAGGACGTTGACCCAGTTCTCGCCCATGATCTTGCGCACCACGCGCTCGGAGTGGCCGCGCTTGAGCAAGGTTTCGGTGAGGTTGGGGAATTCACCCACGGTACGGATACCCAGCGGGTTGATGATCTTGCCGAAGTTGGTCAGGCGGCGGGCGTAACCCTTGTCGTGGGTCAGGTACTCGAAGAAGTCCTGGCCGTGGCCTTGGGTAAAGTCGGTACCGATGCCGATAGCGTCTTCACCCACGATGTTCATGGTGTACTCGATGGCTTCGGCGTAGTCGTCGATGGTCGAATCGATACCCTTGGCCAAGAACGGGGCGAACATGGTCACGCCCACGAAGCCGCCGTGGTCGGCGATGAACTTGAGCTCGGCGTCGGACTTGTTGCGCGGGTGCTCCTTGAGGCCCGATGGCAGGCAGTGCGAGTAGCACACCGGCTTTTTCGATTCGAGGATGACTTCTTCGGACGTTTTGGAGCCGACGTGGGACAGGTCGCACATGATGCCGACGCGGTTCATTTCGGCTACGATCTCGCGACCAAAGCCCGACAGGCCGCCGTCGCGCTCGTAGCAACCGGTGCCCACCAGGTTCTGGGTGTTGTAGCACATCTGCACGATGCCAACGCCCAGCTGCTTGAACACGTCCACGTAGGCGATCTGGTCTTCGAAGGCGTGGGCGTTCTGGAAGCCGAAGAGAATGCCGGTCTTGCCCAGTTCCTTGGCCTTGCGGATGTCGGCGGTAGTGCGCACCGGCATTACCAGGTCGCTGTTGTCGCGGATCAGCTTCTGGCTGGCGGCGATCTGGTCGACGGTTGCCTTGAACCCTTCCCACACCGATACCGTGCAGTTGGCCGCAGTGAGCCCGCCTTTACGCATGTCCTCGAACAGCTCGCGGTTCCACTTGGCAATGATCAGGCCGTCAATGACGATACTGTCGGCGTGAAGTTCGGCTGGGCTCATCAGGCTGTCCCCTTTTATCGAATGGGTTGGCGCCAAACCTTGTGCCGGCGCTTTGGGGCCAGCATATGCCTGTGCCCAAAGGCGCCCCGATGCAAAAACGACAGGGGGTTTGCCGAAAGCGTCAATGCGCGACAACAGGGCATCTGGCGCGCGGGCTGGCGATGCGAGACAGTCTCGACAACGGCATTTCCGGCCACTTCATGAACATTTGGTCAGGTAGCTACCACCAGAGCGCAGGCTGAGCGAGAATCCCTGCGATTCGACAGCCAGGTGAGGGGGAAAAGGATGAAATCAATGGCATGGCTGGCGCTGCTGGCCGTTGTTAGCGGGGCCCAGGCCAGCGAGGAAGAAAGCACACCTTGCGACAATGTGGAAACCGACCAGCAAACCTTTGCCTGCGCAGCATTCAACAAGCAGGTCGCCGAGCGTGAGCTGCAGTCGGCCTACGACGAACTCGCCGCGCGCATGCGTGACCAGTTCGGCGACGAAGCCGGCCTGATGTCGCGAATAGAAGCGGCCGAGCAACTCTGGCGTCAACTGCGTGATGCAGACTGCAAGGTCGAAACCCACGCTGAACAGCCAGGCAGCAAGGCCTACCAGACCGCCTGGAACAGCTGCATTGCACAGCGCAGCGATGAGCGGGCGGAATACCTGCGCAGCCTGGGCACGCAAGACGGTGACGAGCCAGCGCCTGAAGATTGAACAGCACGCACAAGAGAAGGACCAACGCCCGAGGAACCACATGCCGCTGATGCCGCCTGCGTCATTGCTCGATAGTGCCCTCAGACCACGTGCTCACCACGTGTGTCTTGAAATTCAAAACTATCAAGGAATTACAAAGTGGCTGACATCAAAGTTGAAATGGAAAAAATCCGCAAAGAGGGCCAGGAGCGCGTTGCCGCTACCGGCCAGGCCCTCTGCGTTTTCGCTGACAATGTGCCTGCCGACGTTGCACAAGACATCCTGTGCGGCCTGGGCTTGATGACCGCGCTGGCCAACAAGAAGTTCAACAAGGAAACCCAGCAGCGCGAGTGGTACAACTTCTACAACGATGGCCTGAGCAAATTCGGCTGGACCATGACAGGTGCTGCACATGCCGAAGACGCCATTGACGAGGACAACCTGACCCTGGCAGATCTGATCACCAAGTCGGTCACCATCAGCGTTTCCGCGGACCCTCGCCGCGCCGCTTGCGCCAAGCGTGCTCTGCAAACCGTCGTGCAGAAGCCGGAAGTCAAGGCACACCTGGAAAAGCACAGCCATAGCGAATCCGGCAAATCGAGCACCTTCGTGATAGCCCAGTGCGAAATGACGCCACAAGGCCTGCCCGCCATGCACATGACCAGCTTCCAGGCCAGCTACGACTCGAAAATCGAGCGTGAGGGCGCCCTGACCCGCAAGGTCGATAAAACTTCCACCCGCGTCTATCGCGCTTCGCAACAAGGCACTTTCAGCGTTCGTCACTTCGACGCTGCGCGGGAACTTGTGAACGAGAAAATCAAAAAAGACCTCGGCGATTTTTTCACTAGCTGATGAGCGAGGCCGGGTACCAGAAAGCGCTGGTACCCGGTTCTGGTCATGTGCGGCCATCGAGGAACAATGCCACATGAGCGATACAAGCCTGGACACCCGAATCTTCGAGGAGCGGCTAAGAATAAAGCCTGCCCCCTGGCTGACACTCGAGACCTGGGAAGACTTGCAGCTATGCCTGCGTCATTCACAAGCATTGGCCAATGAAAGATACTCGATGGAGACCCAGCCTCGGCAATGGTTCGCGCTTGCCCTCGCCACCTTGAAATCATTGAAATTCACCCTGTATGAACATACACATAAAACCATCGTGTATGAGCCGCACCTGCTTGCGCTAAGCGATGTGTACAGCGGCTTTCTACCGCCACCGCGCGCCAAAGGGCCTTGGTTCAAAAGCCTGGAAGAAAATATTCAGAACGCTCTGCAGTCGGCGGGGGCACGTACATTCACCGTCATGAACGCTTCTTCACATCTAAGTATCGAAATGGACCATGAAGGGGACCAGGTTCCGGTCGCGATCCTGTTTTATATCTATTGCGTTACCGACCCGGACGAGCCCACCCGAAAGTTGAACCTGATATTCCACCATCTGGGTGCACGCTTCAATGCAGAAGGTTTTGCACCGCTTCGCAAGGGCCTGCAAGCGACCAACCGGGAAAAACTGAGGGCAATTCTCGAGCGCGAGCTTGAGTGAAGCTCAGTTGGAACCGCCCGGCCGGCGTTCCTCCCGCGGGCACCGCCCAAACTTCAGCTTGTAGCGCCGCGTAAAATACGATGGAAGTTCGAACCCGCACGCAATGCTGACCTCGGTCACCGACATGTCGGTCTGGGCCAACAGCTGACGCGCCTTGTCCAGCCGTAACGCAAGATAGAAACTGCTGGGTGTGGCACCCAGGTGTATGCGAAACAACCGCTCCAGTTGACGCCTCGTGACCTTGATCGCGGCTGCCAGATCCAGCGTGGTCAGTGGTGGCTCGAAGTGTTTTTCCATTTCGCCAATGGCATGGATCAGCTTCTTGTTACTGATGCCATAACGCGCGCCGATCTGCATGCGCTGGTGGTCCTGGCGCTGACGGATACGCCCCAGCACGAACTGTTCGGAGACTTTCACCGCCAGTTCGCTGCCGTGAGCCTGGGCAATCAAGTACAGCATCAGATCGATCGAGGCCGTTCCGCCGGCACAGGTGATGCGGCTGCGGTCAATCTCGAACAGCTCCTGGGTGGCTTGAAGTCCTGGATAGCGTTCCTTGAAGGCCTCCAGCGCCTCCCAATGCAACGTCGCCCGGTAGCCCTCGAGCAGCCCCGCCTCGGCCAACACCATCGCACCGGTGTCGATCCCCCCAAGCATCACAGCCTCATGGTTGAGCCGGCGCAGCGCATGCAGCAGTTTGGATGCGACATGGGCAAGTGGTTCGAAGCCCGCAACCACCAGCAGGATGTCGGGCGGCTCGCCCTCCCCTAGAGCGGCATCGGCATTGATGGACATGCCATTGCTCGCCAGCACCGCCTCACCGTTCATGCTCAGCACCTGCCACCGGTACAACGGCCCGCCAAAACGGTTGGCTACCCGCAGTGGTTCCACCGCGGAAATGAACCCCATGGCGGAAAAACCGGGCACCAACAGAAAGGCAATCGTCTCCATCATCCCCCTCCACAGAAACTGGTCGCCCAGGTGCTAATTCCTGTCGCTAGCGTGCGCTTGGGCAAGATGACGCCAGCGTAGCGTATTCACACGGTCCAGAGAGACCGGACCCCATAACAATATGCACTGCCGATGGAGAGCCACCATGCACAGCTTGATCCGCCGCAGCCTGTTGACCCTTGCCCTGAGCAGCATCGCCACTTCCCCACTGTTGGCCGCCGAACCCGCGGCCTGCAAGAACGTTCGCCTGGGCGTGGTCAACTGGACCGACGTCATTGCCACCAGCGCCATGGCTCAGGTGCTGCTCGATGGCCTGGGCTACCAGACCAAACAGACCAGCGCTTCGCAGCAGATCATTTTTGCCGGCATCCGCGACAAGCGTCTGGACATGTTCCTGGGTTACTGGAACCCGATCATGACCCAGACCATCACCCCGTTCGTCGACGCCGGGCAGGTCAAGGTGCTCGACAAGCCAAGCCTGGAAGACGCCCGCGCCACCCTCGCCGTGCCGAAATATCTGTATGACAAGGGCCTGAAAACCTTTGCCGACATCCACAAGTTCGAAAAGGAACTGGGCGGCAAGATCTATGGCATCGAGCCAGGCTCGGGGGCCAATACGCAGATCAAGGCCATGATCACCAAGAACCAGTTTGGTCTGGGCAAATTCCAGCTGGTCGAGTCCAGCGAGGCGGGCATGCTCGCCGCGGTCGACCGCGCCGTGCGGCGCAAGGAAGCCGTGGTGTTCTTCGGCTGGGCACCACACCCGATGAACGTGAACATCGACATGGCCTACCTGGGTGACAGCCAGGACGCCCTCGGCCCCGACGAAGGCCGTGCCACGGTGTGGACGGTGACCGCGCCGGACTACGCCGAACGCTGCCCCAACGCCAATCGCCTGCTGGCCAACCTGACATTCAGCGCCGAGGACGAGAGCCGCATGATGCAGCCGCTGCTCGACCACAAGGACGCGCTGGAGTCCGCCCGCCAGTGGCTGAAAGACCACCCCGAAGACAAGGCGCGCTGGCTGGAAGGGGTGACCACCTTCGATGGCAAGCCGGCTGCGGACAACCTCAAGCTTACCGCCAACTGACAGGGCCTCTTCGCGGCTGAACCCGCTCCCACAGGGCACACCTGGGCAGGGCCATCACGGGCCCCTGCGGGAACGGGCTTGCCCGCGAAAAGGCCAGCACATACACCACAAGGAACCGCACCATGAACCACGACGTCATCATCACCTGCGCCCTTACCGGTGCCGGCGACACTGCCTCGAAAAGCCACCTTGTCCCCGTCACCCCCCGGCAAATCGCCGACGCTGCCGTAGAGGCTGCCAAGGCGGGCGCCACTGTGGTCCACTGCCACGTGCGCGACCCGCAAACCGGCCGCTTCAGCCGTGACGTGGCGCTGTACCGCGAAGTCATGGAACGCATTCGTGAAGCCGACGTGGACATCATCGTCAACCTCACCGCCGGCATGGGGGGTGACCTGGAAATCGGCCCGGGTGAAACGCCACTGGAATTCGGCGCCGGCACCGACCTGATCGGCCCGCTGGAGCGTCTGGCCCACGTGGAAGCGTTGTTGCCGGAAATCTGCACCCTCGACTGCGGCACCCTCAACTTCGGCGACGGCAACTCGATCTATGTGTCCACCCCTGCGCAACTGCGTGCCGGCGCCAAGCGCATCACCGAACTGGGCGTGAAGGCAGAACTGGAAATTTTCGACACCGGCCACCTGTGGTTCGCCAAGCAAATGATGAAGGAAGGCCTGCTGGACGACCCTCTGTTCCAGCTATGCCTGGGCATCCCGTGGGGCGCGCCGGCCGACACCACCACCATGAAAGCCATGGTCGACAACCTGCCGGCCAATGTGACCTGGGCAGGTTTCGGCATCGGCCGCATGCAGATGCCGATGGCAGCGCAGGCCGTGTTGCTAGGCGGCAACGTGCGGGTGGGGCTGGAAGACAACCTGTATCTGGACCGTGGCGTACTGGCCAGCAATGGCCAGCTGGTCGAACGGGCGGTGGAGATCATCTCGCGCCTTGGCGCCCGTGTACTGACCCCGGCCGAGGGCCGGGAAAAAATGAACCTCAAGCGCCGCTGATCCCGCCTGCTCCCATAAGGACTGGCGCCAATTCTGAGCATTTTTTTAGCCTGAGGACTCGATATGCCCTTCATCACCCAGATCAAGACCTTCGCCGCCCTGGGTAGCGGCGTGATCGGCAGCGGCTGGGTTGCCCGCGCCCTGGCCCACGGCCTGGACGTGATCGCCTGGGACCCTGCACCTGGCGCAGAACCGGCGCTGCGCAAGCGTATTGCCAATGCCTGGCCAGCGCTTGAGAAGCAGGGGCTGGCGCCCGGCGCGTCACAAGCCCGCCTGAAGTTCGTTGCCACCATCGAGGAATGCGTACGCGATGCCGATTTCATTCAGGAAAGCGCGCCAGAGCGGCTGGACCTGAAGCTCGACCTGCACGCAAAAATAAGCGCCGCGGCCAAGCCCGAGGCCATCATCGGCTCCAGCACTTCCGGCCTGCTGCCCAGCGAGTTCTACGAGTCTGCCACGCACCCGGAGCGCTGCGTGGTGGGCCACCCGTTCAACCCGGTGTACCTGCTGCCGCTGGTGGAAATCGTCGGTGGCAAACGTACCGCGCCCGAAGCCATCGAGGCAGCGAAGGTCATCTATACCGCCCTGGGCATGCGCCCGCTGCACGTACGCAAGGAAGTGCCCGGTTTCATAGCCGACCGCCTGCTCGAAGCACTCTGGCGCGAGGCCCTGCACCTGGTGAACGACGGCGTGGCGACCACCGGTGAAATCGACGACGCAATCCGCTTTGGCGCCGGCCTGCGCTGGTCGTTCATGGGTACCTTCCTCACCTACACCCTGGCCGGTGGCGACGCAGGCATGCGCCACTTCATGTCGCAGTTCGGCCCGGCGCTGAAACTGCCGTGGACCTACCTGCCCGCACCGGACCTGACCGACAAGCTGATTGACGATGTGGTGGACGGCACCTCGGCGCAACTGGGAGAACGCAGCATTGCCGCACTGGAACGCTATCGTGATGACACCCTGCTTGCCGTGCTGGAAGCCGTAAAGAGCAGCAAGCAAAAGCACGGCATGTCGTTCGGCGAATGAGGAGACCACAATGCCCGCACTGATCACCTACCGCACCCCAGTCCAGGAGGACTGGGTGGACTACAACGGGCACCTGCGCGATGCCTTTTACCTGCTGATTTTCAGCTACGCCACCGATGCGCTGATGGAGCGCATCGGCCTGGATGCCGACAGCCGAGGGCAGAGTGGGCATTCGCTGTTCACCCTGGAGGCGCACATCAACTACCTGCATGAGGTGAAGCTTGGCACCGAGGTGTGGGTGCAGACGCAGATCATCGGCGTTGATCGCAAGCGCCTGCATGTTTATCACAGCCTGCACCGGTCCGGGTTCGATGAGGTGCTGGCTGCCAGCGAGCAGATGCTCCTGCACGTTGACCTGGCCGGGCCTACCTCCGCGCCGTTCGAAGCGCGCAGCATGGCGGCGATACAGCGCCTGCAAACGCAACAGGATGATATTTCGATACCCAACTACGTTGGCGCAACCATCCGCCGCCTGAGCCAGCCGGCTGATGGCTCAACCCGTTAACCCTTCGGCCCCTTACCCACGCACATCAACGGCTGGGCATAGGCGGTTGATCATGTGTATCAATATCGTAGGAGACACGATAGATGGCCCCGTTCATATACCCTCCTCCCCGATGGACCCTGATGAGGTTTTCAGGCAGCCCACTGCCACTGTCCCAATTGGCGACCTCAAAACGGCCTTTGTAAGACCCGCTGAAGCACAGGCTCTTGGCCGAGGTTTCGCTATGGAAGCAGAGTTTCCTGGCATCGCCAAGAAAGCCGTAAACCTTCGCCGAACGCGACTTGCCGTTGGACACCGCACTGCACGCCGCCCAAGTTGACAGGTCGTATACTGCCCCAGCGGGGAGCCGAAGCTCACAGGAGGCACCTCGAAAATTCGCCTGCGAGTAGAGTTGAATGGTGAGTTTGTCATCCCTCGCATACTCAACGTGGTCGATATTGCCAACCAGTGGTTTCGAGCCGGAAGCTTCACGACGCAAGCCGTGCGGCAATGCCGCTTTCTTGTCGATATCTGCGACTTCAAAGTCGCCTGCATAGGCACCCACATAACAAGACGACAGATCGAGCCTGTAGGACTTCAAGCACAACTTGCTGCCGTCGGTAAAGTCACTGACCTTCATTGATTTCACGGCGGTGCAAGGGGGCAGATGCATACCGGGCACCATGAACATGCTGCACTGCTGACCAAGAAAATTACGCTCCGCATAAAGTTCAACATAGAGTCTAGGTGCGGGGGGTGGGGGGTAGAGGTTTTCGATTTCTTCCCGATGCTCATCCAGGGTGCGAGCCACATCATGGTGTTCGGGCGTACCCATTGGCACGCCTTGATAAGTGAGCCTTGGATTGGAGAAATAGGGTATGGACCCCCAAGTGGTGACCATCCGGGTATGGAATTTCGGATTATCATGGCTATAACCGAACTTGTAGCCAGGCGATGTTCCGTTCCAACCATGCGCGGCGCCCAACACGTGCCCAATCTCGTGAGCGAACGCGTCAGCAGCACCGACAATGACATAGCCGCCTGTGGCGACCTCACCCCCTGTCCCCGGGTAGGACGTATACAACGTTACCACGTCGGCCAGAAGCTCATCGCGCCAGCGCTGCACCTCATTATTCAAGTCCCGCCCCGGCGTCCTGAAGTCCGTGAACTGCTCAACACCGGTCTTGTCGCCTTCCTTGTAATCAGGCTCCATGAACCCCGCAATACTGACGGTAACGGGTACATTCGAGTTGAGCATCACCTGATTGGCATCTTGCACGACACGGGCTAGCGTCGCACGGTAATCCGGGTTTTTGACGCGCCGTTCATGGGTTGTAAAAAACAGCACACGGATGGTGCTGTGGTCAGATTCTGGTGCCTTTCCAGCACCAGGGTCTGTTTGAGGCTGCCGCACATCGGTGAAATGTTCAGCAGGCATTTTGGCTTCATCGACTTTGACTAATACATGTTGCCCGCCCCCAACATATTGTAATCGGTAGGCTGCACCTTCTACATGAATAGCGCCAGTCAACCGCTGCCCGTCCCGTACCAAGGAAATCCAGGTAAAGGGGTCAAAAACGATTTCGGTGTCGTTGTTACCCAGCGGCCCAGCTACCGAGTCTCCGACCCATCCCACCATACCCGGCGCAGGTGGAACACTGCGCCGCAACCTGAAGGTCGCTGTCTTGTTATGCCCGAGCGGAACACTTAGCGTTTTGTTGGCCTGGTCTACCAAAGAACTATTCACCACCACCCGCTGCACGTGTTGGGTTGCTGGATCTTTCAACAGATCACTGAACAACGGATACACCTGTCTATCGCGCTTCAGGCCCTCAAGGTCATCGCCTACGGCTAGTTGGAAAAGTTGTGTGGTGGGCGATGCACCCTCATTATGATCACTGGCAAGCACGCCCGAAATTGCTGACACCAATATAGTCGCTGAAATCAACCGCAACCAAAGTTTCATGGGGCTAGTCTCCCTTTCACCGGAGAGTGAAATTACAGATCAGCTGCCCACTCGGCACAACAGGCAAATTTATCAGGTTTGCATCGCTGCCTTGATGATCATGAACAACTTCATCGACTGCACTGTTGTGCTCGTGCGAAAGTGCACGAGCTCAGCAGGCCTGCCTGCGGCATGCACCAGCACCTTCATCCGGTGGGCGCGGCGGCTGGCAGAGAGAGGAGCGGGCAGCCAACCAGGGCTATTGTTTGCCGAAGGAAACACGGTGCACGGAGCCGTTCATGTAACCACCCCCTGCATGCGTACGAACAAGCCCCTGGGGCAGGCCACTGCCCACGTCCCAATTTCTGATCTGAAAGTTGCCCTGATAGCTCCCTGTGAAGCAAAGACTTCGACGGTCGTCGGTGTTAAGGAAACAAAGTTTGGAGTTAGCCCCGGGGAAAGCGTACACCTTCGCGGAGCGTGATTTTCCGCTGGCTACTAAGTCGCATCCTGAAAAATCTGAAATCTTGCGCGCATCGCCTTGGGACAGGCGGAATGTGCAGGTATCACCTCGATAGTCAGCAAGAGAATAAAGCTGAATAGTTACGGAAGTGTCCTGAGTGTACACGATATTTCGAATTTTCCCGACCAAAGGTGTATTACCAGGAGGGATTTCTCGCTCCAGCCCAGCAGGCAATGTGCCTGACGCATCAAGGTCCGCCACCTCAAAAGCACCCGTGTACGAACCGCGGTAACAGGCAAAGTCAAAGGCGGTGGCGTAGAAACACAACCTCATTCCAGCTTTGAAATTCTTGACTTTAACCGAATGCACTTCATTGCAGTTGGGGCGTATGTCATTGGGGAGAAACTCTAGGCTGCAATGGCGTCCAGAAAAATTCTTTTCGGGGTAGAATTCCAACTCCATAGGCGGCGCAAGCGGCACGGGATAGAAATTCTCTACCCTTTCCCTGCGTTCGTTAAAGCGGCGCGCGACATCATGATGTGCCTCAGTCCCAAGAGGAATGCTCTGGTACGTCAGCCGAGGGTTAGAGTGGTACGCAACCCTTGGGCACGCTGGCGAGCATCCATACGACATCTGCGTGCTGAACCTAGGCGTTCCCGTGTATCGATAGCCATGCACATAGGGCGGTTTGCGCTCTGCATTTCCTTCCTCCCAGTTATGTTTGGCGCCCAAGTTATGACCGAGTTCGTGAGCAAGCGAGGTGGTACAGCTGATGACCGAATGAGCCTGCTCTTTACTCGACTCATACCAGGCAAGACCGCAATACTCAGTCGCTGTAGAATACATTGAAATCATGTCTGCTCCCAACACCTCTCTCCTGCGCAAGACATTCCCCGCGAATGGTTGGGCTAGACGGATATCATCCAGTTGCTGTGAGTAATTTCTTCCGGTTTCGTCGTAAGGCTCATCAAAAAAACCGGCCAGTTCATAAGTGATCTGTACGTCACTGTTTCTCATGTACTGATTGGCGTCGTTCAGCGCCTGGGCGAGCTCAATCCGATAGTTGGGGCTTTTGGCCCTTCGTTGATTAGTGGCCAGAAACATCACGCGTATTGTGCTGTGAGCGGACTGCGGAACTTGCCCTTGGGTTTCATCGAGCGCCTGCCCTGCTGGGTCGACGAGGGGTTCGCCTTCCGCAGGAAGCTTGGATTCATCAACCTTGATCAGCACATACTGACCCGAGCCGATTGAATCCAGCCGATAACGCTGCCCTTCGACAATTACGCGGCCCACCAACTTGTCACCCTCACGCACCAAAGAGAGGTAGTAAAGCGGATCGTTTTCGATCTCCGAAGCAGATGCCGCATGGGCCGCTTTCCATGCCGACGGCTTGTAGCCCACCCAACCGTCAATACCCGGTGTGATGGTGGTGAAATCGCGTAGATGAAACTGCGCGGTTTTACCGTCCGGTAAGCTCACCGCCAAATCCTGCGTTTGCTGGCTGATAAGTGCCGGGTTGATCTTCACCAGCGTAAACTCTGCGTTCGCAGGGTCGGCCAGCAATGTGGCCAGGTTGCCGCTAGCCGTGTCTAGCAGGCCTTTGCGCGTAGGGGTGGGTTCAAGGGTGAACAGTTGGGCTGGGGTACTTGTGGCTGCAGTCACGGTGGGGCCAGAGGACGAACATCCCCCAAAAAACATCACCGTTGAAGCCAGCAGGATCCTGTTCCAAATTGCCGTTTTCACATTGCCGCTCCTGAGGATATCCATCACCCTCAGCAGATCACTAGCGCAGCTTTACTGTCACCTGACAAAAATGCCAGGTGGATGGATGTGCAGGCACAGGCAGTTGGTTTAAAACAAAAAAATAACCCCGGAAAGCCGTGAGCATCCGGGGCCAAGAGCGAGCAACATCCACTGTGCATGAACGAGGGTGACCAAACCCTCTGGTACCGTGAATGGCCTCAGTGTGGGGCCTGGGAAGGCGCTGGATTTAGCCGTAAACGACCTGTTCTTAGTCATGGCAGCCATGCCGGCATTCTGTTGTTGCGGGCCTGTCGCCCACGTCACAGAATCGGTCGTAAATCACAGCAGCACTCTCTTCGCGACAAAAGGGACAACAGCCATGATGCATGCGGATTTGATTGATCAGGACGACCTGGCAGGCCACCTGCGGGCGCGTGGATTCGACATTCCAGCCGGGGCCACTGCCGAACAGGCCTGCGAGGCAGTGGTGCGCGGGCTGACCGAGCCCAATGCACGGGCCCTGAAGGGGATGGTGGAACAGATGTATACCGGTAGCGCGACGATTCTGCCGGCGGTACGCCAGGCCATCGACAAGCAGTTGCTGCCGGCATTGGCGCAGTTCAGCAAGCGCGCCTGATTTCTCCTTACGGCCCTATCGCCGGCAAGCCGGCTCCCACAGGGATCACACAGGCTCAAGACCTGTGCAAGCCCTAGGGGAGCGGGCTTGCCGGCGATGCCGTTTCAGAGCCTTACGCTGGCAAAGGTCGATTCGTTACGCGCCTGGCTCAGGGCCGCCATCGGCCCGCTGTGCGGCGACAAGGTCATGGCCTGCGGAATCGGCATCATTGCCACTTGCTGCGTGGTGTTGGAGCCCACGCGCTCATCACGCGGCGGAATGCCAAAGTACTCGCGGTAGCATTTGGAGAAGTGCGGCGTGGATACGAAACCGCACACCGATGCCACTTCGATGATCGACATGGGCGTCTGTTTGAGCAGCTGCCGGGCGCGGATCAGGCGCAGCTTCAGGTAGTAGCGCGACGGCGAGCAGTGCAGGTACTTCTGGAACAACCGCTCGAGCTGGCGCCGCGACACCGACACATACACCGCCAACTCGTCCAGGTCGATCGGCTCTTCCAGGTTGGCTTCCATCAGCGCGACGATTTCCTGCAACTTCGGCTGGTTGGTGCCGAGCATGTGCTTGAGCGGCACGCGCTGGTGATCCTGCTCGTTGCGAATGCGTTCGTAGACGAACATTTCGGAAATGGCCGCCGACAGCTCGCGGCCGTGGTCGCGGCTGATCAGGTGCAGCATCATGTCCAGCGGCGCGGTGCCGCCAGAGCTGGTGAAGCGGTTGCGGTCGAGGGTGAACAGCCGGGTACTCATGTTGACCCGCGGGTAGGCCTCCTGCATGGCGGCCAGGCATTCCCAGTGCACGCTGCAATCAAAGCCGTCGAGCAGGCCGGCACAGGCCAAGGCCCAACTGCCCGTGCACACGGCCCCCAGGCGCCGCGACTGACGCGCCTGGGCTTGCAGCCAGGTCACGTGCTCGCGGGTAACGGTGCGCTGAATGCCCACACCACCGCAGACAATAACGGTGTCGATCGCAGGGGCACTGTGCATGGCCGCGTCCGGGGTGATCTGCAAACCATCGCTGGCCCACACCTGGCCGCCATCGACCGTCAGCGTGTGCCAGCGGTACAGTTCGCGGCCGGACAGCTGGTTGGCCATACGCAGGGGCTCCACAGCCGAAGCCAGGGAAATCAGGGTGAAATTGTCCAATAGAAGAAACCCGATGGACTGGGGTGCTGTGCGGTTCTGGGACGGGGCCCCGGAGGTGTAGGACGTCATCGCGGTTTCTCCTCACACAAATGCTGGATGTGCCTCATGCGGGCACTCATTTTCTTGTTATTGCCCCCGCCACATGCCGGGGGGTGGGTGACCATTACCTACGCAAACGCCGTGCCTGAAATTGAATGGCTATCCAAAAAAACCTGAAAACGACGCCTTTGTCAGGCAAATCAGAGGCTTTGAATGTACTGGCCAAGTTGTCTCAAACAGCCGTGCTAGGCGCCGTGCGGGTAACGGCTGAGCAGTTTAGTGACACGCCGTGGGGCGGTTGCCCAGAAACGACACTGTTTAGTGTCACCGACAAGCCCCACACTGATTGCGACATCCGACAACTGGTAGGGATTGGCTGCACCATAAAGGAGCACGGCCAGGCCTTTTGCGCCGCCTTGAAACGCGCAGGCCTCTTCGCGGGTTCACCACCAAGAGGCCCTGGGTGCCTACTCGGCATCAGCACTCGATGGCACTGACCGCCAGGCCACCGCGGGAGGTTTCCTTGTACTTGTCGTGCATGTCGGCACCGGTGTCGCGCATGGTGCGGATCACCTGGTCGAGGGAGATGAAGTGCTCGCCATCGCCACGCAGGGCCATTTGCACCGCGTTGATGGCTTTTACCGCAGCAATCGCGTTGCGCTCGATGCACGGCACCTGCACCAACCCGCCTACCGGGTCGCAGGTCAGCCCCAGGTTGTGCTCCAGGGCAATTTCCGCGGCGTTTTCCAGCTGCGCCGGGGTCGCGCCCAACACTTGCGCAAGGCCGGCAGCGGCCATGGCGCAGGCAGAGCCGACCTCGCCCTGGCAGCCTACTTCGGCGCCGGAGATGGAGGCGTTCTTCTTGCACAGGATGCCAACCGCCGCAGCGCCCAGGAAGAAATCGGTAACACTGGACTCGTCCACCTCATCACTGAAGCGCATGTAGTAGTGCAACACCGCCGGGATGATGCCCGCCGCGCCGTTGGTAGGCGCCGTCACCATGCGCCCGCCTGCAGCGTTCTCTTCGTTGACAGCCAGGGCGAACAGGTTGACCCACTCCATGGCGCTCATGGTCGAGCCGATCACGTTAGGCTTGCCGATTTCCTGCAGGCTGCGGTGCAGTTTGGCGGCGCGGCGGCGCACATTGAGCCCACCGGGCAACGTGCCCTCGTATTTCAGGCCGTTGTTGACGCATTCCTGCATGGCTTGCCAGAGCTTGCGCAAGCCGGCGTGAATCTCTTCTTCACTGCGCCAGACCTTTTCGTTGGCCATCATCAATTGCGACACGCTAAGGTCGTTTTGCTTGCACAGCTGCAGCAGCTCGGCGGCGCTGTTGAAATCGTACGGCAGCACCGTCTGGTCGGCATCCAGCACACCACTGGCGGCCTGCGCGGCATCCACCACAAAGCCGCCACCCACCGAGTAATAGGTGTCTCGGTGCAACTCGCCCTGCTCGCCTTCGGCAATCAAGGTCATGGCGTTGGGGTGGTAGGGCAGGTTCTCGTCCAGCAACAGCATGTCGCGCGCCCACACGAACTCGACAGGCAGGCGCCCGTCCAGCTTGAGGGTATTGGTTTCGCGCAGGTCGGCGATGCGCGGCACGATCTGGGTCGGGTCAATGGCGTCTGGCCACTCGCCCATCAGCCCCATGATGGTGGCGTTGTCGGTGCCGTGGCCGACGCCGGTGGCCGACAGCGAGCCATACAGGCGCACCTCGATCCGCCGTACCCGTTCCAACTCGCCGCGCTCGCGCAGCCCTTGGACAAACAGGGCGCCAGCACGCATGGGGCCGACGGTGTGGGAGCTGGAAGGCCCGACACCGATCTTGAACAGGTCGAACACGCTGATGGCCATTACCGAATCACCTCTTGCTGGGCTTGTCTGTGCGCGCCATGCGCACGGCGGGGTAGCTGCTAGGCTCAAGCAGGGCCGCCTTGAATTGCCAGCATCATCGGGCTTTTACCGGCCTTCTCGCCGTCTACAACCGACGCCATTTTGTCCAGCAGCGCCGCACGGTTTTACTTGGGGAATGGCCCCGATACGCCGTTTTCCAGCGGCCTGGTGACGCAAAAATGCGGGCGAGGGGCTGGAAAAATCCATAAGCGACATCGCCCATACTGGATACGACCCGTTCCGTACTGGATACGACCCTACCAGTAGGCGATTGCCCGGCGGTGGAGGATTATCGAAAGCGACTCGTAAAGCACGGCCACGCATCCTGCCCTCTGCAGGCCTGGTCGACCGGACCGTCAGAACGTCCGGCGACCCACGCGAACCCGAAGACAAAATCTCAGGAGTCCACCCATGAAAGGTTCACCCTCGCTGTTGCTGGTTGCGTTGCTGTCCGCACCGTTGCTGGCTCAAGCCGCCGAGCCCGAGCAGTGCCAGACGGTTCGTTTCTCTGACGTCGGCTGGACCGACATCACGGTCACCACTGCGACCACCAGCGTTGTGCTCGAAGCACTGGGTTATAAAACCCACACCACCATGATCTCGGTACCTGTGACCTACAAGTCGCTGGCTACCGGCAAGGACCTGGATGTGTTTCTCGGCAACTGGATGCCGACCATGGAAAACGATATCAAGCAGTACCGCGACGCCGGCACTGTGGACACCGTGCGCGCCAACCTTGAAAACGCCAAGTACACCCTGGCCGTGCCCCAGGCGCTGTATGACAAAGGCCTGAAGGATTTCAGCGACATTGCCAAGTTCAAGCAGGAGCTGGGCGGCAAGATCTACGGCATCGAACCCGGCAACGATGGCAACCGCACCATCCAGAGCATGATCGACAAGAACGCCTTCGGCCTGAAGGACGCCGGCTTCAAGCTGGTGCAGTCCAGCGAGGCCGGCATGCTGTCGCAGGTCGACCGGGCACAGAAACGTGGCGAAGCCATGGTGTTCCTGGGCTGGGAACCGCACCCGATGAACACCCGCTTCAAGATGCAGTACCTGACCGGCGGTGACGAATACTTCGGCCCCGACTTCGGCAAGGCGACCGTATACACCAACACCCGCAAAGGCTACGTGCAGGAGTGCAGCAACGTTGGCCAACTGCTGAAGAACCTGTCGTTCGAGCTCAAGGATGAAAGCACCATGATGGGCTACGTCCTGGACGACAAGATGAAGCCCGAGGCCGCTGCCAAGAAATGGCTCAAGGACAACCCAGGCAAGCTGGACACCTGGCTGGCCGGCGTGACCACCGTGGATGGCAAACCCGGCCTGGAGGCGGCCAAGGCCAAGCTGACGCAATAACGCAATTCGCTATAGCGCTACCTCGGGGCAGGACCGTGCCTGCTCCGGGTTGAGTTCAATCTATGCAGGTGGAAGCTCGCTATCATGCTTATCGATCAGAAAATACCGCTGGGTCAGTACATCGCCTCGTTCGTTGAATGGCTGACCCTGCACGGCGCGAATTACTTCGACGCCATCGCACAGGGCCTGGAGTTCATGATCCACGGCGTCACCAGTGCCTTGACCTGGTTCAACCCGTTCGTCCTCACCGCCCTGTTCGCCGCCCTGGCGCACCTCATCCAGCGTAAATGGTCGCTGACCGCATTCGTCGCCCTGTCGTTCCTGTTGATCTTCAACCTGGGTTACTGGCAGGAAACCATGGAAACCCTGGCACAAGTGACCTTCGCCACCGTGGTGTGCGTGGCCATCGGTGTGCCGCTGGGCATCGTTGCCGCGCACAAACCCATGTTCTACACCGCCATGCGCCCGGTGCTCGACCTGATGCAAACGGTACCCACCTTCGTGTACCTGATCCCCACCCTGACGCTGTTCGGCCTGGGCGTGGTGCCAGGGCTGATCTCGACCGTGGTGTTCGCCATTGCCGCCCCTATCCGCCTCACCTATCTGGGCATCTGCGACGTACCGCAGGAGCTGATGGACGCCGGCAAGGCGTTTGGCTGCTCGCGCCGCCAACTGCTCACCCGTATCGAACTGCCGCATGCGATGCCCAGCATCGCCGCCGGCGTTACCCAGTGCATCATGTTGTCGCTGTCGATGGTGGTGATCGCCGCCCTGGTCGGCGCTGACGGCCTGGGCAAACCTGTGGTCAACGCACTGAACACCGCCGATATTTCCCTGGGCTTCGAAGCGGGCCTGGCGATCGTGCTGCTGGCGATCATGCTCGACCGTATCTGCAAGCAACCGGAACTGCCGGTAAGGGGTGAAGCATGAGCATCATTCGTTTCGAAGACGTCGACGTCATTTTCTCCAACAAGCCACGCGAGGCGCTGGCACTGCTGGACAAAGGCCAGACTCGCGAGCAGATCCTCAAGCAGACCGGCCTGGTGGTGGGCGTTGAAAAAGCCAACCTGGACATCCAGAAGGGCGAGATCTGCGTATTGATGGGCCTGTCCGGTTCGGGCAAGTCGAGCCTGCTGCGCTGCATCAACGGCCTGAACACCGTCAGCCGCGGCAAGCTGTTTGTCGAACATGAAGGCAAGCACATCGACATCGCCCACTGCACCCCGGCCGAGCTGAAAATGATGCGCACCAAGCGCATTGCCATGGTGTTCCAGAAGTTCGCCCTGATGCCCTGGCTGACGGTACGCGAGAACATCAGCTTTGGCCTGGAAATGCAGGGCCGCCCGGAAAAGGAACGGCGCAAGCTGGTCGACGAGAAGCTTGAGCTGGTGGGCCTGACCCAGTGGCGCAACAAGAAGCCGGACGAACTGTCGGGCGGCATGCAGCAACGCGTTGGCTTGGCCCGCGCGCTGGCGATGGACGCCGACATCCTGCTGATGGACGAACCCTTCTCGGCACTGGACCCGCTGATCCGCCAGGGCTTGCAGGACGAACTGCTGGGCCTGCAGGCCAAGCTGAGCAAGACCATCGTGTTCGTCAGCCATGACCTGGACGAGGCGTTGAAGCTGGGTAGCCGTATCGCGATCATGAAAGACGGCCGGATCATCCAGTACAGCAAGCCGGAAGAGATCGTGCTAAACCCGGCCGACGAGTACGTGCGTACCTTCGTCGCCCACACCAACCCGCTGAACGTACTTTGCGGCCGCAGCCTGATGCGCAGCCTGGACAACTGCAAACGGGTCAATGGTTCGGTGTGCCTCGACCCCAGCGGCGACTCGTGGCTGGACCTGGGCGAAGGCAACTCGATCAAGCGCGCACGCCAAGGGCAAAACGGCCTGGAGATGCAGCAGTGGGCGCCGGGGCAGTCGGTAGAAGGCCTGGGGCGTCGGCCGACGCTGGTGCATGCGGATATCGGCATGCGTGAAGCGCTGCAGATTCGCTACCACACCGGCAACAAGCTGGTGCTGCAGGAGAACGACAAACTGGTGGGGATTCTGGGGGATACCGAGCTGTATCACGCGCTGCTCGGCAAGAACCACGGGTGATGCAATTGGGGCCGCGTTGCGGCCCTTCGCGGGCACGCCCGCTCCCACAGTGTAGGAGCGGGCGTGCCCGCGAAGGGCTGCCAAGCAGCCCCAATCAACGTTTCAGCGAACCACGATCCCGCGCGCTGCCATGTAAGCCTTGGCCTCTGGCACCGTGTACTCACCAAAGTGGAAAATGCTGGCCGCCAGCACCGCGCTGGCATGCCCTTGCACAATACCGTCAGCCAGGTGCTGCAGGTTACCCACCCCGCCCGAGGCAATCACTGGAATACCCAGCGCATCGCTGATGGCCCGGGTAACCCCCAGGTCGAAGCCGCTCTTCATGCCGTCCTGGTCCATGCTGGTCAGCAGGATCTCGCCGGCACCCAGGCCCTCCATCTTCTTCGCCCATTCCACCGCATCCAGCCCGGTCGGCTTGCGCCCACCGTGGGTGAAGATTTCCCAGCGGGGTTCTTCACCCGGCCCGGACACCTTCTTGGCGTCGATGGCCACGACAATGCACTGCGAGCCAAAACGGTCTGCCGCCTCGCCCACGAACTCTGGGTTGAACACCGCGGCGGTGTTGATCGACACCTTGTCTGCCCCGGCATTGAGCAGGTTGCGGATGTCCTGCACGGTACGCACGCCACCGCCCACGGTCAGCGGGATGAACACCTGGCTGGCCATGCGCTCGACGGTATGCAGGGTGGTATCGCGGCCATCGACGCTGGCGGTGATGTCGAGGAAGGTAATTTCGTCGGCACCCTGCTCGTTGTAGCGACGGGCAATTTCCACCGGGTCGCCGGCATCACGGATGTTCTCGAACTTGACGCCCTTGACCACCCGGCCGTTGTCCACGTCCAGGCAAGGGATGATGCGTTTAGCTAAAGCCATGGAAGCTCCTGGGGAGCAGCTGCAAGCTTCAAGCGGCAAGCTGCAAGATAAAGCAGTACGCGGTCCGGCTTTTCTCTTGCAGCTTGCAGCTTGCAGCTTGCCGCTCCTATTCAATAGTTGTCGCAGAAGGCCTGGGCCTCGGCCACGTCGAGGGTGCCTTCGTAGATGGCGCGGCCGGTGATGGCGCCGATGATGCCGGGGGCCTTGGCGTCCAGCAGAGCCTTGATGTCACCCAGGTTGTGAATGCCGCCCGAGGCAATTACCGGAATCGAGGTGGCCTCGGCCAATGCCTTGGTGAATGGCACGTTGCAGCCTTGCATCATGCCGTCCTTGGCGATGTCGGTGTAGACGATCGCCGAAACGCCATCGGCCTCGAAACGCTTGGCCAGGTCGATCACCTGCACCGAGCTGACTTCGGCCCAGCCGTCGGTGGCGACGAAGCCGTCCTTGGCATCCAGGCCAACGATGACCTTGCCCGGGAAGGCCTTGCACGCCTCGGCGACGAACTCAGGCTGCTTGACCGCCTTGGTGCCGATGATCACATAGCTGACGCCAGCCTTGACGTAGTGCTCGATGGTTTCCAGCGAACGAATGCCGCCGCCGATCTGAATCGGCAGGGTGGGGTAGCGCTTGGCAATGGCAGTGACCACTTCACCGTTGACCGGCTGGCCTTCGAAGGCGCCGTTCAGGTCGACCAGGTGCAGGCGGCGGCAGCCACCCTCGACCCACTTGGCGGCCATGCTCACCGGGTCGTCGGAGAATACCGTGGAGTCTTCCATACGGCCCTGGCGCAGGCGCACGCAGGCACCGTCCTTCAGATCGATAGCGGGGATAATCAGCATGCTCTTTCCTTCGTCAATTCAAGCGGCAAGTTGCAAGCGACAAGCTGCAAGCAATGCGCGTCGTGTATTCGATAGGCGATCCAGCTTCAGCTTGCAGCTTGAAGCTTGAAGCTTGAAGCTTTCAGCTTTTTTCAAGCGCCCACAGATCGCTTTCGATGCTCTCGAACCGCTCCTTGAGGTGCAGCTGAACATCGGCAATCGCCCTGTTGTAGTAATGGGGTGCAATTTCTTTGCTGAACAGCTCAAGGACCTCAGCCACCTCGAAAGACCCCAGCTCCAGCTCGAAGCGGTCTTCGAGGAAGCGTTTGAGCGTAGCGAGCGCGTCGCGCTCCTGCTCAGGGGCCAGGGTGATGATCGGGGCCTTGGTCTTTGACCTGCTCATTTACCAGCGCCCGTCCCAGGCGACGAAATTCTGCAGCAGCTGCAGGCCATGGGTATGGCTTTTCTCTGGGTGGAACTGCACGGCGAAGCGCGAGCCATCGGCCAGTGCGGCAGCGAAATCGACGCCGTAGTGGCCACGGCCGACCACCTGGCCAGGCTTGCCGGCATTGATGTAGTAGCTATGCACGAAATAGAAACGTGCGCGGTCCGGAATGTCGTGCCACAGCGGGTGGTGGATGGTCTGGCTGACTTCGTTCCAGCCCATGTGCGGCACCTTCAGGTGCTCGCCGTCTTCTTGCAGGTCTTTGCCGAAGAAGCGCACCTGGCCGGGGAACAAACCGATGCAGTCGACGCCGGTGTTTTCCTCGCTGTGTTCGAGCAGTGCCTGCATACCCACGCAGATGCCCAGGAACGGCCGGTCCTGGCTGACTTCGCGCACCAGGCTGTCGAAGCCCAGGCGGCGGATTTCGGCCATGCAGTCGCGAATCGCACCTACCCCAGGGAACACCACGCGATCCGCCTCGCGGATGACCGCCGCATCACTGGTCACCAGCACTTTACCGGCACCGACGTGCTCGAGCGCCTTGGCCACCGAGTGCAGGTTGCCCATGCCATAGTCGATTACGGCTACCGTCTGCATTTACAGGCACCCTTTGGTGGACGGCATCTGCCCGGCCATGCGCTCGTCCAGGGTGACCGCCATGCGCAGGGCACGGCCGAACGCCTTGAACACGGTTTCGATCTGGTGGTGAGTGTTGTGGCCACGCAGGTTGTCGATGTGCAAGGTAACCAGGGCGTGGTTGACGAAGCCCTGGAAAAACTCCTGGAACAGGTCGACATCGAAGCCACCGACGCTGGCCCGGGTATACGGCACATGCATTTGCAGGCCTGGGCGGCCCGAGAAGTCGATGACCACGCGCGACAGCGCTTCGTCCAGCGGCACGTAGGCGTGGCCGTAGCGGAAGATGCCCTTCTTGTCACCGATGGCCTGGGCGAATGCCATGCCCAGGGTGATGCCAACGTCTTCGACGGTATGGTGGTCGTCGATATGGGTGTCACCCTTGCACTCGATATCCAGATCGATCAGCCCGTGGCGGGCGATCTGGTCCAGCATGTGTTCCAGGAAAGGCACACCGATATCGAATCGGGCCTTGCCACTGCCATCGAGGTTGATCGAGCACTTGACCTGGGTTTCCAGGGTATTGCGCTCGACGGAAGCCTTACGTTCGACCATCACCAGCTCCGCAAAATCATTGGGCGAAAAGGGTGCCATTATAGGCCCAGAACGCGCCAGCTTGAAACGCGGATGACATATGGCAAAGCGAGCAATGACGGGGGGTTGATAGCGCTACAGGTCTATACAACCGAGGGAAGGGGGCTGCTTTGCAGCCCATCGCGACACAAGGCCGCTCCTACAGGCCCCCACCGTGTTCAAAGCCTAGGGTGGACCTGTGGGAGCTGGCTTGCCGGCGATAGTGCCGGTACAGCCGGCAAACTCAACCGGCTGTATCACTCATCAATGGAACAGTACCGCCGTCTTCTGCAGGGTAATCCACACCCCCCAGGCCAACGGCACCACCACCACCGCCCAGGCCAGCAGCACCAGCGGCAGGCTCCCCGGCGCGGCTTTCCACTCCAGCGAGCGTGCGCCATCGGCGCCTTTGTCATGGCTCAACGCCCGCTCGGCCGCCAGCTCGGCATCGCTCATGAAGTGCTTGTCGGCAACCGGCCGCACCAGCATGTTGCAGATAAAGCCCAGCACCAGCAGCCCGGCAAGGATATACAGCGTCATGTCATAGGCCGCCGCGCGCTCTACCCCGGCTGCCAGCTGCGACTCGCGCAGGTAGGTGATCAGCACTGGCCCCAGCACCCCTGCAGCCGCCCAGGCGGTCAGCAGGCGCCCATGAATGGCACCGACCATCTGCGTACCGAACAGGTCGGCCAGGTACGCCGGCACCGTGGCGAAGCCACCGCCATACATCGACAGGATGATGCAGAACGCCGCCACGAACAGCGCCACATTGCCCAGGTGGCCCATGTTCGGTACCAGGCTGTACAAGCCCACGCCCAGGGCGAAGAAGGCGAAGTAGGTGTTCTTGCGCCCGATGTAGTCGGAGAACGATGCCCAGAAGAACCGGCCACCGATGTTGAACAGGCTCAGCAGGCCGGTGAAGCCGGCGGCGATCGCGGCGATCTGCGCCAGCTGCGCGGCGTTCAGCTCGCTGAAGGTCAGCTCGTTGCCCAGCAGCTTGCCAGCGAACACTTCCTGCAGCAGCGGCGAAGCCATGCCGATAATACCGATGCCGGCAGACACGTTCAGGCACAGCACCAGCCAGATCAGCGCAAATTGCGGAGTTTTCCACGCCACGCTGACGTGCACGTGGCGGTCGGTGACCATGGTATTGCCGGCTTTTTTCAGCGGCGCAGTCCAGCCTTCAGGCTTCCAGCCGGTGGGCGGCACGCGGTAGGCCAGGGCGCCGGCAGTCATGAACACGAAGTAGATCGCCGCCATGGCAACGAAGCTCTGCCACACCCCCACTTCCTGCGCGTTGCCAAAGTGGCCCATCAGTGCGGTGGCCAGTGGCGCACCGACCATGGCGCCGCCGCCGAAGCCCATGATGGCCATGCCGGTGGCCATGCCGCGCTTGTCCGGGAACCATTTGATCAGGGTCGACACCGGCGAGATATACCCCAGCCCCAGGCCGATACCGCCGATAACCCCGGAACCCAGCCACATCAGCCACAGTTGGTGGGTTTTGACCCCAATGGCCGAAATCAGCATGCCGCCACACCAGCACAGCGCCGATACCAGGCCGGCCTTGCGTGGGCCGGCGTGCTCCAGCCACCCACCCAGCACGGCCGCCGAGCATCCCAGGAAGACGAAGAACAGGGTGTAGATCCAGCTCAGCATGGAAATGGGCCAGTCGCATTCGGCGCTGAACAGGCGGGCCACGAAGCCCATGTCGGCCGCGCACGCCACTGGGGCGGTGATGCCCAGGGCTTGCGACAGTGGCAGCCAGAACACCGAGAAGCCATAGGCCATGCCGATACACAGGTGAATGGCCAGGGCAGCTGGCGGAACCAGCCAACGGTTGAAGCCCGGGCGGGCGATGATGCGCTCCTTCGACAGGAAGCCTGGCGTACTCGCCGGGGCGCCCGTCGTGACGGTACTGGTCATGAACATGATCCTTTTCTTATAGGGTGAGGGCAGGCAAAGCGGCGCAAGGTTAGCAGGATCGAGTCGCGTGAAAGCAATCTGATATCGTGTTTTTTTGCTCGGCTGAATCGATCATGTCCCCCTTTTAAAGCCGTACTACCGGCTAAAAGCGTAGGAAATATCCTGCATCTCTGGTCGAATACGCAGGGATATGCATGGCGGCGCTATACTCAGCCGCTTGAATTTCAAAATCGGACTACAAGGATTCGCCCATGAAAGCGTTCGGCAAAATCCTGGGACTGGGGCTTCTCGGGTTGCTGCTGATCATCGTGGCGCTGGGCTTCGCCCTGACCCACCTATTCGATCCCAACGACTATAAAGACGAGATTCGCCAACTGGCGCGCGACAAGGCACATGTCGAACTGACCCTCAACGGTGATATCGGCTGGAGCCTGTTCCCATGGCTGGGCCTGGAGCTGCACGAGGCCAGCATCGCCACCTTGGCCAAACCCAACGAGCCGTTCGCCGACCTGCAGATGCTCGGCCTGTCGGTACGGGTACTGCCGCTGCTGCGCCGCGAGGTGCAAATGAGCGACGTGCGCGTCGAGGGCCTGAACCTGACCCTGGCCCGTGACGAACAAGGCCACGGCAACTGGGAAGACATTGGCAAGCCGCTGCCTGCGCAGGCTGGCTCTGCCACCGACGCACCGCCCCAGGCAGCCACCGGGCAGAAACCCGCGGCCGCCGACAGCAACGAACGCCCTGTCAAACTGGACATCGACAGCCTGACCGTCAACAACGCCCGGGTGCAGTACACCGACGCCAAGACCGGCCAGAGCTACAGCGCCGAAAGCATCCAGCTGAGCACCGGCCCTGTGCATGAAGGCGCGAACATCCCGCTCAAGGCCAGTGCTTTTGTCAGTGCCAGCCAGCCGAATATCAAAGCCCGCACCGAGCTGGCCGGCGAACTGCGTTTCGACCGCAAGCTCAAGCGCTACAACTTCGAGGACATGCGCCTGTCGGGCGAAACTTCGGGTGAACCGACCGGCGGCAAAACAGTGGCCTTCGTTGCCCAGGGCCAGCTGCTGGTCGACATGGCCGCCAACGTCGCCTCCTGGAACGGCCTGAAAGTCTCGGCCAACCAACTGCGCGCCTTGGGTGAACTGAACCTGCGCGACCTGGACAAGACGCCCCAGTTGAGCGGCGGCCTGTCCATTGCCCAGTTCGACCTGCGCACCTTCCTGGACGGCATCGGCCACCCGCTACCGGCAACCAACGACCCGGCAGCCTTCGGCAAGCTGGAGCTGGTGACCCGCCTGCAAGGCACACCCAGCAGCCTGAGCCTGGACGACCTGGCAGTGAAGCTTGACGACAGCACGTTCAGCGGGCACGTAGCCATCGAAGACTTCGCCAGGCAAGCCCTGCGCGTGCAGCTTAAAGGCGACAGCTTCGACGCCGACCGCTACCTGCCGGCCAAGAGCGAACAAGCCAAAGGCGCCACGGCTGCGCGCCAGGCCGAGGTCAAGCAACAGGAAGCCAGCGCGGTTGCCGGTGCCGGCACCACACCGCTGCCCAACGCACCGACCCAGGTAGCCTGGAGCGATGACAAGCTGCTGCCGGTCGACCGCCTGCGTACGCTGGACCTGCAGGCCGAACTGGCCTTTGGCTCGCTGACCCTGGACAAACTGCCGATCGTCGACGCCCAGCTCAAGGCCAGCGGCCAGGGCGGCCTGCTGACCCTGCAAACGCTACGCGGCGGCCTGTACAACGGCACCTTCGACGCCAAGGGTACGGTCGATGTGCGCCCTGCCGTGCCACAGCTGGGCGTCAGCACCAGCATCCAACGGGTGCCGGTGGAACACTTCATCAAGGCCGACGGCAAGGAGCAGGCACCACCGGTCAAGGGCCTGCTGACCTTGACCAGTGATCTGACCGCCACCGGCAACAGCCAGAAGGCACTGGTGGACACGCTCAACGGCAGTGCAAACTTCACCATCAACGACGGTGTGCTGGTCAATGCCAACCTTGAGCAGCAACTGTGCCAGGCCATCGCCACCCTCAACCGCAAAACCCTCACCGGCGAGCCACGCGGCAAGGACACCCCGTTCCAGGAACTGCGTGGCAGCCTGGTGGTGCGCAATGGCGTTGCCAGCAACCCAGACCTCAAGGCACGCATCCCGGGCCTGACCGTGAACGGCCATGGCGACCTCGACCTGCGTGTACTGGGTATGGACTACAACATCGGCGTGATCGTCGAAGGCGACCAGCGTGCCATGCCGGACCCGGCCTGCCAGGTCAACGAGCGCTACGTGGGGGTTGAAGTTCCGCTGCAGTGCCGCGGCCCGCTGGAGCTGGGCGCCAAGGCCTGCCGCCTGGACCAGAACGGCCTGGGCAAGGTCGCAGCCAAGCTGGCCGGTGACCGACTGAAAGACAAGATCGACGAAAAACTCGATGAAAAACTCGGAGACAAAGTGAGCCCGGAATTGAAAGACGCGCTCAAGGGGCTATTCAAGCGATGACCCCCGAGCAGTTCTCCAGCGCTGTGCTGGACTGGTACGACGAACACGGCCGCCACGACCTGCCCTGGCAACAGGGCATAACCCCGTACCGGGTGTGGGTGTCGGAAATCATGCTGCAGCAAACCCAGGTCAGCACCGTACTGAACTACTTCGACCGCTTCATGCAGGCGCTGCCGACCGTGCAGGCGCTGGCCGAAGCGCCCGAAGACGAAGTGCTGCACCTGTGGACCGGGCTGGGTTACTACACCCGCGCCCGCAACCTGCAAAAAGCCGCGAAGATCGTCGTGGCGCAACATGGTGGCGAGTTTCCGCGCAGTGTCGAGCAGCTCACCGAGCTGCCCGGCATCGGCCGCTCCACGGCCGGTGCCATCGCCAGCATCAGCATGGGCATTCGCGCGCCGATCCTCGACGGCAACGTCAAGCGCGTGCTGGCCCGCTTCACCGCCCAGGGCGGCTACCCGGGCGAGCCGAAGGTGGCCAACCAGCTGTGGGCCACCGCCGAGCGTTTCACCCCGCAGCAGCGCGCCAACCACTACACCCAGGCCATGATGGACATGGGTGCCACGCTGTGTACGCGCAGCAAGCCAAGCTGCCTGATCTGCCCGCTGCAACGTGGCTGCGAAGCCCACCTGCACGGTGAAGAAACCCGCTACCCCGAGCCCAAACCGCGCAAGGCGCTGCCGCAGCGCCGCACGCTGATGCCACTGCTGGCCAACCACGAGGGCGCCATTCTGCTTTATCGGCGCCCGTCCAGCGGCCTGTGGGGTGGCTTGTGGAGCCTGCCAGAGCTGGACGACATCGCCCAACTCGACGACCTGGCCTACCAGCACGGTTTGCGCCTGGCCGGCAGCCAGGCCATGGATGGCCTGACCCATACCTTCAGCCACTTCCAGCTGGCGATCGAGCCCTGGCTGGTACGTGTCGCGCCGCTTGGCGAGCACGTGGCCGAGGCTGACTGGCTCTGGTATAACCTCGCCACCCCGCCGCGCCTGGGCCTTGCCGCTCCGGTGAAAAAACTGCTTAAGCGCGCGGCCGACGAACTGATTGCAGGAGATGCCTGATGACCCGCACCGTGATGTGCCGCAAATACAACGAAGAACTGCCAGGCCTGGAACGCCCGCCCTACCCCGGCGCCAAGGGCCAGGACATCTTCGACAACATCTCGCAGAAAGCCTGGGCCGACTGGCAGAAGCACCAGACCATGCTGATCAACGAGAAGCGCCTGAACATGATGAACGCCGAGGACCGCAAATTCCTCCAGGCTGAAATGGACAAGTTTTTCGCCGGTGAGGAATACGCCCAGGCGGAAGGCTACGTGCCACCCTCGGAATGACCCCACGAACCGTAAGCGACGGAATTAATTTAAAATTTTTTGAAAAAGTCGTTGACGGCCCGGGAGAAAATCTATTTAATTCACCTCGTCGCCCAGATAGCTCAGTCGGTAGAGCAGAGGATTGAAAATCCTCGTGTCGGCGGTTCGACTCCGTCTCTGGGCACCACCTTCAAGCTTCTGGTGGTTGCAAAGTTACCCGAAGCGACAACAAGAAACCCGCCTAGTGCGGGTTTTTTGTTGCCTGGCATTTCTCAGCCGCGGGGCCTCTTCGCTCTCCGGTGCTTGGGTTTCCTGGGCAACTGCGCTTCAATACGCGCACTTTCCAGACACACCCAAGGATTCAAGCCCTCATGGCCACCCCTACCAAGCAACAAAAACGCGCCAAGCGTGCCGCCAGCAAGGCCAAGCAGAACCGCATGGTACGCAGCGGGCAGGCGGTCAAGGCCAGTGCCGGTGACAGCGCCAGCGTCGAGCAGGTGTACAACAAGGCGATGGAGTCGGGCAGCTACGACGCCATGTTCACCAAGATGAAGGAAGCACAGGAGAGCGGCGGCTTGGTGCCGATGATTTCGGTATTCCTGGTTGACCCGCTTCTGGCGCTGGTGCTCAAGGGGCACAAGGAAGAGCACGCCACTGACTATATCGTGCTGGTGTTCACCGCCTACCGCGCGTGGCTCGACGGCGCCGATGAAGAGGCGACCATGGCCTGGCTGGAGAGCGATGAGTTCCAGGCGGCCTATGTCGCGGCCTCCGAGCTGGTGGCCAAGCAGCAGCAAAAACAGTTTGGTTGACAGGGTCATGTAGCCTGTACCGGCCTCTTCGCGGGCTCGCCCGCTCCCACAGGTCAAGCACAAGCCCGAGGGCCACGCCCCCCCTGTCGGAGCGGGCATGCCCGCGAAAGGGCGCGTCCGAGCTGGTGGCCAAGCAGCAGCAAAAACAGTTTGGTTGACAGGGCCATATAGCCTGTACCGGCCTCTTCGCGGGCTCGCCCGCTCCCACAGGTCAAGCACAAGCCCGAGGGCAACGCCAACCCTGTGGGAGCGGGCATGCCCGCGAAAGGGCCGGCACAGGCAACAAAAAAGGCCGCACCCCCCTCAGGGCGCGGCCTTTTCAGTGCAGCCAGCGTGGATCAGTTATCCAGCGCCACCCGCCCGGCAGCTTCACGCTTGCGGTGCACCAGCAAGCCAGCCGCCACCACACCAATGCTCAGCAGCGCCGTTGCGATAATCTCGGCACGGTGGTCCTCGCGCAGGGCCATCACCACCAGAATCGCCACGATGAAGGCAATGGTCGCCCAAGTCAGGCCCGGGAACAGCCACATCTTGAAGGTGATCTTCTCACCACGGGCCTCACGCTGTGCGCGCATGCGCAGTTGCGACACGGCAATCACCAAGTACACCAGCAGCGCAATGGCACCTGAACTTGCCAGCAGGAACTCGAACACCTGGGCCGGGGCCACGAAGTTGGCGAACACGCACAGGAACGCCGCAGCCGTGGACAGCAATACCGCCACATGCGGGGTAGCGGCCTTGGTGGTGCGCTGGGCAACAGCCGGGGCATCACCGCGCTTGCTCAGCGAGAACAGCATGCGCGAAGAGGTGTACAGCGCCGAGTTCAGGCAGCTGGTCACCGCAACCAGCACCACGATGTCGACGATCAGCTTGGCATTCGGCACGCCGATGCGGCTGAGCACAGTCTGGTAGGAGCCGGTTTCGGCCAGCGCCGGGTCGTTCCACGGCACCAGAGCCACCACCAGGAAGATCGACACCAGGTAGAACAGGCAGATACGCCAGATCACCGAATTGGTCGCGCGGCTGATCTGCTTGCCTGGGTCTTTCGATTCGGCAGCGGCGATAGTGACGATTTCCGTACCCATGAACGAGAACATGGTGGTGAGCATGGCCGCCAGCACGGCACCCAGGCCGTTCGGCATGAAGCCCTGGGTATCGAAAAGGTGGCTGGCACCGCTGACCTGGCTATTGGGCACAAAACCGAACATGGCCGCGCAACCCACAGCAATGAACCCGATGATCGCCAGCACTTTCAACAGGGCGAACCAGAACTCGAACTCACCGTAGTTCTTTACGCTGCACAGGTTGGTCAGGGTCAGCGCCAGGGTGATGACCAGGGAGAAGGCCCACAGGTCTACAGCCGGGAACCAGGCATGCAGAATGGCCGCAGCGGCGTTGGCCTCAAGCGGGATCACCAGCACCCAGAACCACCAATACAGCCAGCCAATGGTGAAGCCGGCCCAGCGCCCGATGGCACGGTCGGCATAAGTAGAGAACGAACCGGTGTCAGGCGAGGCGACCGCCATTTCACCCAGCATGCGCATTACCAGCACCACCAGCGTACCGGCGGCGGCGTAGGCCAGCAGCACGGCCGGGCCGGCGGCCGCGATGGCATGGCCAGAGCCTACGAACAGGCCGGCACCGATGACGCCAGCGATGGACAGCATGGTCACATGCCGTTGTTTGAGCCCCTGAGCGAGGTCATTGGAATTGTTACCGCTCATTGAAACTACCTTTGTAAGGAGTGGACCACTCCGACTGCGGTTACGGAGCGCGCCTGGGGTTGGACTAGGCGTCGCTGCAATCGGCGGTTTCCTGCTGGCAATAAGCGCGCCAGGTGCGCACTGCATTCGTCAGAATGCTCGCAGGGCCTTGCAGGACTCTGTTTGGAGGGCATTCGGCCAGTAAGTGACCAAAAGGCCGTTAATAAGGCAGATTACTGAAATACCCACTTACAAACGCACCAAAGGTGCCCCTCGGTAACACCCGTGCACCGCTGCAATGCAAAAAAGTGCAACCGCCAGGTACAACCAGAAATGCCGGATGGGTCTTCGCGGTCAAACCCGCTGCGGCGAGGGGCGCGCAACGTGGAACGTCGGGTTTACCGGCGAATGGTCTAAAACCGCTTCCATGAGCTGGCCAAAGCTGGCACCATCGCGCCTTTTTTCATCAAGGCACTGGTGCCGGGCGACACCTTCGCAGACATCTGCGCGACGTTACGCTGTAGCGATGCGACAAACTGCCCCACCAGCGCCTACAGTCCCCGGCGACCCTGTTGGCCGTCATAATGCCGCTATGCTAGCTTGGCGCACGCCAGGAAGGCCGCCAACAGCTGGGAACGCACCCGTACACATGAGGACCGCACATGGCTCAGGCCACGCCCGCGCTGGAAATCCGCAATCTGCACAAACGCTACGGCGAGCAGGAAATTCTCAAGGGTATTTCGCTGACCGCTCGCGACGGTGACGTGATCTCCATCCTGGGGTCGTCAGGCTCCGGCAAGTCCACCCTGCTGCGCTGCATCAACCTGCTCGAAAACCCGCACCAGGGCGAAATCCTGGTCGCTGGCGAAAGCCTCAAGCTCAAGGCCGCCAAAAACGGCGACCTGATCGCCGCCGACAATCGCCAGATCAACCGCCTGCGCAGCGAAATCGGCTTTGTCTTCCAGAATTTCAACCTGTGGCCGCACATGTCGATCCTCGACAACATCATCGAGGCGCCACGCCGTGTACTCGGCCAAAGCAAGGCCGAGGCTGTAGAAGCCGCCGAAGCGCTGCTGAACAAGGTCGGCATCTACGACAAACGCCACAGCTACCCTGCCCAGCTTTCCGGTGGCCAGCAACAGCGCGCCGCCATTGCCCGTACCCTGGCCATGAAGCCCAAGGTCATCCTGTTCGACGAGCCAACCTCGGCGCTCGATCCGGAAATGGTCCAGGAAGTGCTTAACGTTATCCGCGCACTGGCCGAAGAAGGCCGTACCATGCTGCTGGTGACGCACGAGATGAGCTTCGCCCGCCATGTGTCCAGTGAAGTCGTCTTCCTGCACCAGGGCCTGGTAGAAGAGCAGGGATCGCCGCAACAGGTCTTCGAAAACCCGACCTCGGCGCGTTGCAAGCAATTCATGTCCAGCCACCGCTAACGGAGCAATACATGCACACCTACAAGAAGTTTCTCCTGGCAGCTGCTGCCACGCTGGTGATGTCGGCGAACGCCATGGCCGCAGAAAAACTGCGCATGGGTATCGAAGCCGCCTACCCACCGTTCAACAACAAGGATGCCAGCGGTAATGTGGTCGGCTTCGACAAGGACATCGGCGACGCCCTGTGCGCCAAGATGAAGGTCGAGTGCTCGGTCGTGACCTCCGACTGGGACGGCATCATTCCGGCCCTCAACGCCAAGAAGTTCGACTTCCTGGTGTCGTCGTTGTCGATTACCGACGAGCGCAAGCAGGCTGTCGATTTCACCGACCCGTACTACTCCAACAAGCTGCAGTTCATCGCACCGAAGAACGTCGACTTCAAGACCGACAAGGCCTCGCTCAAGGGCAAGGTCATCGGCACCCAGCGCGCCACCCTGGCCGGCACCTACCTTGAAGACAACTACCCGGGCGTAGACGTCAAACTCTACGACACCCAGGAAAACGCCTACCTGGACCTGGTGTCCGGCCGCATCGACGGCATCCTGGCCGACAAGTACGTGCAGTACGAGTGGCTGAAAAGCAAAGACGGCTCCAACTTCGAATTCAAGGGCGAGCCGGTGATGGACAGCGACAAGATCGGCATTGCCGTGCGCAAGGGTGACACCCAGCTGCGCGACAACCTGAACAAGGCCCTGGCAGAAATCAAGGCCGACGGCACGTACAAGAAGATCAACGACAAGTACTTCCCGTTCAGCATCGAATGATCCGCCCTGACTGCGCGCCCCCTGGGGCGCGCAAGTCCCTAGAATGACCTGCCCATGAATATCGACCTGCACGGATTCGGTCCGGCCATGATGGCCGGCACCCTGATGACCGTAAAACTGGCGCTATGCGCCTTGCTGCTGGGCCTGGTTTTGGGCCTGCTTGGCGCCCTGGCCAAGACCTCTTCGATCAAGCCGCTGCAATGGCTTGGCGGTTTCTACTCGACCCTGGTGCGCGGCGTGCCCGAGCTGCTGTGGGTACTGCTTATCTATTTCGGCACCGTCGGGCTGATGAACACCCTCGGCGAAGCCCTGAACATGCCCGGCCTTGAGCTCAGCGCTTTTGCTGCGGGGGTGATTGCCCTGGGTCTGTGCTTCGGCGCCTACGCCACCGAAGTGTTCCGCGGGGCGATCCTGGCGATCCCCAAGGGCCACCGTGAAGCCGGCCTGGCGCTGGGCCTGTCCAAGGGCCGCATCCTGTCGCGGATCATTCTGCCGCAAATGTGGCGCATCGCCCTGCCCGGCCTGGGCAACCTGTTCATGATCCTGATGAAAGACACCGCACTGGTGTCGGTGATCGGCCTGGAAGAAATCATGCGCCACGCGCAAATCGGCGTGACCGTGACCAAGGCACCGTTCACCTTCTACATGGTCGCGGCCTGCATCTACCTGAGCTTGACGGTAATCGCCATGACCGGCATGTACTTCCTGGAAAAACGCGCCGCTCGCGGCTTTGCGAGGGCCGAATAATGAACTGGGAAGTCATCTTCAAATGGCTGCCACGCCTGGCTGAAGGCGCCGTGCTGACGTTGGAGCTGGTGGCCATTGCGGTGGTTGCCGGGTTGATCCTGGCCATCCCGCTGGGCATCGCCCGTTCCTCGCGCCACTGGTATGTGCGCGCAGTGCCGTTCAGCTATATCTTCTTCTTCCGTGGCACGCCGCTGCTGGTACAGCTGTTCCTGGTGTACTACGGCCTGGCGCAGTTCGATGCCGTGCGTTCCAGCGCGCTGTGGCCGTACCTGCGCGATCCGTTCTGGTGCACGGTGCTGACCATGACCCTGCACACGGCGGCCTATATTGCCGAGATCCTGCGTGGCGCCCTGCAATCGATACCCAAGGGCGAGATCGAGGCGGCACGGGCGCTGGGCATGTCGCGGGGCAAAACGCTGTTCTACATCATGCTGCCGCGCGCCGCGCGCATCGGCCTGCCGGCGTATAGCAACGAAGTGATCCTGATGCTCAAGGCCAGTGCCCTGGCCAGTACCGTGACCCTGCTGGAACTGACCGGCATGGCCCGCACCATCATCGCGCGCACCTACCTGCCAGTGGAGATATTCTTCGCGGCCGGGGTGTTCTACCTGGCGATCTCGTTCTTGCTGGTGCAGGGCTTCAAGCTGCTGGAGCGCTGGCTGCGCGTGGATGCCAGCCAGGGCCGTTGATCGCTCACTGACTGCTTCGCGGGCACGCCCGCTCCCACAAGGTATAGCGCCATATTCAAGGCTGGCGCTGTACTTGTGGGAGCGGGCGTGCCCGCGAAGAGGCCCTTAAAACCTACACACATCTACCCATGGCCAACTACCTCCACAGCGACCAGCTAAGCACCCGCTTCCAGGCCCTCGACCAGTTCCTGATCGAGCACCAACAGCTGTGGAAACCGCGCCCCTTCACCACCCTGCAACTGGACTGGGAAACCTCACACCCCGAGCTGGCCGCCCACCTGCGCAAATCGTCCCTGGCAGATGCAGAACATCCCGACGCTGCCGATGTGTTGCCGGCCCCGTTCCCTCAACTGGCCCGGCAAGCAGAAAAGCTATCCGCCGTGGGCAACCTCCCAGCAACCGACCTGCCCCCCGCCGCCCACCGCTTGGACGTAGCAGTCCCCGGCCGCAAGTGGCAGCAGATCGAAGCCTTCGCCAGCCACCTGGCCTTCCGCAACCAGCCCCGCCACTGGCTGGACTGGTGCTCGGGCAAAGGCCACCTCGGCCGCCGCCTGCTGCAACCCGGCCAGCAACTGACCTGCCTGGAATACGATGCCGAGCTGGTCGCCGCTGGCCAAGCCCTGAGTGCGCATCATCACCTGCCAGCCGTGCACGTACACCAGGACGTGATGGCCGGCGACAGCGCCCGCCACCTTGATGGTGCACGAAGCGTGGTTGCCCTGCACGCCTGTGGCGACCTGCATGTACGCCTGTTGCAGCTGGCCAGCCAGCAAGGTTGCCGGCAACTGGCCGTGGCGCCGTGCTGCTACAACCGGATCGCGCAGCAGCAGTACCAGGCGTTATCCACAGCCGCACAAGCCTCCCGTCTGCAACTGTCGCTGGACGACCTTGGCCTGCCCCTGAGCGAAACCGTGACCGCTGGCGCCCGCGTACGGCGCCAGCGCGACGCCTCCATGGCCCGCCGCCTCGGTTTCGACTTGCTGCAACGCCAGCAACGGCAACATGACCAATACCTGCCCACACCTTCCCTGCCAGTGGCCTGGCTGGAGAAGCCCTTCGAGCACTACTGCCGTGACCTGGCGCAGCTCAAAAACCTGCCGCTAAGCGGCAACCCTGATTGGCCAGCGCTGGAAGCCGCAGGCTGGCAACGCCTCGCCGAGGTACGCAACCTGGAGCGGGTGCGTAACCTGTTCCGCCGGCCGTTAGAGCTGTGGCTGGTGCTCGATCGCGCCCTCTTCCTGAAAGAGCAGGGTTTCGAAGTGCGGCTGGGGCGTTTCTGCGACTATCCACTGACCCCACGCAACCTGCTGATCCTCGCTGAACGCGACCGTTAGCCGCAGCACAACCTGTGGATAACTCTGTGAACAAGCTTGTGATTACCTGTTGGAGCCAAGCGCTATTTCAAACGCTTGGCTTATTCCGCCGCGCACCTGCAGCCCAGCAAAAACAGGCATTTGCGCAAAGACAAGCGGTGTAGCGATGCGGCATGGCTTTCGCTAAAGCTGCGAATGCCACTTGTGCATAAACATTTCTTGTGGTTAGCACAGGGAGCGTTTGCGGGGCCCTAGTGCGCCTTGTTCTTGGCGATCTCGATATCGTTCATCAGCGCCTTGGCCATGTCGCACAGGTAATCGGCAGCACCCAGGAATTTATGGTCGTCTTCCATATCGCCCTCACGGACCAAGTGCTTGATGTAGCCCATCAGGATGGAGACATGCTCATAGGCGGCATCGACCGGGATACCGGGCTCGACGCGGAGCAGATTGAGGGAGGGGTTGCCGGCGGGGAGGAAGGTTTCTACGCCTGCGGTGGTGATGGGGTCAGTAATTTCTTTCTTCATGGCAAAACCTTATTCGGGGAAAAGGGACTGCCAAAAATCTTTCTCACGGATTTCAGGTGGCAGCCGTACGCGGGGTGAGAAACCGGTCGAATAAGGAAGCCCGGCCAGACCGAAGTCTGCCCACGTACGGCCGCCATAAAGGGGTAGCGCATTATTCGAAGCAGGGTTCTCACACCCGGTCGCCTGAGCGACCCGGAAACGTTATCCGTGAGCCATTTCCCCGACAACAGCGATACTTCGGCGGCGCGCGTAGGATACGTCTGAAGCCTACAGATCCTGAAGCCTTCAGGTCTCAGGTTCAGAATTTTCGTACCTGCAGGCTAATCGATAAGTGTAGGAGCGGGTTCACCCGCGAAGAGGCCCTGCCAGGCAATTCCATGCTAAATCCACCCACATCGGTGTATCATCCGCGCCCCAAATCATTAAAAAGTGAATCGCGCGCTGCCCTGCGGCCCTGCGATCTTCTGGCATTGCGCCAGATTCGACATTGGACCCACCCATGCCGCTAACCAAGCCCCTCGCCCTGCTCAGCTTCGCCCTGGCCCTGACCGCCTGCTCCCAACACCCAGCGTCCCACCCCAACGACAACCTGGGCTGGAACCACCCCGGCATGCAGCTGGGCGGTGACAACGGCCTGCCCATGCGCACCGAAAGCCCCTGCCGCAAGCGCGGCTGCGACAACGACAAGCTGTTTTTCAACCCAGGTAAAAGCGAGCCAAGCGTCACCACGCTGCACCGCGGCTGGTAAGAAATTTCTTCTTTTGGGTCGGTGACTTAGCTCTTTTGCGAACAATCGCAACGAAGTGGTTTACAGGCGCCAACCGATCGCTATAATGACGCCCCATTGCCGGTATAGCTCAGATGGTAGAGCAACTGACTTGTAATCAGTAGGTCCCGGGTTCGATTCCTGGTGCCGGCACCATACGCAGTACTCAAAAGGCTCACCGAAAGGTGGGCCTTTTTTGTTTCCAGCCCTCGCCCCTGAGCCCTGCCCAACTCGCACGATGTAGGAGCGGCTTCAGCCGCGAATGCGGTGGTGGCTGCAACGGTGAATACCCAGGAAATCTCGCCAGCAGGCCCGGCCCCTTCGCGGGTGAACCCGCTCCTACGTCGGGCGGTGTCGAGCCGCAGATATGTGCCGACCACCGACCACCGACCACCGACCACCAAAAGGTGGGCCTTTTTTGTTTACAGCCCTCGCCCCTGAGCCCTGCCCAACTCGCACGATGTAGGAGCGGCTTCAGCCGCGAATGCGGTGGTGGCTGCCACGGTGAATACCCAGGAAATCACGCCAGCAGGCCCGGCCCCTTCGCGGGTGAACCCGCTCCGTCGCGTGGACCAATGCAGGAGCCTTGCCTCGCGATGGGCTGCGCAGCATCCCCAGCAATCTCAAGTGGCGCATTCTCTGACCATCAAGAAAAGCCCCCAAACACAAACGCTTTGACTTGCCCATCGAGCCCACCTAAGATTTTATCGTAAATTTTAGATATTTCTGCTGAGGCAAGCCCATGCCGCTTCAATTCCACGAAAGCCCCTTCCACGCCACCCACGATGCAGAAACGGCCAGCAAAATGGCCTTGAAAATGGACCTTTCCATCTTCATTACCGACTGCATCAAAAAAACGGGCCTCAAACAACACGAGGCGGCCGCCAGGCTGAACGTAACCCAGTCTCGGGTATCGGAGTTGGCGAATGGCAAAATCGAGAAATTCACCCTGGACGCCATGATGGATATGCTCGACAAGCTTGGCTTTCGTACCAGCCTGACGCTTCCCACAAACGATGGCAGTTCATCTCCCCAGATCGTGATCACCCAAGCGCCGGGCAGCTAAACCCTGTACCCCATTTTGCGCAACTCGTGCTTGAGCTCCTTCATTCGCTCTTGGGCGACCTGCATCGCGTGCCGGTCGGACCTGTTGGTCGTTTTTACGAACGAATGCAGCACAACGACCATGTCCGCGAACTTGGCCACATACACGCATCGGAATGCCGGGCTGCCGTTTATGATGAGCTCGATCGCCCCCGCCCCTACTGATTCCGTCAATGACTTGAACGGCCGAACAGGGTCCTGGCCATACTGAATGCGCCGCAGGTCCTTGCCGAAATCGTCCTGAACGTCCTTGGGCAGTTCTTTGTACTCACGCTCCGCGGCTGCACTTACAAACGCAAATTTTTTCAATGGTCTATCCACGGCGAGATAGTGAGCTTGGGGGCGGCATCATTGCCAGAGGGTGGGGAACTTAGCGCAGTCGCTTGCAGTTGGTGGGAATAGAAATGTTGCGCGGTTTAAGCTTGAAATATCGTGTTGCGTCCTACCTGCTGCGACGGGTTCGATCTCTAACTCGGCAACTTGAGGTGGCCTGAATGTGGCGTTCGTAGAGGATGCCAAACTGTGAAAACGATTCTGCGAACCGGGTGAATGCGGCATACGGGGCGTTGGGTTACTACACCTAAGTGGATATCTGCGGCCACGGGTTCCGAGCCATGGCGTGCAGTGCGCTGGTCGAGTACGGGCTGTGGTCAGAGACGGCCATCGAACGGCAGATGAGCCACAAGGAACGCAACAACGTGCGGGCCGCTTATACCCACAAGGCCGAGTTTCTCGAAGAGCGCCGGATGATCATGACCTGGTGGAGCCGGTTTCTGGAGGCGAACCGCGAGGCCCATGTGACGCTACATGCTTATGCAGTACTCAAAAGGCTCACCGAAAGGTGGGCCTTTTTGTTTCCAGCCCACGCCCCAGAGCCCCGCCCAACTCGCCCGATGTAACTGGTGGATTTAGCAGGGCCCTTGTGGGAGCGGGCGCGCCCGCGAACACCGGCGCAGCCGGTGCCAGCCACCGCGTTGGATTCTTCGCGGGCGCGCCCGCTCCCACACCGGCCGCGTCGCGCTTACGAGTTGTGTTCTCTGCGCGACAGCGCAACTCGTAGGGCTGCGACGCAAGGCCGCCCCTACATATCAGAAGGCAGTGCTTACCGTCAGCGACAGGTTGCGCGGGTCGCCGTAGATGCCGCCGGCATAGAACCCGTACTGGGTGTAGTAGTGCTTGTCGAACAGGTTGTTGGCGTTGAGGGTAACGCTGGTGGCATCGGTTACCTGGTACTTGGCCATGGCGTTCCAGATGGCATAACCCGACCAGTTCACATCGGTTGCACCGCTGCTCACGCCGTTGACCGGCTGGCCTGCGGGGCTGGAAATAGCGCGGATGTTGCTCTGGGCTGTTACACCGGCACCTACGGTCAGGCGGTCGAGCGGGCCGCTCAGGCGATAGGTGGTGGAGGCTTTGAACAGGTGCGACGGGTCGCTGCGGCCGTCGCTGTCGACACGGCGGAAGTGCAGGTAGGTGTAGCCGGCGTATACGTTCCATTCAGGCGTCAACGCGCCTGCCACTTCCAGGTCGATACCGTCGGTTTCCACACCTGAGCCGGCCTTGTAGGCGCTGGCACCGGTCGGGGTGGTCAGGTCGCCATCGAGCACGGCTTTGTTTTCCTGCTTGGTGCGGAAGTAGGCTGCCGAGGCGTTCAGGCGGCCGTCGAACCATTCACCCTTGATACCCGTTTCATAGCTTTGCCCACGAATCGGCTCGACTTTACTGCCGCTCACGGTTTCCGATGTTTGCGGGGTGAAGATGTCGGTGTAGCTGGCGTACAGCGAGTAGGTGTCGTTGAGGTCGTACACCGCGCCCAGGTATGGGGTGACGATGCCGTTCTCTTCCTGGCTGCTGCGCTCGCCGGCCACGCTACGGGTCACCGACGCGTAGTTGCTGGTGCGCACGCCGACAATCACCGACAAAGGGTCGGTAATGCTCAGGCGGGTAGCGGCGTACATGCCTTGCAAGCGCGTGGTGGTCTTGCTGTGCAGGCCGGTGCGCGAGGCGATGAGGTCGTAGTCGTCGTCCACGCCGTTGTGCCAATCGCTCACCGGGAAGCCGTTGTTGGCGCGGAACTGGCAACCCAGCGCCGGTGCACTGGCCATGCCGTCGCCCACCATGGTGCAGGTGTACTGCGGGGACCAACCCACGGTGCGGCTGTCGTTATAGCCCACCATGGCCTGGTGGGTGCGGCCGAACAGCTGGAATGGGCCAGACAGGTCGATCTGCGCCGACTGCTGGGTGGTGTCGGTGGAGCTGTGCAGGCCGTTCAGTACGGCGCCGCTGCCATCCTGGTCCCAGTAGCCGCCATAGGTGCCGCGCCCTGCCGAGTTGACCTTGGCCAGGCCGCGGTGGTTGAGGGCTTCGGTGGTGGCCTGGGATGCCTTCAGGTCCAGCGTCCAGTCATTGTCGAAGCGGTGCTGCAGCGAGCCGAAAGCGGTGCGCGTGGTGTACTCGCCAAAGCTCCAACTGGGCACCACGTTGGTGCTGCGTGGCAGGTCGGTCTTGCTGCCGTCGCGGTACCACAGCGGAATGTTCGCGCCCCAGCCGCCACCCACCACCTTGTTGTACTCGTACTGGTAGCCGGCACCGAGGGTGGTGGCGTCGTCCAGGTCGAACTCGAAATTGGCCAGCGCCGCGCGGGAGCGGTCGGACTGGTTGTCGCGGAACGAATTGGCGTCCTGCTGGGTCATCACGAAACGCGAGCGCAGGCGCCCGTCCTCGGAGAGCGGCAGGTTGAGGTCGGCACCCAGGCGGCGTTTGTCCCAGCTGCCGTAGGTGGCGTAGGCGCTACCGCCAAAGGTCTTGGTCGGCGCCTTGCGGATCAGGTTGACGGTGGCCGATGGGTCACCGGTGCCGCCAAGCAGGCCGTTGGCACCGCGCACGATGTCGATGCGCTCGTACAGGTCCATGTTCAGGGCATTGCCGCTGCCGCTGAAGTCAGAACCGCCCTGGGTCTGCAGGCCATCGACCTTCCAGTTGCTGATCGAATAGCCACGGGCGCGGTAGTCGGTACGCCCGCCCACTTCGGACTTGTTGGCTGTTACCCCTGGTGTGGTTTCCAGCGCCTGTTCGATGGTGTGGATGCCGCGGTCTTCCATCTGCTGGCGGGTGATGGTGGTGACTGACTGCGGGGTCTGCCGTGGCGTCAGGTTCAGGCCGGTGGAGCTGCGGGTGCTCTCGACGGTGTAACCCAGCTGGCCTGCAGCGTCGGTGGGCAGCAGCGCGCTGTCTTCGATTTGCGTGGCGTCCAGCTCCAGGGGTTGGCTGTCGGCGGCCATGGCACCACCGCTGATAGCCACGGCAATGCAGAACGCCAGTGGCTTGAGGCGGTTGCCGCTTGCAAGGGTGGGGGGGAGCGCGTTCGAAATGCTGTAGGGATTCATTTGGGAAGGCTTCGTATTTGCAGATGATTTTTTGTTAGGATTCTAGGGATCGGCCCTCCCGGCGCCAGACCCGACATGTACGGGGATGTAATTGAATGTAATGAGCGCCCCTGGGCCTCACCCGACAGGTGTTTTCCGCATGAGCACGACCCTGCTGGTCGTCGACGATGACGACGAGATCCGCGAACTTCTTTGTGATTACCTGGCCGACGCCGGTTACAACGTGCTGGAGGCGGCCGACGGCGAGCAGATGCGCGCGCAAATGGCCAGGCACACCGTGGATCTGGTGGTACTCGACTTGATGCTGCCCGGTGAAGACGGACTCAGCCTTTGTCGCCAATTGCAGGCCACGCCCGGGCTGGCGGTGATCATGTTGTCGGCCAAAGGCAGCACGCTGGACCGCATCATCGGCCTGGAAGTGGGTGCCGACGATTACCTGGCCAAGCCGTTCGAGCCACGCGAGCTGATTGCCCGGATCAAGGCGGTGCTGCGCCGCCCGCAACGCCTGGAAACCCAGGCGCAAGACACTGCAGGGGGCGATGCACAACTGTTCGCCGGCTTCCGCCTGGAGCACGTCAAGCGCCTGCTCACGCGCCCCGATGGCCAGACCCTGCCCCTGCCACGCTCCGACTACCGGGTGCTGCGCGAGCTGCTGGAGGCCAACAACCGCGTGGTTTCCCGCGACCAACTGACGCGCAGCGCATTCGGCCGCGACCACCTGCCTGATGACCGCTCGGTGGACATGTGCGTGAGCCGCCTGCGCCAGCACCTGCGGCGCGCACCGGACGGGGCCGCGCAAATCCTCACCATCCGCAACGAAGGCTACTTGCTGACCATCGGCCAGCACCAGGCCGATGCCTGAGGTGCGCTGGCTTCGCCGGCTGTGGCCGCGCACCCTGTTCGGCCAGCTATTGCTGATCATGGTCAGCGGCACGCTGGTGGTGCAGCTGATGTCGAGCAGCATCTGGTTCGATGTGCGCTTCGCCCAGGTGTTCGAAGCCCCCGTGCGGCTGATCGCCGCGCGCAGTGCGCCCCTGATCTCCCGCGCCGACTGCCACGATGCCGCGCTGCCAGTGCCGGCTCATTACCAGTTGCGCTGTGCCGAGCACCTGCCCGAACAAACGCATGACCAGCGCCGGGAGCGCCGGCGGGTCGAATTGCTGCTGCGCCAAGCCCTCAAGTACGAGCTGGGGCATGCTCAGGCGGTACGCCTGATGAATGTGCAACTGACCGACGCGTCGGGCCAACCGATAGTCTGGCGCAGCCTGTTCGGTTTGCGTACCGCCCAGGCCCATATGCAGTTTGCGGTGCCATTGGCCGATGGCCACTGGCTTATCATCGAGGGCCAGGAGCTGCAGGGCTGGAGCGGCGAATCGGCCTGGGTACTGATAAGCGATTACCTGTTGCGGGTGTATGCACTGCGCATTGTCGCGGTGCTGCTGGTCTGCCTGATCGCCGTGCGCCTGTGCCTGCGCCCGTTGCAGCGCCTGGCCGATGCTGCCCGCGGCCTGGGCACCAATCTTGAGCAGCCGCCACTGGGGCTGGATGGCCCGCAGGAAGTACGCCAGGCTGCCCAGGCGTTCAACGCCATGCAGCAGCGCCTGATTGCCATGGTCAACGACAAGGCCTACTTCCTCGCCGCTGTGTCACATGACCTGCGCACCCCCTTGACCCGCATGCGCCTGCGCCTGGAACGCTTGCCGGACGATGAACACCACCAGCGTCTGCGGCAGAACATCAGGCAGATGGACGACATGATCGGCCAGGTGCTCGACTACCTGCGAGCCGGGGAGCAGCAGAACTTGCAGCAGGTGGACCTGGACCGACTGGTAGCACGGCTGTGCGCCGACCTGGCGACCGACAAAGAGCCATTGCCGGTGCATGGCCAGGCAGGCGGCGTGCGTGTGGATGCGTTGCTGCTGCAGCGTTGCCTGCAGAACCTGCTGGTCAATGCACTGCGTTATGCCAAGGAGGTTTCAGTCACGCTGGAACGGGCGAACAGCGGGGTGCTGATCCATATCGACGACCGTGGCCCGGGGATTGCGCCGGGGCTGCTGGCGACCATTACCGACCCGTTCGTACGCGGCGAAGGGTCGCGCAACCAGTCCTCCGGGGGATACGGGTTGGGGTTGAGCATTGCGCAACGCATCGCTGGCAGCCATGGCGGTGAGCTGCTGCTGATGAACCGCGAAGGGGGTGGATTGCGGGTTAGCGTGTTGCTACCGGGGTGAGCCGTGTCGCTAGGGGCGGCGTGGCAGCTCGATTTTTGGGGGTGTGGCGCAGATCGCCGGGGCCGCGGTGCGGCCCTTTCGCGACACAAGGCCGTTCCCACAAGGTGCCCGGTTCGGGGCATTCCTGTAGGAGCGGCCTTGCGTCGCGATGGGCTGCAAAGCAGCCCCAGAACACTCAGCTCACCATCAGAAGATGCTGATCGGGTACTCGACGAATACGCGTACTTCGTTGCCATCGTCGTTGTAGCCGTTCTGCTGTACGGCGTTGTTGGTACGCACGAACGAGCTACGCAGCTTGATGGACAGGTCTTTGGCCGGGCCGTCCTGCACCACGTAACGGACCTGGTTGAAGATTTCGCGTTCCTTGCCTTCGCCGAAGCCCTGCGGGTTGGCGTTGTTGCGGGTGTTGATGTTGTCACCCACTACGTAGGCCAGCTTGTAGGTCAGGCCAGGGATGCCGTAGGCACCGAAGTCCAGGCCGTAGCCCAGCTGCCAGGAACGCTCGTCCTCGGCGTTGAAGTCGGACCAGTACGAGTTGGCCAGGTAGATGGTCGAACCACCGTCACCCACGCCGCCCTGGTTCTGGTACCAGCCGTAGTTGTAGCCGGTGCTGCCAGTGCTGCGCTGGTGGGCGAGGGTGAACGAGTGCGCACCATACGCGTAGGTGGCCGCCAGGCTCCAAATGGTGTTGGAGTCGCCGTTCAGGCCGGCGGCCTTGACGTACTTGTTGTTGATGTCCGACTTGTAGCCGTTGAAGTCCAGGGTCAGGGACTGGTCGCTGGCAATCGGGAAGACGTAGTTCAAGCCCAGGTAGTGCTTGCGCATTACGTCTTCGTTGTCTGCGGTGTACAGCGAGCCGGTGAAGTTGTCGCTGAACTTGTAGCTACCACCCAGCACGTTGATCGACTTCAGGCCACCACCATCACGACGCTCGGCGCTTTTGCGCGCTTCCTGGGTGAAGCGGCCGGCGTTCAGCTCCAGGCCCTTGATTTCCTTGGAGGTGATCAGGGTGCCGGTGAAGCTTTCTGGCAGCAGACGTGCGTCGTCGTACTGCAGCACTGGCAGTGCTGGCATCTGGTCACCGTACTTGAGCACGGTATTGGAAATGCGGAACTTCACGGCTGCGCCACCACGCGCCAGGTTGTGCGGCGAGCTGGCGTTGCCGTCGGCGTTGGTGGTTTCGTGCGGCTTGAAGAAGTCGACACCCGCGCCACCGTTATGGCCTTTGCCGCCATCGAGGCGCAGGGCATACAGGCCGAATGCGTCGACGCCGACACCGACAGTGCCTTGGGTGAAACCGGAGGAGAAGTTGCCGATGACTGCTTGGCCCCATTCGATCTGGTCGTCGGTGCCGTGCTTCTTGTCACGGTTGATGTAAGCGTTGCGCAGAAGGACGTTGGCGTGGCTGTCCTCGATGAAGCCCTTGCTCTCGGCCTGATCATTGGCCTGTGCCTGGGTCGCGGCGATCATCGCCAGGGCGACCAGGCTGATCCTGGTTTTCAACATGTTGTTTTCCTTATCGCTTAATCAAAAACGCTCTGCAATACAACGCCAGGAACCAACGCCCCTACGTAGGTTCGACGCTATGCGGATCCAGACTTGAAGGCCGGCCGGTAACTGCACGGGCGGCCTCTGGCAGCAGCATGGCCAACGGAGGTGGCCAGCAGGCGTTGGGCCGAATCCTAGCCGCGTGCGATTACAAATGTCAAAAAGTCGTGAAATGCAGGTTGATATAACCAAGATCATCCCGTGATACGAGGCATTTCAATGCATGTCGGCGCTATAGGCGGGGATTTTATCTTTTTGTCAGAAACGGCATCTTGACTGCCCCGACAATTTACCGGGTGCGTGTGGGGAGGGGCGCGTGGCAGGTGCCAGCCTCTTCGCGGCTATCGCCGCCAAGAGGTCGGCACAGCTGTAATCGATTAGTGCCACACCGCCATCAGCGCTTGCATTTCAGCGTCGCTGATCAAACCTTGCGGGTAGCGTCCGGCAAGCAGACGTCGTGGGTCGGTCGTCCTGACCCTGATGCTTCCATGGTGTTTCAACCACGCCGCGACCCGCTTGAGCGATGGGTGACCAACTGCCGATGGGCGCAAAGCCGACTCACTTGCTGCGTTCATGTCTACACGTACTCCCTAACCCGTGAGCGGCTAATCTACGTAGGTATTGTTACAGCTCGGATAACCTGGCAGAGCCAAGCTATCTCCTTGAAAAACAATACAAAACCTATGCCAAAAACAAGCAGCTGGGCGTCGCCCGAAAAAAAGGCCCGTCAGCAGACGAGCCTCTTTGTCACCGGGCTGGCAATCAGCGCGTGACGGGTGCCGGCTGCTGCTGGGTCAGGCAGTGGATGTTGCCACCGCCCAACAGCAGCTCGCGCCCAGGAATCATCACCACTTCGTGGTCGGGGAATATCCGCGCAAGGATCGCTCTGGCTTCGGCATCTGCCGGGTCATCGAAGCTTGGCGCAATGATGCCGCCGTTGACGATCAGGAAGTTCACGTAGGAACCGGCCAGGCGCACCGAAGGGTCACGCTCCTGGCTGCCGGCCACGTGGTCGACACCGGCACATTCTTCAGCCGTGGCGTACAGCGGGCCTGGAATGGGCATTTTGTGCACGATGAATGCTCGGCCCTTGGCGTCACGGGTGTTCTGCAACACTTCCATGGCGGCATGGCAACGGGCGTAATTGGGGTCGTTGGAATCATCGGTCCAGGCCAGTAACACTTCGCCCGGGCGCACGTAACAGCAGAAGTTGTCGACGTGGCCGTCGGTTTCATCGTTGTACAGGCCATCGGGCAACCACACCACGGTATCCACCGCCAGGTGGTCGCGCAGCACCGCTTCGATTTGCTCGCGGGTCAGGTGCGGGTTGCGGTTGCGGTTGAGCAGGCATTCCTCGGTGGTGATCAGCGTGCCTTCACCGTCCACGTGGATCGAGCCGCCCTCGAGCACGAAGCCTTCGGTGTGGTAGCGCTGGCAGCGCTCCATTTCCAGCACCTTGGCCGCCAGCTCCTCGTCGCGGTTCCATGGCGCATACAGGCCACCATCGAAGCCGCCCCAGGCGTTGAAGCCCCAGTCCACACCGCGCACTTCGCCTTGGTCGTTGATGACGAAGGTCGGGCCGGTGTCACGCACCCAGGCGTCGTCGTTGCTGATTTCGACCACCCGAATGTTCGGCTGGTCGAGCTGGCGACGCGCGTTCTCGTACTGCCCTGCGGAAACCGCAACGGTAACCGGCTCAAAACGGGCAATGGCCTTGGCCAAGGCTACATGCGCTGCTTGCGCCGGTTTGCCACCCAGGCGCCAGTTGTCCGAACGCTCCGGCCAAACCATCCATACCTGGGTTTGCGGAGCCCACTCGGCGGGCATGTGGAAACCATCGGCACGTGGCGTGGAGTTGAGGGTTTTCATGGTTGACCTCTGTGATGGCCCTGGGCCGGATTGCGGTAAGACGTTGATCTATTTATAACCGATACATATCGATATTCAAAGCCTGATACGCCGGATTTTCAGACAAGCTGTTATCTCAATATCGATAGAAATCGAATTTAATGCGGGTTAACCCGTTAGCATCCATCGCTTGACCGCCTACCCTGGCCATATCGTACGCATCCTGTCACTGCTGAATGCGGAAATTTCCAGCAAGGGCGACTAGGGTCAATAGTTAACGAACGGCAAGCGAACCGCCATGAACATCATCCCGACTGCAATCCCCGATGTACTGATCATCGAGCCCACGGTTTACGGTGACAGCCGTGGCTTTTTCTTCGAAGCGTTCAACGCCCGCGAGTTCGCAAGGCAGACCGGGGTGAATGTCGAATTCGTCCAGGATAACCACTCGCGCTCGGTCAAGGGCGTGCTCCGCGGGCTGCATTTTCAGGTTGAGAATACCCAAGGCAAGCTGGTGCGCGTGGTTCAGGGCGAAATCCGCGATGTCGCCGTGGATGTGCGCAAAAGCTCGCCAACCTTCGGCCAGTGGGTCGCGGTGAATCTGTCGGCAGCCAACTACCGCCAGTTATGGATACCGGCAGGCTTCGCCCATGGCTTTGCGGTGCTGAGCGAGTCGGCCGAGTTCCTGTACAAGACCACCGATTACTACAACCCCGGCGCCGATCGCTGCATCCGCTGGGACGATCCGCACCTGGCCATCGACTGGGGGCTGCAGCAACTACCGCTGCTATCAGACAAGGACAAGCTTGGCCTGGCATGGGCAGAGGCGGAACTGCTGCCGTAACTAGCGCATAATTGCGCCAGACCTTTCTGGCGCATTTACGTGATGATTGCTAAACCCACGCCCCCACGCCGTCCCCGCTGGCGCAGCCTGGCCTTGCTGGCCCTGTGCCTGGCGCCGTTACTGTGGCCCCTGCACCACCTGGCCGAACGTTACTACCAGCAGGAACTGGCCTCGCAGAACCGCCAGACCCTGGACCTGTACGTAGCCAACCTGCTCGGCACCCTGCACCGCTATGAAACCTTGCCGCAGATCCTCGGCGACCTGCCGGCACTGCGCAGCGTACTGGCCGACCCATTCCGCCTGGAGGCGGTGACCAACGCCAACCGCCTGCTCAAGGGCATCGTGCAGCAGACCGGCGCCGAGGTGATGTACCTGATGGATGTCAGCGGCAACACCCTGGCAGCGTCCAACTGGGACAAGCACGACAGCTTCGTGGGCCGCAACTTCGCCTTCCGACCGTACTTCAACGAAGCCATGGCGGGCCACCTGGGCCGCTTCTTCGGCCAGGGCACAACGTCGGCCAAACGCGGCTACTTCTTCGCCGCCGCCGTACGTGATCGCGAGCGCATCGTGGGCGTGCTGGTGGTCAAGGTCGACCTCGACCACACCGAAACCCTGTGGGGCCGCACACCAGAGCAGCTGTTGCTGACCGATCACAATGGCGTGGTCATCCTCACTTCGCGGCCCGATTGGCGCTTCCGTGCCACCCGCGCACTGAGCGATGCCGAGCGTCAGGCCATCATCGCCATCCAGCCCTACCCCACCCAGGCTCCGCAACCGCTGGTGCTCGGCCCGGATGCCTGGATCACCCAGACCCGCGACATCAAGGAAACCGGCTGGCAGGTCAGCATCCTTGCCCCGCGCATGCTGGTAGACCGTTCGGTGCAAACGGTGATGGCCATTGGCGCCGGCACCCTGCTGGTGGCAATGCTGCTGGCCGGGCTGGTGATGCAACGGCGCCGCCACTACATTGACCGCATCGACTTCGAAGCCCGCGCCCGTCAGGAGCTGGAAAAGCGCGTAGCCGAACGCACCGCCGACCTCGAGGGCCTCAATACCCGCCTCAAGCGCGCCGTACTGGAGCGCGAAAACGCCCAGCAAGAGGCGGTGCGCGCCCAGGACGAGCTGGTGCAGGCCGGCAAGCTCTCGGTGCTTGGCACCATGTCGGCCAGTATCAGCCACGAACTCAACCAACCGCTGGCGGCCATTCGCAGCTACGCGGAAAACGCCGAGATCCTGCTCGACCACCAACGCACCGAGGACGCCCGCGGCAACCTCAAGCTGATTGGCGAGCTCACCGGGCGTATGGCGTCGATCATCGCCCACTTGCGGGCCTTCGCCCGCCGTGATCGGCATGCGCCGGAAAGCGTCGCCCTGCAGCCAGCCCTGGACGATGCCCTGGCGCTGCTGGCCAAGCGCCGCCGGGCAATGGCCGTGGAGCTGATTCGCGACCTGCCGGAAGCCACCTTGTGGGTACAGGCCGGTGAAACCCGCCTGCGCCAGGTGCTGGGCAACCTGTTGGCCAATGCCCTGGATGCCCTGACCGAAAAAGCCAACCCGCGCCGCCTGTGGCTAAGTGCCGAACAGCGTGATGACTGCGTCTACCTGTACATCCGCGACAATGGCCCCGGCTTCAGCCGCCAGGCCCTGGAGCATGCCAAGGAGCCGTTCTTCACCACCAAGACCCGCACCCAGGGCCTGGGCCTGGGGTTGGCCATCTGCGAAAGCCTGATGCGCGCCCTGGGGGGTGAACTGCTGCTGGCCAACCACCCGGAAGGTGGTGCTCTGCTGACCCTGCAGCTACGCAAGGCTGCGCCTGGCGCGACCTTGCCCAATTCGGAGGACCCCTCGGCATGACCCCCGAGACACAGATCGACAGCCAAGCCCAGGTCATCCTGGTCGACGATGACCCGCACCTGCGCCAGGCCCTGAGCCAGACCTTGGACCTGGCCGGGCTGAAAGTGGTCGCGCTGGGCGATGCCCAAGGTCTGGCTGAGCGTATCGAGACCGACTGGCCCGGCGTGGTGGTCAGCGACATCCGCATGCCCGGCATCGATGGCCTGCAGTTGCTGGAGCAACTGCACGGCCGCGACAGCGAACTGCCCGTGCTGTTGATTACCGGCCATGGGGATGTGCCCCTGGCGGTACAGGCAATGCGCGCCGGTGCCTATGACTTTCTGGAAAAGCCTTTCGCCAGCGACGCCCTGCTCGACAGCGTACGCCGTGCCTTGGCCCTGCGCCGCCTGGTGCTGGACAACCGCAGCCTGCGCCTGGCGCTGAGCGACCGCCAGCAACTGGCCACGCGCCTGGTCGGCCATTCGCCGGCCATGCAGCGCCTGCGCGAGCAGATCGGCGCCTTGGCCGGAACCCGCGCCGATGTGCTGATCCTGGGTGAAACCGGTGCCGGCAAGGAGGTGGTCGCCCGTGCGCTGCATGACCTTTCCAGCCGCCGTGATGGGCCGTTCGTGGCGATCAACGCCGGGGCACTGGCCGAGTCGGTGGTCGAAAGCGAACTGTTCGGCCATGAACCCGGAGCGTTCACCGGGGCGCAAAAACGGCGCATCGGCAAATTCGAGTTCGCCAACGGCGGTACGCTGTTCCTCGACGAAATCGAGAGTATGAGCCTGGACGTGCAGGTCAAGCTGCTGCGCATGTTGCAGGAGCGGGTGGTGGAGCGCCTGGGCGGCAACCAGTTGATCCCGCTGGATATCCGCATTATCGCCGCCACCAAGGAAGACCTGCGCCAGGCCGCCGACCAAGGCCGCTTCCGGGCCGACCTGTACTACCGGCTAAACGTAGCGCCACTGCGTATTCCGCCGCTGCGGGACCGCGGCGACGACATCCTGGTGCTGTTCCAGCATTTTGCCGACGCCGCCAGCCAGCGCCACAGCCTGGCGCCACACGCCTTGCTGCCGGCGCAGCGGGCGATGCTGCTGCGCCACACCTGGCCAGGTAACGTGCGTGAATTGCAGAACGCCGCCGAGCGTTTCGCCCTTGGCCTTGAGCTGGCGCTGGATGGTCAGCTGCCAGCGACTGCGGCTGCGGCGCCTTCGGTGTTGAGTGGCAACCTGAGCGAACAGGTCGAGCAGTTCGAGCGTTCGCTGATCGCCGCCGAGCTGGCCCAGCCCCACAGCTCCATGCGCAGCCTGGCAGAGGCGCTGGGCATCCCGCGCAAAACCTTGCACGACAAGCTGCGCAAGCATGGCTTGAGCTTCGAGGGCGGTAGTGGCGGGCACGACGACCATGAGGACAACCGTTGATGAGCACCGATAGCCAGTACCTGCAGTCCGTACTGCATGGCGACATCCCGCTGACCCGCGAAATGGGCCTGGAGGTCATTGATTGGCAACACCACACCCTACGCCTGCAATTGCCGCTGGCGGCCAACGTCAACCACAAGAGCACCATGTTCGGCGGCAGCCTGTACTGTGCAGCAGTGCTTGTGGGCTGGGGCTGGTTGCACCTGCGGCTGCGCGAACTGGGGATAGATGACGGGCATATCGTCATCCAGGAAGGGCAAATCAGCTACCCGCTGCCGGTTACCGGGGCGGCAATAGCCCGTTGCCCGGCGCCGGAAGGGAAAGCCTGGGAACGCTTCCTCACCCTGTACCAGCGTCGTGGGCGGGCGCGCTTGACGCTGGAAACCACGGTAAGCAATGCCGGGAGTGATGAGCCGGCCGTCACCTTCAGCGGCCAGTACGTGCTGCACCGCTGAGAACGAAGGCTGTCGCGCCCCCTGTAGGAGCGGCCTTGTGTCGCGATGGGCTGCAAAGCAGCCCCGGCAATTTATGCACCATCCCCAAACCTTGGGGGCTGCGTTGCAGCCCATCGCAACACAAGGCCGGCCAGGCCCGCTAGATCAGCTCAAGAAAGGCCTGGCGCCACGCTGCCTTGGCCGGCAACGCCAGGAAATACGGGTTGAGCAAAGACTCGCGCGCCGGGTAACGGAACGGCAAACCGTCCAGCCCGATCACTTCACCACCCGCCCCTTCCACCACACCCTGGGCCGCCGCCGTATCCCACTGCGAAGTCGGCGCCAGGCGTGGATAACAATCGGCGCTGCCCTCGGCCAAAAGGCAGAACTTCAACGAGCTACCGATGTTGGCCAACTCCAGTTCACCCACTGCCGCACCCAGGCCCGCCAACAATGCTTCCTGTTCGGGGCTGGAGTGCCGGCGGCTGGCAACTACGGTAAACCGCTCACCCGCCGGCGGGGCGTTGCGCACCTGGATCGGCCGGGCCGCCTCACCCGCTTCTGCCCGCCAGGCCCCCAATTCGCGGCCCCCAAAGTAGCAGCGGCCATTGGTGGGCATCGATACCACGCCAAACACCACCTCGCCGTTTTCGATCAAGGCGATATTGACTGTGAACTCCTCGCTGCCGGCAATGAATTCCTTGGTGCCATCCAGCGGGTCCACCAGCCACCAGCGGCTCCAGCCCTGGCGCTCGGCCAGCGCAATGTTGCAGTCCTCTTCGGACAACACCGGAATCTGCGGCGCCAGCGCCAGCAGGCCATCGGCAATCACCCGGTGTGCTGCCAGGTCTGCGGCAGTCACCGGCGAATCATCGGCCTTGTTGGTCACTGCCACATCCGCACGCCAGAACGGCAGGATCGCCTCGCCCGCAGTCAAGGCCAACTTGACCACTTCAACCATCAGCTGCTCGTCGTTCATAGCGCCAGCAGCCCCCGCTGGATCAGCAGGTCGCGCGCCAGGTACAGCGCCGCCAGGGCGCGGCCTTCGGTGAACTGCGGATGCATGGCCAAGGCCGACAGCTCGCGCAGGTTGACCTTGTCGACCCGCATCGGCTCCGGCTCATCGCCTTCCAGGCGCTCTTCGTACAGGTCGGTGGCCAGCACCACCTGGATTTTCTGGCTCATGTAGCCCGGCGAAAGCGACAGCTCGGTCAGGTGCTCGAGCAAGTGCGCGCCAAGCCCGGCCTCTTCCTTGAGCTCGCGGTTGGCGGCTGCCAGCACATCTTCGCCGGGCTCGATCAGGCCCTTGGGCAGCGACAGCTCGTACTCATCGGTGCCACCGCAATACTCTTCCACCAGCACGGCGTGCTCGGCGTCGAGCATGGCCACGATCATCACCGCGCCATAGCCGTTACCCCGGCCGACCAAGCGCTCATAGGTGCGCTCGGCACCATTGCTGAAGCGCAATTGCACAGCCTCTACGCGGAACAGGCGGCTGCTGGCGACGATTTCGCGGCTGAGGACGGTGGGTTTCTGGCGCATGGGGCGGCTCCTTGGCGTGAACGGGTTACTATACCGTGGCTTGCCGACTGATCGAGAGTTTCCCATGCCTGTTCTTCCCTGGTCTGCCATCGATACCGTCCTGCTGGATATGGACGGTACCCTGCTCGACCTGCATTACGACAACCGCTTCTGGCTGGACCACCTGCCCCAGCGCTATGCAGAACTGCATGGGGTGAGCCGGGCCATGGCAGAAATGGAACTGCAACCGCTGTTCGAGCGCAATGCCGGCACGCTGAACTGGTACTGCCTAGACTTCTGGAGCCGGGAGCTGCGCCTGCCGATCCGGGAGCTGAAGCGGGAAATTGCCGACCTGATCGCGTTGCGCCCGGATGCCGACACGTTCCTGGCGGCGATTCGCGGTGCAGGCAAGCGCGTGGTGATGATCACCAATGCCCACCGTGATTCGCTGTCGCTGAAGCTCGAACGGGTGGAGCTGGCACCCTACTTCGAGCGGCTGATCAGCTCGCATGACTATGGTTACCCGAAGGAAAGCCCACAGTTCTGGGACGCCTTGCAGGCGGACATCGGTTTTGAGCCGGGGCGTAGCCTGTTCATCGATGACACCCTGGCGATACTGCGCAGCGCACGGCACTTTGGTGTGGCGCACCTGCTGGCTGTGCGCCAGCCGGATAGCCAGGCGCAGCCACGCGATACCGAAGAGTTTGCTGCGGTCGAGGATTACCGGCAGCTGTTGATTGGCTTGTAAGGGCCCTGGCACCGGCTACGCCGGTGTTCGCGGGCACGCCCGCTCCCACAGGTGACCACCGGCCTCTGGCCTTGCAGCAACCTCGTGGGAGCCGGCTTGCCGGCGATAGAGCCGATAAAGCCTGCAAAAATCACTCAGGAATACGCAGCGCCTGCCCAGGGTAGATCTTGTCCGGGTGCGAAAGCATCGGCTTGTTGGCCTCGAATATCTTGTTGTACTGGTTGGCATTGCCGTACACCGCCAAGGAAATGGCCGACAGCGTGTCACCCTTCTTCACCGTGACGAACCGGGCCGCCATCACCACCGGCCCAGTCACAGTGATCTGATCGTCTACGCTGGCCACACCATTGATATTGCCTGCCGCCAGAATGATCTTCTCCTTCTCTTCCTGGCTGGCCACCTCGCCCTTGAGAATGATCTTGTCACCTTCTACAGTAGCGCTGATATTCGGGTTGCCCAGGCCAACCTTGGCAACGTGTTCCTTGAGCTGCTCCTCAGCGTTGGCATTGCCTGGGGTCAGCAGGTCGATCAACTTCTCGCCGGCTTCTTTCACGAAACTGATCAGGCTCATTGCGTTCTCCTTGTGACATAAACCTCGGAGACGAAAGTCTAGGCCAGGATTTCCCTACCTGCCGCCTGCGACCAATCGACGCGCTCTATCAAGGCATAGACCTTAGCGATTAGACGCCACAGGCCCACGCGCCTAGGCTTGTGCTATACCCAGCCGCCGAATGAACAGCCCGCCCCGATGAACAGCAAACCTCCGGTCTGCACGGCCTCATCGCCCTTGTCCCTGCCGGCCGCCAGCAACACCTACGCATACGTCCAGCTCAGCGACGGTAAAGGTGACAGCACGCCGCTGGCCGAAGAGGTTGCGTTGGCCATCGTCTACAACGGCCTCAACCAGGCAGTGATGCTGGTCAGCCCGACCGACCTGGAAGATTTCGCCGTCGGTTTCAGCGTGGGCAGCGGCATCGTCGAAGGCACCTCGGAAATCTACGACCTGAAGCTCTCGGGCAGTGGCTCGGCCCTGTATGCAGACCTGGAAATATCCAGCCGAGCCTTCTGGAACCTGAAAAACCAGCGCCGGCAGCTGGCCGGCACCAGCGGCTGCGGCCTGTGCGGGGTCGAGGCGCTGGAGCAGGCGTTGCCCGAACTGGCCGTGCTGCCCGGTGCGCCGCTGCCACCGGCAGCATGGCTGGTGGGCCTGCGCGAGCGCATCGATGCGTTTCAGCCGCTGGGCCAGCACTGCGGGGCGGTGCATGCCGCGCTGTTCATGGACCGCCACGGCGAACTGCTGCTGGGCCGTGAAGACATTGGCCGGCACAACGCCCTCGACAAGCTGATCGGCGCGCTGCTGCGCCAGGGCATCGACAGCCAGGGCGGCCTTGCGATCGTCACCAGCCGCTGCAGCCTGGAATTGATACAGAAGGTGCTGCGCGCCGGCATCCAGACCTTGGTCAGCCTGTCCGCCCCCACCGGGCTTGCCCTGCAATGGGCGCGCAAGCACAACCTCAACCTCATTCATCTACCCAAGCACAGCGCACCGCGGGTCTATAGCCCCGCGGCGGAGTCGTAACAGTCGTGACCTCGTACCAACACCTACCGGACAATGCCCCAGCCTCAACCCCTCGCTACAAGCCCTACCACGGCCCTGCCGGTGGCTGGGGCGCGCTGCGCAGCGTGGCCAAGGCCTGGGTTGGCAGCGATAACGCGCTGAAGAACCTTCGCGCCCTGCTCAAGACCAACCAGAACGGCGGTTTCGACTGCCCAGGCTGCGCCTGGGGCGATTCGCCAGAAAGCGGCATGGTCAAGTTCTGCGAGAACGGCGCCAAGGCCGTGAACTGGGAGGCCACCAAGCGGCGTGTCGATGCTGCTTTCTTCGCCCGTTACAGCGTCACCGCCCTGCTGCAGCAAAGCGACTACTGGCTGGAGTACCAGGGCCGCCTGACCGAGCCGATGGTCTACGACGCGACCAGCGACCGCTATCAGCCGATCAGCTGGAACGCCGCTTTTGCCCTGGTTGCCCGCGAGCTGAACAAGTTGGCCACCCCTGACCAGGCCGAGTTCTATACCTCGGGGCGGGCCAGCAACGAAGCAGCCTATCTGTACCAGCTGTTCGTGCGCGCCTTCGGTACCAACAACTTTCCCGACTGCTCGAACATGTGCCACGAGGCCAGCGGCGTGGCGTTGGGGCAAAGCATCGGGGTGGGTAAAGGCACGGTCACGTTTGACGACTTCGAACATGCCGACGCGATTTTTGTCTGGGGCCAGAACCCCGGCACCAACCACCCGCGCATGCTCGACCCGCTGCGCGACGCGGTGAAACGTGGCGCTCAGGTAGTTTGCATCAACCCGCTCAAGGAGCGGGGCCTGGAGCGCTTCCAGCACCCGCAGAACCCGCTGGAAATGCTGACCAACAGCGACCGCCCAACCAACACGGCATTCTTCCGCCCGGCGCTGGGTGGCGACATGGCGCTGCTGCGTGGCATGGCCAAGTTCGCCCTGCAGTGGGAGCGTGAAGCCCAGGCCAAGGGTGAACCGGCGGTGTTCGACCATGCCTTCATCGCCGAGCACGGCCATGGCGTGGACGATTACCTGGCCGTGGTAGATGCCACGCCATGGGACCACATCCAGGCGCAATCCGGCCTGCCCATGGCCGACATCGAACTGGCGGCGCGCATGTACTGCCGCGCCAAGCGGGTCATCATGTGCTGGGCGATGGGTATCACCCAACACCGCCACTCGGTGCCGACCATTCAGGAAATCGTCAACCTGCAGATGCTGCGCGGCAATATCGGCGCACCAGGCGCAGGCCTGTGCCCGGTACGTGGCCACAGCAACGTGCAGGGCGACCGCACCATGGGCATCAACGAGCGCCCACCCATGGCGCTGCTCGATGCCATGGAAAAGCGCTTCGGCTTCCCCGTGCCACGGCACAACGGCCACAACACGGTCGAAGCGATTCACGCCATGCTCGACGGCCGGGCCAAGGTGTTCATCGGCCTGGGCGGCAATTTCGCCCAGGCCACACCGGACACCGAGCGCACTGCGCAGGCGCTGCGCAACTGCGAGCTGACCGTGCACATCAGCACCAAGCTCAACCGCAGCCACCTGGTTCATGGCAAGCAAGCGCTGATTTTGCCGTGCCTGGGCCGTACCGACATTGACCTGCAGGCCGACGGGCCGCAAGCGGTAACGGTCGAAGACTCGTTCAGCATGGTGCACGCATCCAATGGCCAGCTCAAACCACTGTCTTCGCAGATGCGCTCGGAGCCCGCGGTCATTGCTGGCATCGCCGCCGCGACGCTGGGCAATAAACCCGTGGACTGGCACTGGCTGGTCGCCGACTATGCGCGCATCCGCGACCTGATCGCCGACACCATCACAGGCTTCAGCGGCTTCAATGAACGCCTGCAGCACCCAGGTGGCTTCTACCTGGGCAATAACGCCGCCAGCCGCACATGGAAGACCAACACCGGCCGCGCCAACTTCAAGGCCAACCTGCTGCCCGATACGCTGCTTGACGAGCGTGTGCGTGCCAGCGGCCAGGTGCCGGACCTGATCATGCAGTCGATGCGCTCGCACGATCAGTACAACACCACCATCTACGGCCTGGACGACCGCTACCGTGGCGTGCGCGGCCAGCGTGAAGTGCTGTTCGCCAACGAAGCCGACATCATCCGCCTGGGCTTCCAGCCAGGGCAGAAGGTCGACATCCTGTCGTTGTGGGGGGATGAACACGTACGCCGGGTGCGCGGCTTTACCCTGCTGGCGTTCGATATTCCGGCCGGGCAGGCGGCGGCGTATTACCCGGAGGTGAACCCGCTGGTGCCGCTGGAGAGCATTGGCGATGGCAGCCATACGCCAACCTCGAAGTTCATCGCCATCAAGCTGGAGCGGGCGCAAGACGACGGGCGTATCCTGTAATAGAGGTGCCAGCCTTGTTCGCGGCTAAAACCGTTCCCACAGGCTGGAGCAAAACCCTGTCGGAGCGGCTTCAGCCCCGAACAGGCCAGAGGCTCCAAAAACGAAAAAAGCCCTGTTCCGCAAGGTTCAGGGCTTTTGCCATAAAGATCTCAGACAGCCGAAAGCGGTTTAAGTTTCACAACAAATACAGTGACTTAGAGAATTGTGTACAACTCGTGTTACTCGTCGGATTTCCGTTGCCAGCCACCTCGCTTAGCCTCAAATTCGCCTCGTCATCCTTATGAGGCTCTCTTGATGAAGAAGTACTCCTCGATTTTGTTGTTGTCTTTCAGCTTGCTCAGCGGCGTTGCCATGGCAGGCGGCACCACCGAGGCCGGCATTGGCGGCGCATTGGGTGGGGTACTGGGCTCCGTTGTCGGTAACTCCATCGGCGGTAGCACTGGCGGCGCCATTGGTGCTGGCCTGGGCGGTGCGGCCGGCGGTGCGTTGGGTGCCGACAAGCGCCAGCGCGGTGAAGCCGCTATTGGCGGTGCCCTGGGCGCGGCAGGCGGTAACGTGGTGGGTCGCTCGGTAGGCGGCACTACTGGTAGCTACATCGGTGCAGCCGCCGGCGGCGGTGCTGGCGGTGCGCTGGGTAACTACCTGGGCAACAAGGCCGACGACGATGAGCGCCATGACGACCGTCGCTACCGCCGTGGCTACGATGACCGTCGCCACTACGACCGCGGCCATCACTACGGCCACCGCAAGCACAAGCGCCACTGGCGCGACTAACGCCTGAGGGCCCTGCCCCGGCAACAAAAACCCCGCCCCTCCCGGCGGGTTTTTTTATGCGTGTTGTTCCAGCACCAAGCCGGAAAGAATCACCTGAAGCGCCTCTGGCAACGCCACAGGCCGGCCCCTGACACGCTCGATGAAGACTTGCACCACCGTGCCCGCCGCACAGGCCTCGGGCTCACCTGGGCGATACAACGCCAGGCGGTACTCCACCGTACTGCCCGCCAGGCGCGTTACGCCCAGCCCAACTTCCAGCACATCCGGGAAGCCCGGCAATGCATAGAAATCTGCTGCCGAACTGACCACAAAAGCCGCCAGTTCGCCGTCACGCAGGTCCAACTCGGCCTGCTCGACAAGGAACGCCTGGATCGCCGCTTCGAAGAAGCCGTGCACCGTGGCCCCGGCGATATGGCCGTTCAGGTCGTTGTCCTGCGGGCGGGTGAGAATCGGGTGAAAGTGGGAGAAGGCAGTGCGCTGAGGGGATTCGGTCATCTGGCTGACTCTTGTCTTCGCAATGGATGCTGACAGTGAAACAGAAAAACCAGGTTCTCGCTGCCTGCGCCTCACCCTGTAGGAGCGGCCTTGTGTCGCGATGGGCCGCAAAGCGGCCCCGACAATTTATGCAGTGACGCTAAAATCCCGGGGCCGCTCTGCGGCCCATCGCGACACAAGGCCGCTCCTACAAGGCATTGCATCAGCCGGACAACAAAAAATCTATGGTCACCCCATTTTTTGCAATACTGATTAACGGATGAAATGGATGGCTTGCTTAAATCTATCCGGCGTCAAATTGGGGCAAGCCCGCGCCACGATGAGAGCCGCGCCTGACGATCCTTAAAAGCCGCTCGGCTTCGAAAGCCGATTTTTATGTCAGGATCCTCGCCAGGCCGGTAGGCCGTTTATTTCATCTATTGCTCAGCTATCGCAAAACCTGAAAGGTGAATCGTGGTACAGCAACAACCACAGGGTCAGGCGTTCAAAGCGCCTGGCCCTGTTTCGTATTAGGTGTGATGAGCAGAAATCGCCCAAGCTATGCGGGCGAATTTATTGGCCAGCGCACCGGCGACCACGTTTGAGTGTCGTCGCGTCATAAGCGCTCGCACCCAGTCCGCCAGAGCCCCCTTCTGCTTGCTGATCCCTAGCAAGTTAGCTTTGCCGCCAGTGCTGTACGGCCTGGGCACCAAGCCTAGAGAAGCGGCAAAATCGCGACTGCAGCCGTATTGCTGGCCATCGCCTATTTCCACAGCCAGCAGGCTGGCGGTGATCGGCCCGACACAGGGCATGCTCAACAAACGACGCCCTAGATCATCGTCGGCCAGCTGGCCAATCAACTCTTTATCCAGCGCCTTGATCTGCTCGTCCAGACAGACGAACGAACTGAGGAGAGATCAGCTTGGCCTGATGTCCCAGAGCGGTCAGCTCACGAGCGACGAAATGTGCGCCGGCGCACGCTTCCATCACCACGGTGCACGCTGGCAGGTTGGCGAAGAACCGCATCATTTGCTGTCGTGAGAGCTTCTTGCGAAACAGCTCCCGGCCGGGCTTATCTTGGCCGTGGAGATGAAATGTGTGTTTGCCGAGGTCGATACCGACCAGTGGCAAATCGCTCATGATGATGGCCTCCAGAATGAAAACACCCTGCGAAAGCGTAGCCCTCGCAGGGTGTCGGGGTGACCATCTCATTAGCCGCCACTGCTGGCGGCTTTCTCATTGCGGCTGGTTGCAGCTTACAGCTGCGGACCAGCGGCCTTGATGGCGTCGGAAACTTCAAACTTCTTGAAGTTCTCGATGAACAGCTTGGCCAGGCCTTTGGCAGCCTCGTCGTAGGCAGCTTTGTCAGCCCAGTTGGTACGCGGGTTGAGCAATTCGGTATCAACGCCTGGGACGGCCTTCGGTACGTCCAGGTTGATGATGTCCAGGTGCTCGGTTTCAGCACCGACCAGCACGCCGCTCTGGATGGCAGCGATCACCGCGCGGGTGGTCGGAATGCTGAAGCGCTTGCCAACGCCGTAGCCACCACCGGTCCAGCCGGTGTTGACCAGGTAGACCTTGGAGTTGAAGCCCTTGATACGCTTGATCAGCAGCTCGGCGTACTCGCCAGCCGGGCGTGGGAAGAACGGTGCACCGAAGCAGGTCGAGAAGGTCGACTTGATGCCGCCGCCCGAGCCCATTTCGGTGGAGCCGACCAGCGCGGTGTAACCGGACAGGAAGTGGTAGGCAGCCTGTTCGTTGTTCAGGATCGACACCGGAGGCAGAACACCGGTCAGGTCGCAGGTCAGGAAGATCACTGCGTTTGGCTCACCGCCCAGGTTCTTTTCCGAACGCTTGGCAACGTGCTCCAGCGGGTAGGCCGCACGGCTGTTCTGGGTCAGGCTGACATCGGTGTAGTCAGCGTGCTTGTTGGCGTCGAGGACGACGTTCTCCAGCACCGCACCGTGCTTGATGGCTTTCCAGATGACCGGCTCGTTCTTCTCGGACAGGTCGATGCACTTGGCATAGCAGCCGCCTTCGATGTTGAAGACAACGCCTTCGCCCCAACCGTGCTCGTCGTCACCGATCAGGTAACGGCTTTCGTCGGCCGACAGGGTGGTTTTTCCGGTGCCGGACAGGCCGAAGAACAGGGTTACATCGCCTGCTTCGCCGATGTTGGCCGCGCAGTGCATTGGCAGCACGTCGGCAGCCGGCAGCAGGAAGTTCTGCACCGAGAACATGGCTTTCTTCATTTCACCGGCGTAGCGCATGCCGGCGATCAGCACTTTTTTCTGCGCGAAGTTGATGATCACGCAACCGTCGGAGTTGGTGCCATCACGCTCAGGTACGCACTCGAAGTTTGCCACGTTGAGCACCTGCCACTCGCCGCGACCCACCGGGTTGTACTGCTCAGGGTTGATGAACAGGCAACGGCCGAACAGGTTCTGCCAGGCAGTCTGGGTGGTCATTTTCACCGGCAGGTAGTGCTCGGCGGCAGCCCCTACGTGAACGTAGGAAACGAAGTGATCCTGGGCGTTGTTGAACGCCTCGACGCGGTCCCACAGGGCATCGAACTTGTCGGCCGGGAACTTGCGGTTGATCGGGCCCCAGGCGATGGCGTCCTGGGTGGAAGGCTCTTCGACGATGAAACGGTCAGCCGGCGAACGGCCAGTACGGTGACCGGTCTCCACGACCAGCGCGCCGGTATCGGCTAGTACACCTTCACCGCGTTGCAGCGCTTCTTTTACCAGCTCATCGACGCTCAGGTCGGTGTACACGGTGTTATTGGCTTGCGTCATGAGATACCCCATCCGGCCCGAGGCCGAGTGCTCCAAACGTTTTGTAGTTGTTTCGAAAAAACTACTACAGCGAAAAAAGTGGCCGGATTATGCCAGAAAAGCCCAAAAAAAGTAGGCCCCTCCTGTCAGAACTGCGTTTTTGCGCAATTCGACAGGAGATTTTCCTGAGCTTAAACGTTTCAGTGGCGAGTTTCTGAGGCTACGTCCGTGCCGCCGCCGGCAAACAGTTGCGCCACATCGCTGGCGTCGAAGAAATAGCGCTGGTTGCAGAACTGGCAATCGATTTCTACCTGCCCGCCGCACTCTTGCACCAGTGCCTTGGCGTCATGCTCACCCAAGCTGACCAGGGCATTGCCGGAACGTTCGCGTGAGCAGCTGCATTTGAAGCGCAGCGGCTGTTCATCGAACAGGCGCACGGCATCTTCGTGGTACAGGCGGTGCAGCAGGGTTTCATTGGCTTCTGCCCACTCTTGCGGCTTGAGGGTTTGGGCCAGGGCAACCACGTGCTGCCAGCTGTCTTCGCGCTCTTCATCGTCCGGCTGGCGATCGCGTGGCAGTTGCTGCAGCAGCAGGCCGCGCGCCTTGCCAGCTTCGGCATTCAGCCAGAACCGCGTGTTCAACTGCTGGGACTGAACGAAGTAATTGGTGAAGCACTCCGAGAGGTTGGCACCATCGAGGTCGACAGTCCCTTGGTAACGCTGGCCCTTGACCGGGTCGATTGTCAGGGTCAGGTGGCCGTCGGGCATCAGCTGCGCCAGGCTGGCGTCGGCCGGGATCTGATCCGCTTCATATCTGGCCATGCCGCGGATGTCACGGTCACCGGAGCATTCGACCATCAGCAGCGGGATCGGCCCGGCGGAGCGCGCCTGCAGTATCAGCAGGCCGTCGAACTTCAAGGCACCGACCAGCAAAGCGGTGGCGGCCATCAGCTCGCCAAGCAGGGTTTGCACCGGCTGTGGGTATTCATGACGCGCCAGCACTGCAGCGTAGCTGTCATCGAGAGACACCCACTCGCCGCGCACATCGCGCTCGTCGAAGATGAAACGTTGGGTGAAATCTTTTTCTGGCAAGTCGCTCATGGTTGTCTGGCTATCTGAAAATGATGACAAAATAATGAAAGGGAATCAGTAATCCCATCGCAGAGCGCCTTCAGGCGCTCGTTTCCCTTATAGGAGATAGAGGTATCTTATGGATAATCGACCACTGTTCCAAGCAAGGTGGTCCTGGGGACCGCTGGCAGCCTGCACGCTGCTGCCGATCGCTCTACTGTGTTTCTGGTTATGGCCTTTTGGCCAGATCCTGTGCCTGACTTTCGACGAGTGGCTTTTCCGCAGCCTCAATGCACCGTTGGCTGACAACACCACCTGGCGCTATATCTGGACCGTGGGCAGCATGCGCCCGTTCGACATCGTGGTCGGCCTGATCCTGCTGGCACTGCTGATTCGCGGTGATTGGGTGTTCAAGGCAGCACAGGTTCGCCAGGCGTTTTTTGGCTTTCTGGTCACGCTGCTTCTCTTAGTGGTGATTCGCGCGCTGTTTTCCAAGTGGGTGGATGCCGCGGGCTGGCAACACAAGAGCCCCTCGATGATGTTCGCCGACGTGGTGCACCTGAGCGACTACTACCCCCACCTGGAAGCCAAGTGGGAGCTGAAGGACCGCTCCAGCAAGAGTTTCCCCGGCGACCACGCCTCGGTGTTGTTGATCTGGGCATTGTTCATGAGCGTGTTCAGCCGCCGCCTGGTGCAGTTCGTGGTGATCTGGGCGCTGGCGGTGCTGTTCATGCTGCCGCGCCTGGTGGCCGGCGCGCACTGGGGGCAGGATGACTACATCGGCGGGTTGCTGATGGCAGTGCTGGCGTTGGGCTGGAGCTATTACACGCCGTTGGCGGCCAAGGGTAGCGCGGCACTGATGCGCTGGACGGCGCCGTTGTTCTCGATTGCTGCAAAATTGCCGTTGGTCGGGCGGTTGGCGGTAGTCCGCTAGCCCCCTGAGGCTGCTGCGCAGCCCATCGCGGCACGAGGCCGCTCCTACAGCACTGCGTGCACCCTTGTAGAAGCGGCCCCGGTTATTCGAAGTTCCCATGCAGCTGGTGAATCTGCCGCCGCTGCTTCTTGTTCGGCCGACCATCGGTAGTTACCCCCATCGCCCCTGCCTTGCGCATTTCGGCTGCCTGCTCCCTGCGCCGCACACTCTCTTCAGTCTCTTCATACAGCGTCTGCGCCTCGGGCGCCCCCCGCCGCACCACCGACAACGCCTTCACCACCACGGTGCGCTCATCGAAGCCGGTTCGCAGCACGAATTCGTCGCCCACGCGCGGCTCCTTGCCCGGCTTGCAACGCTCGCCCCGGCAATGCACCTTGCCGCTCTCGATCGCGGCCTTGGCCAACGCCCGCGTTTTGTAGAAACGCGCCGCCCACAGCCATTTGTCCAGGCGCACCTTATCGTCGTCTTCGGCTTTTTGTGCCATTGCGTTTCCTCGGATTCTGTCTTTCATCGAACTGTACTACCTTCACTTACGGATGCAAAAAGTCCCCGCCGTGCTTACAGTTCACCACCTCATTCGCAGGGTGTGCTTAGTGAAGACATTTGACCATTTGACTGTGATCGGCCTGCGTGAGTGGGTCGCCTTGCCCGACCTCGGTGTGGCCGGGCTGCGCGCCAAGATCGACACCGGCGCCAGTACCTCCAGCCTGCACGCCACCGATATCGAACCCTTCGAGCGTAATGGCCAACCCTGGGTGCGCTTCACCGCGCACCTGGGCACGGTGGTGCAACTGCGCCATCGCCGCTGCGAAGCACCCTTGGTGAACAGAAAGATCATCCGCAGCTCTAACGGGCATGCCCAGACCCGTTATGTCATTCGTACGCCACTGGCGTTGGGTGACCGCGTGTGGGAGGTGGAATTCACCCTGGCCTGCCGCAAGAGCATGCGCTACCGCCTGCTGCTCGGCTCAAAAGCCCTGGTGCAGGGCCAGCTGGTGGTCAACCCAGGCGTAAAGTACGTGCAAGACAAACCGGCCTTCCCGGCCACCCTTTCCCCTGTCACAGGTGCTGCATGAAGATCGCTGTGCTGTCGCGCAATCCGCGTCTGTATTCCACCCGCCGCCTGGTCGAAGCCGGTACTCAGCGTGGCCACGAAATGGTGGTGATCGATACCTTGCGGGCCTACATGAACATTGCCAGCCACAAGCCGCAGATCCACTACCGCGGCAAGCCGCTGGAAGGTTTCGATGCCGTGATCCCGCGGATTGGCGCCTCGGTAACCTTCTACGGCTGTGCGGTGCTGCGCCAGTTCGAAATGATGGGCGTGTACCCGCTCAACGAGTCGGTGGCTATCGCCCGCTCGCGCGACAAGCTGCGCTCGCTGCAGCTGTTGTCACGGCGCGGCATTGGCCTGCCGATCACCGGTTTCGCCCACTCGCCCGACGATATCCCCGACCTGATCCGCATGGTCAACGGTGCCCCCCTGGTGATCAAGGTGCTGGAAGGCACGCAGGGTATCGGCGTGGTGCTGTGCGAAACCCCGCAGGCAGCCGAGTCGGTGATCGAGGCGTTCATGGGCCTGAAGCAGAACATCATGGTGCAGGAGTACATCAAGGAGGCCGGCGGTGCGGATATCCGCTGCTTCGTGGTGGGGGACAAGGTGATTGCCTCGATGAAACGCCAGGCCAAGCCTGGTGAGTTTCGTTCCAATCTGCACCGTGGCGGGGTCGCCAGCCTGATCAAGATCACCCCCGAAGAGCGCATCACCGCGATTCGCGCAGCCAAGGTGATGGGTTTGAGTGTCGCGGGCGTGGATATCCTGCGCTCCAACCATGGGCCGTTGGTGATGGAGGTGAATTCATCGCCAGGCCTGGAAGGCATTGAAGTGACCACTGGCAAGAACGTGGCCGGGATGATCATCGAGCACCTGGAGAAGAATGGCGGGCCGAATCAGACCCGGACCAAGGGGAAAGGCTGATTCACCCGGCCCTAGCGCCGGCAAGCCCACAGGTACTGCACAGTTTTCAGACTTTGTGCATGATCTGTGGGAGCTGGCTTGCCGGCGATAGGGGCCGGCCAGCCAACCAAGTTCAAACGGCGTTACGCGGCAGCAACAGCCCCAACGGCAACCGCACCCGTGCCTCGATACCGCCGCCGGACCGGTTGCGCAGCTCGACATTGCCGCCATGCTGCGCCGCAATACGCTTGACGATGGCCAACCCCAGCCCGGTCCCCTTGCCACCCCGCGCCCGGTCACCCCGGATGAACGGGTTGAAGATGGTCTCCAGCTCCGACTCATCAATGCCGGTACCGCGGTCCAGCACACTCAGCACCACGTACGGCGCACTTTCGTCACCCGAGACATAGGCTGCCACCTCGACCCCTTTGCCTGCGTGGTGCAAGGCGTTGCCGATCAGGTTGCCCAACATGCGCTTGAGCGACACGCGGCGCAGCGGGAACGGCGGGATCGGCTCCAGGCACAGACGCACACGTTCTTCCGGCTGGTTGTAGGGGGCGACCACCTCGCGCACCAGATCCGCCAGGTCGACCTCTTCGACCGGCTCGTCCCGGCCATCACGGATGAACGCCAGGAACTGGTCGAGAATCGCGTCCATGTCTTCGATATCACGGACCATATCGTCGCTCAGGTCGTTGTCGCTGTTGAGCAACGACAACGACAAACGCAGGCGCGTGAGCGGTGTACGCAAGTCATGCGAGACCCCGGCCAGCATCAGCTCGCGTTCGCGCCCGGCCTGCTCGACGTCTTCGGCCATCTGGTTGAAGGCCTTGTACACCTCGGTCATCTCGCTGGGGGTGTCGCTGATCGGCAACCGCACGCTGCGCCCCTGGCCCAGCTGGCGGGCGGCGAACACCAGGCGCTTGAGCGGCTGGTTCAACTGCCGCACGAAGATCCACGCCGAAGCGGTGGACAACAGGCCAATGGCCAGGAACCAGCCCAGCACGTTCCAGATTTTCTGCCCGCGTAGCGGGTGCGGGTACAACGGCACCTTCAACCAGCCCGGGCCCAGGCTCGGCGCGTTTACCCACAGCGCCGGCGGCGCATGAATGCGCAGGCGTACTTCGGTGTCCTCGCCCAGCTCGGCCTGCATCTGGCGTTGGTAGATTTCGCTGTAGGGCCAGTGCTGCTCGCCTTCGGGCACGCCCGAGCCGGTCACACGAATGAGGCCTGCCGCCTCGGCGATCTTGTCGCGGTTTTCTTCGTCGGCAGCCCAATACGCGCGCAAAGTCAGCGCCACACCGTGGCTGTACTGCCGGTCGACCAGTACGTCCTCGTTCATCAGCAGGTAGACCAGGGTCAGGGCCTTGGAGAACAGGACAACGATCAACACCAGCCACAGGGTGCGAGCGAAGAAGCTTTGCGGAAACCAGAGCGGTGTTTTCATCGACGGTCAGGCATCACTTTCCGGCGTTTCCGTCCGGCACGAACACGTAGCCTACGCCCCACACGGTCTGGATGTAGCGGGGCTTGGACGGGTCGGGCTCGATCATGCGCCGCAGGCGCGAAATCTGAACGTCGATGGAGCGCTCCAGGGCATCCCATTCACGGCCACGGGCCAGGTTCATCAGCTTGTCGCGGGTCAGCGGCTCGCGGGCATGCATGACCAGCGCCTTGAGCACGGCGAACTCACCGGTCGTGAGCATGTGCACTTCGTCGCCACGCTTGAGTTCGCGGGTGGCCAGCGACAACTCGTAGTCGCCGAAGGTGACCGACTCGTCTTCGCTACCCGGTGCCCCTGGCACGGTGGGTGCCTGGCGGCGCAGCACGGCCTTGACCCGGGCCATCAGCTCGTCCGGGTTGAACGGCTTGCCCAGGTAGTCATCGGCCCCCAGCTCCAGGCCCTTGATGCGGCTGAGCTCGTCACCCTTGGCAGTGAGCATGATGATCGGGATCTGGTTGTTGTGCTGGCGCAGGCGCTTGCACGCCGACAGGCCGTCTTCGCCTGGCAGCATCAGGTCCAGCACCACCAGGTTGAACACCTCGCGGGAGAGCAGGCGGTCCATCTGTTCGGTGTTGGGCACCGCGCGGGCTCGGTAGCCTTTGCTGGTGAAGAAACGTTCCAGCAGGCTGCTCAGCCCCGGATCGTCGTCGACGATGAGAATCTTTTCACCTTCTGCGGTGTTCGGCGTGCCGGTCATGAATAACTCCTCTGAGATCGCCGCGCATTATGGCGTAGCCATTGCAACGCGTGCCGTGAGCATTGTTAGCAGATTTTTCCCCGGGCGCCAGTTCCGACTGGCCGGGCGCCATCACCGCAAGCGGTTTGCGATGGGTATAATGCGCCGCTTTCATCCTGCGCCGCCGGGCGAAAGCCCATAGGCGACCCCCGTATTCACAAATGTCAGGTGGTTTACATGGACAGCATCAACAGCCGTATCGCCGAGGAACTGGGCGTACGCCCCCAGCAGGTCGAGGCGGCCGTGGGCCTGTTGGACGAAGGCTCGACCGTGCCTTTCATCGCCCGTTACCGCAAGGAAGTGACCGGTAGCCTGGACGACACCCAGCTGCGCCATCTGGAAGAGCGCCTGCGCTACCTGCGCGAACTCGACGAACGCCGCGCCAGTATCCTGTCCAGCATCGAGGAACAGGGCAAGCTGACCCCGGAACTGGCCCGCGAAATCAAGCTGGCTGACACCAAGACCCGCCTCGAAGACCTGTACCTGCCTTACAAGCAGAAGCGCCGCACCAAGGGCCAGATCGCCCTCGAAGCCGGCCTCGGCGAGCTGGCCGACGGCCTGTTCAACGACCCGTCACTGACCCCGGAAAGCGAAGCGGCACGCTTCGTCGATGCCGACAAGGGCGTGGCCGACGTGAAGGCCGCCCTGGAAGGCGCCAAGTACATCCTCATGGAGCGCTTTGCCGAAGACGCCGCGTTGCTCGACAAACTGCGCAGCTTCCTCAAGCAGGAAGCCGTGCTCAGTGCCCGGGTGGTGGCCGGCAAGGAAGAGGAAGGCGCCAAGTTCCGCGACTACTTCGCCCATGACGAGCTGTTGCGCACCGCCCCTTCGCACCGCGCCCTGGCAATTTTTCGCGGGCGCAACGAGGGCGTGCTGAGCGCTTCGCTGAAAGTCGGTGAAGAACTGCCGGGTACCCTGCACCCGTGCGAGCTGATGATCAGCAACCACGTCGGCATCGAGAACCGCAGCCGCCCGGCCGACAAATGGCTGGCTGAAGTGGTGCGCTGGACCTGGAAGGTCAAGCTCTACACCCACCTGGAAACCGACCTGTTCGGCGAACTGCGCGACAACGCCGAAGGCGAGGCGATCAACGTGTTCGCCCACAACCTGCACGACCTGCTGCTGGCGGCCCCGGCCGGCCCGCGCGCCACACTGGGCTTCGACCCTGGCCTGCGCACTGGCTGCAAGATCGCCGTGGTCGACGCCACCGGCAAGCTGCTGGACCACACCACGGTCTACCCGCACGCCCCGAAAAACGACTGGGACCGGACCATCGCCATCATGGCCGCGCTGTGCGCCAAGCACTCGGTGGAGCTGATTGCCATCGGCAACGGTACCGCCAGCCGCGAAAGCGACAAGCTGGTCGCCGAACTGGTCAAGAAATATCCAGCCCTGAAAATCACCAAGGTCATGGTCTCCGAAGCCGGCGCGTCGGTGTACTCGGCATCGGAACTGGCCGCCCGCGAATTCCCGGACCTGGACGTATCGATCCGCGGCGCCGTATCGATTGCCCGCCGCCTGCAGGATCCGTTGGCTGAACTGGTGAAGATCGACCCGAAATCCATCGGCGTCGGCCAGTACCAGCACGACGTCTCGCAGTTGAAGCTGGCCCGTGGCCTGGACGCCGTGGTCGAGGACTGCGTGAACGCCGTGGGCGTGGATGTGAATACCGCCTCGGTGGCGCTGCTGACGCGCATCTCCGGGCTTAACGCCACGCTGGCACAGAACATTGTCGCGCACCGCGACGCCAACGGCCCGTTCGCCACCCGCGCGGCGCTGAAAAAGGTCAGCCGCCTGGGCGAGAAAACCTTCGAGCAGGCTGCCGGCTTCCTGCGGGTGATGAACGGCGACAACCCGCTGGACGCCTCGGCGGTTCACCCCGAAGCCTACCCCCTGGTACAGCGCATCGCCGCCGATACCGACCGCGACATTCGCTCGCTGATCGGCGACAGCAGCTTCCTCAAGCGCCTGGACCCCAAGCGTTTCACCGACGAAACCTTCGGCCTGCCGACCGTGACCGACATCCTGCAGGAGCTGGACAAACCCGGCCGCGACCCCCGCCCGGAATTCAAGACCGCCACCTTCCAGGATGGCGTCGAAGACCTCAAGGACCTGGAGCCAGGCATGATCCTCGAAGGCGTGGTGACCAACGTCACTAACTTCGGTGCCTTCGTCGATATCGGCGTACACCAGGACGGCCTGGTGCATATCTCGGCGCTGTCGGAGAAGTTCGTCAAGGACCCGCGCGAGGCGGTCAAGGCCGGCGACGTGGTCAAGGTCAAGGTCATGGAGGTGGACATCCCGCGCAAGCGCGTGGGCTTGTCGATGCGCATGAGCGACACCCCGGGCGAAAAGGTCGACGGCAACCGCGGCGGTAACCGTGGCCCGGCAGGCAACCGCCAGCAACAGGCGCCGCGCCAACGTGAAACCGCTACCGCGGCCCCGGCCAACAACGCCATGGCCGCGCTGTTCGCCAACGCCAAGCAACTGAAGAAGAAGTGATGGACATACCACGCGAATATGTCGAAAGCGCCTTCAGCCAGCTCCTTGGCTGCCGCCTGCAACGCCTGGAGCCCGGCGTTGCCGAGGTCGCCCTGGCGCTGCAGCCGCAGTTGCGCAACCGTGGCCAGAAGCTGCACGGCGGGGCTATTTTCAGCCTGGTGGATATCGCCATGGGTCTGGCCTGTTCGGCCAACCATGGCTTTGACCAGCAAAGCGTCACCATCGAATGCAAGATCAACTACATGCGCGCCGTCAGTGACGGTGAGGTCCTGTGCACCGCCCGCGTGCTGCATGCCGGGCGGCGTACCCTGGTGGTCGACGCCGACGTAGTCCAGGGCGACAAACTGGTGGCCAAGGCGCAAGGAACCTTTGCGGTTCTCTAGCTCACCAAGCAGTATCTGCGGTATTTTCAGCAGTGCGCTGGCACTGCTGGACCCGCGTAAACCAGGCGACAACGCCAGTTCCTTTCTCCCTACCCTTGTAGACCGTTATCTCTACCCCCATATTGGGGCGACTGACGCGTGAAGGAATACATCTTGAGCGAACTCCTCAACCGCCGCCTGAGCCTGCTCGGCGCCAATCTTCCCCTGCTCAAGCAGTGCCTGCACGGTATTGAGCGCGAATGCCTGCGCGTGACCGACGAAGGTCGCCTGGCCCAGACCCCGCACCCGGATGCACTGGGATCGGCGCTGACCAACGAGCAGATCACCACTGACTATTCCGAGTCGCTGCTGGAATTCATCACCCCCGCGTTGGCCGACCCGGCGAAAGTGCTCGAAAGCCTCGAACAGACCCACCGTTTCGTCTACAGCAAGCTGGGCGACGAGTACCTGTGGAGCCCATCGATGCCATGCACGTTGCCGGCCGAAGAGGACATCCCGATCGCCGAGTACGGCAGCTCGAACATCGGCAAGCTCAAGCACGTCTACCGCAAAGGCCTGGCCTTGCGCTATGGCCGCACCATGCAGTGCATCGCCGGCATCCATTACAATTTCTCGCTGCCAGAGGCTCTGTGGCCTTTGCTGCGTGCTGCCGAAGGCAGCAGCGAGCCCGACCGCGACTATCAGTCGTCGGCCTACATTGCGCTGATCCGCAACTTCCGCCGCTACAGCTGGTTGTTGATGTACCTGTTTGGCGCCTCGCCGGCCCTGGATAAAGGCTTCATGCGTGGCCGCCCGCACCAGCTCGAAGAGCTGGACGCCGAAACCCTGTACCTGCCCTACGCCACCAGCCTGCGCATGAGCGACCTGGGCTACCAGAGCAACGCCCAGGCGGGCCTCACGCCTTGCTACAACAACCTGGCCAGCTACACCGACAGCCTGCGCAAGGCGGTGGGCACGCCCTACCCGCCCTATGTCGAGGTCGGCACGCACGTCGACGGTGAGTGGGTACAACTGAATACCAACATCCTGCAGATCGAAAACGAGTACTACTCGAACATACGCCCCAAGCGCGTCACCTATACCGGCGAGCGGCCGATCCAGGCCCTGACTTCGCGCGGCGTGCAGTATGTGGAAGTACGCTGCCTGGACATCAACCCGTTCCTGCCCGTTGGCATCGACCTAACCGAGGCGCGCTTCCTCGATGCATTCCTGCTGTTCTGTGCCCTGGAAGAAAGCCCGCAACTGGGCAATGCCGAGTGTGGCCAGTGCACCAGCAACTTCCTGGCCGTGGTCAAGGAAGGTCGCCGCCCGGGCCTGGAATTGCAGCGCAACGGCCAGCCGGTCAGCCTGAAGGTGTGGGCCGGCGAGCTGATCGAGCGTATTCGACAGTTGGCCGAGCTACTGGACCAAGCCGAAGATACCGACGCCCACAGCAAGGCGCTGGATGCGCAACAGGCCAAGGTCGATGACGCCTCGCTGACGCCTTCGGCCCAGGTGCTGGCGCGCATGACCGAGCATGACGAAAGCTTCGTGCAGTTTTCGCTGCGCCAGAGCCGTATTCACGCCGAGACCTTCCGTGAACAGCCGCTGAGCCAGGAGCAGCAACAAACCTACGAGACGCTGGCCCGCGAGTCGCTGGCCAGGCAGGCCGAGCTGGAGCAGGAAGAAGTCGGTGATTTCGACCTGTTCGTGGGTGCCTATCAAGCCAGCATCCTGGCGATCAGCAACTGATGACGCGTACCGCTACCCCGCGCAAACCGCGTGCCAGCAGCCAGGCCAGGATCGAAGCGATCCTGGCGGCTGCCCGCGAACTGCTGGCCGAGGTGGGGGTGGCGGCAATGTCGATCTACAGCGTGGCCGAGCGTGCGCAGATTCCGCCGTCGTCGGTCTATCACTTCTTCGCCAGCGTGCCGGCGTTGCTCGAGGCGTTGACCGCCGACGTGCACCGGGCTTTCCGTGAGGCTCTGAGGGCACCGATCGACAGCCAGGCGTTCAGTACCTGGCATGAGCTGTCACGGCTGATCGAGCAGCGCATGCTGGATATCTACAACCAGGATGCAGCAGCGCGGCAACTGATTCTGGCCCAGCACGGGCTGAGTGAAGTGGTGCAAGCCGATCGGCAGCACGACATGGAACTGGGCGACCTGATGTACAAGTTGTTCGACCAGCATTTCCACCTGCCGGTGATGCCGCTGGATGTGGATGTGTTTGCCCTGGCCATGGAGCTGAGCGACCGGGTGTATGCGCGCTCGGTGCAGCTGCATGAGGCGATCACCCCGCGTATGGCCGAGGAAGGCAAGCGGGTGTTCGAGGCGTATCTGGGGTTGTATCTGCCGCCGTTTCTGGCCAAGCGTTCCAGCTGAAGATCTTGGGGCCGCGCTGCGGCCCTTCGCGGGTAAACCCGCTCCTACATTGGCCTGCGTTTGCGGACTAATGTAGGAGCGGGTTTACCCGCGAAGGGCTGCAAAGCAGCCCCATTACAGCTTGGCAATAGACACTTCCGTCGACTTCACAAAGGCAATCACTTCACTGCCCACCTGCAGCTCCAGCTCACGCACGGAGCGGGTAGTGATCACCGAAGTGACGATGCCCGAAGCCGTCTGCACGTCGATTTCCGACAGTACCGGCCCTTCGAGGATTTCTTTCACAGTGCCTTTGAACTGGTTGCGCACGTTGATGGCTTTGATAGTCATGATTGGCTTCCTTTTGGCTTCTGGGGGTTCAGTGCGCCCAACGCAGTTGCGTGGGCAGAGGGGCTACAGGATCCGGCTCGGGCGCAGCGCCCGGGGCCGACAGCACACGGTTGAGCACTTCGCTTTCCAGCGCAGCCAGGCGGTGCGAACCACGCGCCCGAGGCCGTGCCAGGTCGACAGTGAGGTCGAGCCCGACCTCGCCGTCTTCGATCAGGATCACCCGGTCAGCCACGGCAACCGCCTCGCTGACATCGTGGGTAACCAGCAGCACGGTGAACCCGTGCTGACGCCACAGGCGTTCGATCAGTTGCTGCATCTCGATACGGGTCAGGGCATCCAGCGCGCCCAACGGCTCGTCCAGCAATAGCAGGCGCGGCTGGTGGATCAGCGCCCGGGCCAGCGCCACACGCTGCTTCTGGCCACCCGAGAGCGCTGCCGGCCACTCATTGGCGCGGTCGGCCAGGCCAACCGCCTCCAGGGCATCCAGCGCTCGCGAGCGCCAGTCGCCAGACAGGCCCAGGCCCACGTTGTCGATCACCTTCTTCCAAGGCAGCAGGCGTGCGTCCTGGAACATCAGGCGGGTTTCTTCGCGCGCTTCGTCCAGCGGCGCGGCCCCAGCCAGCAACTGCCCGGCATTGGGCTGATCGAGCCCGGCCAGCAAACGCAGCAAGGTGCTCTTGCCGCAGCCGCTGCGGCCAACAATGGCCACGAACTGGCCGGCCGGAATGTGCAGGTCGATACCTTTCAATACCTCGCGCTGGCCAAAGGCCTTGCGCACGCCGTTGGCGGCCAGCGGGATGCAACGCAGCAGGCGTGGCGGCCGTTTCTTGAGCACGGTCATGCGCCCTCCTTCTTCGCCACTTGATAGGCTGGGTGCCAGCGCAACCACACACGCTCCAGGCCACGGGCGGCGAGGTCGGCGAGCTTGCCGAGCACGGCGTACAAAACGATGGCCAGCACCACCACGTCGGTCTGCAGGAATTCACGGGCGTTCATGGCCAGGTAGCCGATGCCGGCGTTGGCCGAGATGGTTTCGGCAACGATCAGGGTCAGCCACATGAAGCCCAGGGCAAAGCGCACGCCCACCAGGATCGACGGCAGCGCACCCGGCAGGATCACCTGGCGGAACAGGCTGAAGCCGGACAACCCATAACTGCGGGCCATTTCCACCAGCGCCGGGTCCACATTGCGAATGCCGTGGTAGGTGTTCAGGTAGATCGGGAACAACGTGCCCAGCGCGACCAGGAAGATCTTCGCCGACTCATCGATACCAAACCACAGGATGACCAGCGGGATCAGTGCCAGGTGCGGCACGTTGCGTATCATCTGCACCGAGCTGTCGAGCAGGCGCTCGCCCCAGTTCGAAAGGCCCGTGATGAAGCCCAGCACCAGGCCGATGCTGCCGCCGATGACGAAGCCCAGCCCGGCACGCCAGCCACTGATGGCCAGGTGGGTCCAGATATCACCGCTGCGCACCAGCTCGACGCCAGCACTGACCACGGCGCTAGGCGCCGGCAGGATGCGCGTCGACAGCCAGCCAGCGCTGACCGCCAGCTGCCAGGCGGCCAGCAGCAGCACCGGCAGCGCCCATGGCGCCAGCCGCTGGGCAAGGTTATTGGAAGTTGCACGACTCATGGCCTGGCCCTCAGCTCTGCGCGACAGACTTGGGCAGGATGTCGTTGGCTACCATCTCGCCGAACGGGCTCACGTAGCCACCCGTCTTGGGTTGTTCCGGGCGGTTCACGTCAATGTGCGGGAACAGCAGCTCGGCCACTCGGTACGACTCTTCCAGGTGCGGGTAGCCGGAGAAGATGAAGGTATCGATGCCCAGCTCGGCGTATTCCTTGACCCGTGCGGCCACGGTCGGGCCATCACCTACCAGCGCGGTACCCGCACCGCCACGCACCAGGCCAACACCCGCCCACAGGTTGGGGCTGACTTCCAGGTTGTCGCGGTTACCGCCGTGCAGGGCGGCCATGCGCTGCTGGCCCACCGAGTCGAAGCGCGCCAGCGAGGCCTGCGCACGGGCAATGGTGTCATCGTCCAGGTGCGAAATCAGGCGGTCGGCGGCGGCCCAGGCTTCTTCGTTGGTTTCGCGCACGATCACGTGCAGGCGGATACCGAAACGTACTTCGCGGCCTTGAGCAGCGGCCTTTTTGCGCACTTGGGCGATCTTCTCGGCCACGGCTGCCGGTGGCTCACCCCACGTCAGGTACAACTCGACCTGTTCAGCCGCCAGGTCTTGGGCAGCTTCTGAAGAACCGCCGAAATACAGCGGCGGGCGGGGCTGCTGAATCGGCGGATAGAGCAGCTTGGCGCCCTTCACCTGAAGGTGCTTGCCGTCATAATCGACGTTTTCGCCTTCCAGCACCTTGCGCCAGATACGGGTGAACTCGACCGACGCCTCGTAGCGCTGCTGGTGGTTCAGGTGCAGGCCGTCACCGGCCAGCTCGTCAGGGTCGCCGCCGGTGACCAGGTTGAACAGCGCCCGGCCGTTGGACAGGCGATCGAGGGTGGCTGCCTGCCGAGCAGCCACGGTTGGCGAGATGATGCCGGGGCGCAGGGCCACCAGAAACTTCAGGCGCTGGGTCACGGGGATCAGCGAGGCCGCGACCAGCCAGGAGTCCTCGCAGGAGCGCCCGGTCGGGATCAATACCCCACCAAAACCAAGCCGGTCGGCAGCTTGCGCGATCTGTTGCAGGTAGCCGTGGTCGACCGCGCGGGCGCCATCGGCAGTGCCCAGGTACTTGCCGTCACCGTGGGTGGGCAGGAACCAGAAAATGTTCAGACTCATTGGAGTTGTCTCCTCAAGGGGGGCACGAGCCGGGGCGGTGCCCCGGCATGGCGCATCATTCAAGGCGCGCTAGCGACCTTGGCCGGGGGTGTCCAGATCACATCCTTGATGCTCAACGGCTTGGGTATCAGCTTGAGCGCCTGGAAGGTGTCGGCGATCTTCTGCTGCGCCGCCACTACCTGCGGGGTCAGGGGCGCGGCGCCGTAGCCTTGGCGTTTGACCGAGGTAAGTGTGATGTCGGCAGGCAAGCCGAGCAGCGGCGCCACCTGGTCGGTGACTTCCTGCGGGTTGGCCTGCGACCATTCGCCCACGGCGCGCACTTGCTCGATAACGGTGTTGATCACCGCTGGGTGCTCGGTCGCGTAGTTGCGGGTAGCGAGATAGAACTGATGGTTGTCGACCAGGCCCTTGCCGTCACGCAGGGTGCGCGCCTGCAGCTGTTGCTCGGCGGCGGCCTGGTACGGGTCCCAGATCACCCAGGCGTCGACACTGCCGCGCTCGAAGGCTGCGCGGGCGTCGGCCGGCGGCAGGTAAACCGGCTGGATGTCGCTGTATTGAAGGCCTGCGTCTTGCAGTGCACGCACCAGCAGGTAGTGCACATTGGAGCCTTTGTTGAGGGCGACTTTCTTGCCTTTGAGGTCCTTCACCGACTGCACCGGCGAACCCTTGGGCACGAGAATCGCTTCGCTGTGCGGCGCGGGCGGTTCATAGGCCACATAGAGCAGGTCGGCGCCGGCGGCCTGGGCGAATACCGGTGGTGTTTCACCGGTGACGCCGAAATCGATCGAGCCGACGTTCAGCCCTTCAAGCAGCTGCGGGCCGCCGGGAAACTCGGTCCACTGCACCTGTACGCCCTGCTCGGCCAGGCGCTTCTCCAGCGTGCCCTTGGCCTTGAGCAGCACCAGGGTGCCGTATTTCTGATAACCGATACGCAGGCTCTCGGCCTGGGCTTGGGTAATGGCGCCGAAGGACACAGCCGCCGCGAACAGGGCGACCAGACCGCGACGCAAGAAGACTGTGCGCATGGCGCTCTCCTGTGCGATAGGGTTCGGGTTGCACCTGCTTGCCTCGTTGACGGGCGAGTAAGGTGGTGAAGCGGATAAAACCGGTCAGATGCTCCAACGAGCACTGAGCAGGCGTTCGTTCAGTACACCGGGGGCCACGGGGCGCGGCCGACGGGCCAGAGCAACGTGGAAGGTTTCCAGCGAGTCCTGCAGGCGTTCTTCCAGCGCGGGGAGCAGTTGCGCGGGCTTGCTGCCCTCTGCGTAAGCGACTTGGCTGTCGTCAGCGAAGATCCCTTGCAGGGTCTCTTGCGCCTTGAGTGCAGACAGCACGGGCTTGAGTGCGTAATCCACCGCCAGCATGTGGGCGATGCTGCCGCCGGTGGCGATCGGCAACACGATCTTGTGTGCCAACGCGCGTTCCGGCAGCAGGTCGAGCAAGGTTTTCAGAGCACCGGCAAACGATGCCTTGTAAACCGGTGTAGCGACGATCAGGCCATCGGCCTGGGCCACCAGTTGCTGAAAGTGCTGTACCTGCGGGCTGTCGAAACGGGCATGCAGCAGGTCTTCGGCGGGGAAGTCACGTACCTGGAACGTCACCACTTCGACGCCGCGATGCTGCAGCCACTGGCGCGAACGCTCCAGCAGCACGCCGGAGCGTGAACGAGGACTTGGGCTACCACCGATTGAGACGACCAACATTGCAGCGCTTCCTTGTGTTCTGTTGGGGGTGACATTAGCAATCAGTTTATATATCTAGAAATCATATTTTTTTATTTGTTTATTCCATTTTGGTTTAAAGCTTCAAGTTACAAGCCGCAAGCTGACCTGCTTTTGCTTGCAGCTTGCAGCTTGCAGCTTGCAGCTAAAAAAGGGCCGTCGAAACGGCCCGAAAATCCCTGTGTGGCTAAGAGCGATGCAACGAGGAATGCGTTAACGATTAGGCTGGGGGGTCAGGCGCAGGTAGGGTTTGACGGCCCGGTACCCTTTGGGGAAGCGCTGCTTGATCTCTTCTTCGTCCTTGAGCGAAGGCACGATCACCACGTCGTCGCCGTCTTGCCAGTTACCTGGCGTGGCCACTTTGTGGTTGTCAGTCAGTTGCAGCGAGTCGATCACCCGCAGAATTTCATTGAAATTGCGCCCGGTACTGGCGGGGTAGGTGATGGTCAGCCGCACCTTCTTGTTCGGGTCGATCACGAACAGCGAGCGCACGGTCAGGGTGTCGCTGGCGTTCGGATGGATCAGGTCGTAAAGGTCTGAAACCTTGCGGTCGGCGTCGGCGATGATCGGGAAATTGACCACGGTGTTCTGGGTTTCGTTGATGTCGGCGATCCATTTGTGGTGCGAATCGACCGGGTCGACCGACAAGGCAATGGCCTTGACTCCGCGTTTGGCGAATTCGTCCTTGAGCTTGGCAGTCAGGCCCAGCTCAGTGGTGCATACCGGGGTGAAGTCAGCCGGGTGGGAGAACAGCACCCCCCAGCTGTTACCCAGCCACTCGTGGAAACGGATCTTGCCTTCGCTGGAATCCTGTTCGAAATCGGGGGCGATATCGCCGAGTTTTAGGCTCATAGGCTGCGGCTCCTGGGCTGGGTTGTGGTCAGCGTGTGAATTGACTGTGCCTGCAACTGACTAAAAACAAAAAGAATAAATAATGATTTATTTATAGCTTTTTGACATTACAGTCTGCAGACATGAAAAAGCCTCGCACTAGGCGAGGCTCTTTGGTGTCGCTGCGGCTTACAGGAAGCTGTAAGTGTAGTTCACGATGAAGCGAGTCTGGTCCTGGTCGGCGCTGGCTTCGTTGCTGCCACCGCGGTACACACCCTGGCGCAGGCTGAAGCCCAGGCCTTTGAGGGTACCTTGCTGAATGGTGTAGTCGACGCGGGCGTCACGTTCCCATTCATTGTAGGTGCCGTGGCCGCTCTTATAGCGAATGTCGTCACCGCGCAGGTAGGAAACCGAAGCCTTCAGGCCCGGAACGCCCAGCGAGGCGAAATCATACGAGTACTGGCCGAAGTTGGTGTTCTCACCGGCACGGGCGAACTGGTTGATCATGCTGTCGGTGAACAGGTAGAAGCTGGAACCGGCAGCGCCTTCAGGGCGGCCGTTACCGTCAACCACGTTGCCCTGGTTCAGCCAGACGAAACCGCCGTCATCGCTGACTTGCTGACGACCGAGCATCAGCGCGTGGCCACCAAGGGTGTAAGTGAACATGGCGGTCCAGGTCTTGTTGTCGACCTTGCCAGTGTTCTTGGCGTAACCACCGTTGTTGCTGAAGTTGTAGCCGCCGCCGTGACCGTTGTTGCCGTCGCTGCTGCTGTCGAAGTAGCGCAGGTCGGTCTTGAACGACTGGTCGTCGGCGATCTTGAAGACATGCGTGGCGCCCAGGAAGTGCTGCTTGTAGAAGTCTTCCAGGTTCGAGTAGTAGTACTGCAGGGTCAGGTCTGGAGTGAGCTTGTAGTCCAGGCCGCCGTAGCGGAACTTGTTGCTGTCGGCAGTGGCGCCAGCGACCGACAGGCCGGTACGGTTGCTCGACGCACGACCCATGGCGTGGGTCAGCTGACCGGCGTTGATGGTCAGGTTGTCGATTTCCTTCGACTGGATGGTGCCACCCTCGAAGGTTTGCGGCAGCAGACGCCCGTCGTTGGCTACCAGGATCGGCAGGTTTGGCGCCAGGGCGCTACCGAAGTGCACTTCGGTCTTGGAGAAGCGAGCCTTGGCGTTGGCGCCAAAACGTGCCCACTGGCTGGCGGCCGAGCCGTCCGAGTCGCTTGGGAAGAAGCTGCTGTTGTCAGGGTGTTTGCCACGGCCACCGTCCAGGTGGATACCCCACAAGGCCTGGGCATCGACACCAAAGCCAACGGTGCCTTCAGTGAAACCGGAAATGTAGTCGAGCTTGAAGCCCTGACCCGACTCGCGGTTGTCAGCACCGCCATCGCGGTTGTCGTTGTTGAAATACATGGTGCGCGAGCTGAGGGACAGTTTGCTGTCTTCAACGAAACCGGCAGCGCCTGCTGTTTGGGCGAAAACCCCCAGTGCCACGGCCACGGCCAGGCTGGACTTGTACATGCTGTGCTCCTCTACGTTCTAATTTTTGTGTATCTCTGGCGGCAGGGTCTTGTGCCCCGCTCACCGTGGATTGGCGATTTAGTCCCAAAGTGCGACTGGTAAGTCAAACGTTTCTAAACGTTTCTCGACTTTGGTCTAAGGCGCCACCTGCGCTACAGGATAATGACAATCCTATAAATCCAAAATGACCGTTTTGTGAATTTCTAAGATTTTTAGGGAATATGTAACGAACCTTTGCAACCAATCGTTGTAGCTCTGCGGGTTCTAATAGCATTTAGCTATTTGCAAACGTTTGCTAATAACCTAATTCCTTAACGTTCTATAGGGACGGAGAAGCCTGGCAGGCTCATCTGATTTCGCTATTGACCCAGGTTATGACCCTTCGCAGGCTTTGTAGGAGCGGCCTTGTGTCGCGATGGGGCGCGAAGGGGCCCTAAACGCTCAGCGTCGCAGCAGCCATCGT